>NZ_CP110395.1:2242519-2562878 GCF_029910215.1 Paraburkholderia sp. D15 | reverse complement strand
GGGTTGCACGGCCGGTTCGCTTTGCTACCTATCACCGCCAATCCCCCTACGCACCGGTTTAGGGCGCGATGGGCGGGTGCGCGTCGCACGGTTAGCGTTTTCCATCCCTTGCAAGCTGAATTGCGGCGCACCATGATTGATTCAGACCGTGCGCTCCGCGCGGAGGGAGAAAATCATGGCGAGCTACCAGAAAATCCTGCTGTGCTACGACGGCTCGCGCGAAGGCCGCAAGGCATTGCGTTGCGGCGCCGATCTGGCGTTGGATCTGAAAGCCGAAACGCATTTGCTGTCCGTGGTGGATATGCGTTCTAGCATCGCGCAAAGCGCGGGCCTGCTGACCGATGTGGCGTGCGGGAGCTTCGAGAAATCCGCTCGCGATATCTTGCAGGAAGGCGTGGACTGGCTCACCGAGCGCGGCGTGAGCGCGCAGGGGCACTTTGCGTTCGGCCATCCGATCGACGAGATCGCGAACCTGGCCAACGAGTTGCACGTCGACCTCGTGGTGGTCGGCCATCGCTGCCGCACCGGCTTGTCGCGATGGTGGATGGGCGCCGGCAACACGCCGCTGCTCGACCGGATTTCGTGCAGCATTCTGGTGGCGTGTTCGTCGTCGGCGGAGCAGGAGCAGGCGGCGGCCTGATCCGGCCGGCCCGCGAGCGGCCATTACTCGTTCAGGTCCACCGCGGCCAGCTTCCACGTGAACAGGCCTTCGCGCGCGAAGATCGCCGAATAACGCGCGTCGCCCGCGCCATGCTGGTACGTGACGACGAACTCGTTGAGGCCGCGATAGCCCGCCGTGGTCTGGGGCGGTTGCGGCGGCGTGGGGGTTGCCGGTGTGCCGGATGGTTGCGTTGACGGTGTTGATGGCGTTGCCGGGGCGGGCGCGGTTGCGCCCGGCGCCGCATCCGATGCGGGCGGCACGGCAGGCGCGGGCGGCCGCTCGCCAGGATTGCCGCGTGGCGGCATGCCGTTGAGCAACGCGGCGACGCCGTCCGGCGTCGCATACGCATCCACGAGCGGACCGATCAGCGCAACGCCGATCATCGCGCCGATGGCGGCAAACGGATTGCCGCTGCCGTGCTGGTCCAGGCGGCGCGTCAACAGGCCGGTCACCTGTTGTTTCAGGCTGTCGCGCAATGCGGGAAAGTCGACGTATTGATTGACGGTCTGCGCGTCGCGCGCATCCGCCGCGCGTTTGAGATTGTTCAACGCGATATACGGCGACGCATAAGCGAACCCGAGCGCGGCAATCACCACGACCACGATCAACGTCACGATCAGCGGGCGGGTGGCGCTGCCTTTCATCGGTGCGTTCGAGCGTCGGTTCATTCGGGTCCTGGTTCGCGGGGTCCTGGTTCGCGGGGGCAATCGCGGGGTGAATCGGATTGAAGCGGGCATCGCGCGGAATTCTCCATCGAATGTGATCTAACGTGGACCACGGCCACGCCAAAACGATCCCTGCGCGACATCCGGCGTTATACCCGATGTGATACCCAGCGTCATATCAAAGCGACAATCCGAACCTTCAGGCTTCGACGGCTGCGCCCTGCACATTCGCTTCTTCGGCGATACACCGGTCGATCATGCGGCACACCGCGTCCACGGTGCCGACCATGATCAGCCGCGATGGACCGTGATAGACGCGCACCGGCGCACGGCGCGCCGGCTCGGCGGTATTCAGGCCCGAGTTCAGCGACACGCGTGCAAACGCCGGCAGCGCGGAGGGCAGGCTCGATGCGCCGTCGGCGGAATCGAACAGCGATGGCGTGCTCGCCGCCGATGCCTCGATCAACGAGCAGGGCACCAGCTTGCGCAGATGACGCAGACGGCCGAACTGACGGAAGGGCAGCAGACGGGCAAGGCGTTCCATGATTCTCTCCAGGCGATGCAACGATGATGCAACGTGAGTGCGGCGGTAACGCCGCTTTAACGCTGGCTTCGAGCGTCGCCCAACGTACGGGCGTGTTTCGACAGACGGCGTGGAAACACGCCGTCACGCAGAAAAGAAACCAACGTGAATGCCTGCGGCTCAATCCCGGACGATTCACGAGCCAGCCGCGAGAGCTAGCTTCGATGACGCGGGGATTCAACCGCTGAGGACCCGCCGCCGAAACACTGACGAACCCTCGACGACCGCTTAAAACTCGCTCGGCCGTATCAGTCCGACGGCGATCCCTTCCAGCGCGAATTCCGCACTGCCGGTCTCGACGAAGATGTTGTCGTAGTCGGGGTTCTCCGCAATCAGCTCGATACCGTTCGGCCGACGCTTCAGACGCTTGACGGTCACATCGTCACCCAGCCGCGCGATGATGATCTGGCCGTCTTTCGCCTCGCTTTTCTTCTGCACCGCGAGCAGGTCGCCGTCGAAGATGCCCGCGTCGCGCATGGACAGCCCGCGCACCTTCAACAGGTAATCGGGCTTGCTCGAGAACAGCGCCGGGTCGCACGCGTAATGCTGCGAGATATGTTCCTGCGCGAGGATCGGGCTACCCGCCGCGACCCGCCCGATCAGCGGCAACGACAACTGCATGATGCTGGCGTGCGGCAGCGTGAACTGATGCGGCGAATCTTCCTGCCCGCTCAGCAGCCGGATGCCACGCGAGGCGCCGGCCGCGAGTTCGATCACACCCTTGCGTGCCAGTGCGCGCAGATGCTCCTCGGCGGAGTTCGCGGAACTGAAGCCGAGTTCGGCGGCGATCTCCGCACGGGTGGGCGGAAAACCGGTGCGTTCGATCGCCCGGCGGATCAGATCGAACACCTGCTGCTGGCGTGCGGTGAGTTTGGTCATGGTCACTGTATGTATGAACAGGTGACTGTATTTTTATACAGTATTCCGCGCAATTCAAGCTTTACTTTAAGTTCGTCCTCCCGGACACCGCCGCGAGGTCGCGATAACGCCGGTAAACGGCGCTTGAACATCCGATTTCGCGTCGCAACGCCTTGTCTGGCTGTCATTACCACTTTTGCGTATTAAAGAATGAGGAAACATTATTTTTAATGATGAAAGCTCTTCGATAGACTGCCCTTCGAGTTGGCGCTCATGTGCACGTGACCGCGACGTAGAACAACACCACACGCTGTTTCAGCGGACCACCACGCGGAGAAAGTTGACATGAATCACCGGAATACGGGGCTGGCAGGCAAGACGAAGAAACTCATCGCGGCACTCGCGCTCGGCGCGGCCGGCGCACTCGGCGCGATGGCGCAGGCACAGGCGGCCGACACGACGCTGTTGAACGTGTCCTACGACCCGACCCGCGAGCTGTACCAGGACGTCAATCAGGCATTCGGCAAGGAATGGAAGGCGAAGACCGGCGAGACGATCACCTTCAAGCAGTCGCACGGCGGCTCCGGCGCGCAGGCGCGCTCGGTGCTCGACGGCCTGCAGGCGGACGTCGTGACGCTGGCGCTGGCGTACGACATCGACGCGCTGGCCAGCAAGGGCCTGCTCGACAAGGGCTGGCAGAAGCGTCTGCCGGACAACGCGTCGCCGTACACGTCGACGATCGTGTTCCTGGTGCGCAAGGGCAACCCGAAGCACATCAAGGATTGGGACGATCTGACCCGGCCGGGCGTGTCGATCGTGACGCCGAATCCGAAGACCTCGGGCGGCGCGCGCTGGAACTACCTCGCGGCCTGGGCGTATGCCGAGCATCAGCCGGGCGGCAACGACCAGAAGGCGAAGGAATTCGTCGGCAAGCTCTACAAGAATGCCGGCGTGCTGGATTCGGGCGCGCGTGGCGCGACCACCAGCTTCGTGCAGCGCGGTATCGGCGACGTGCTGATCGCGTGGGAAAACGAAGCCTTCCTGTCGCTGAAGGAATTCGGTCCGGACAAGTTCGAAATCGTCGTGCCGTCGGTCAGTATCCTGGCCGAGCCGCCGGTGGCCGTGGTGGACAAGGTGGTCGACAAGCATGGCACCCGCAAGGTCGCCGAAGCGTATCTGAACTTCCTGTACAGCGAGGAAGGTCAGGAGATCGCCGCGCGCAACTTCTATCGTCCGCGTTCGAACAAGGTGCCGGCCGAACTGACCGCGAAGTTTCCGAAGCTGAAGCTGTACACCGTCGACGATTCGTTCGGCGGCTGGACCAACGCACAGAAGACGCACTTTGCCGACGGCGGCGTGTTCGATTCGATTTATCAACCGCAGTAAGCGAGCATTGTCCGCCGCCGCGGGCGGTGGGTAACACGCCGGTGCGGTAGCGCAGAAGATCGTGCAGGACCCTCGAGCGCGCCCATGGGCGCGCTTTTTGGCCGCCAGGGCCCGGCGGCCGCCGACCGGCGCGACGCGGTGAAAACCGCGCCGCGCCGGCCAACCGCAACGCAAGCCTCAACCCGAACGAGTAACCAGCATGACGACGTTGACCTTCCGAAAACCGAGCGCGTTGCCCGGTTTTGGCCTGACACTCGGCATCACCGTGGCGTATCTGAGCCTCGTGGTGCTGATCCCGCTGGCGGCGACTTTCCTGAAGACCGCCACGCTCGACTGGGCGCAGTTCGTGCGCGCGGTCACCTCGCCGCGTGTGCTCGCGTCGTATCGCCTGACGTTTTTCTCCGCGCTGGGCGGCGCGTTGATCAACGCGGTATTCGGCTTTCTGGTCGCGTGGGTGCTGGTGCGCTACACGTTCCCGTTCAAACGTATCGTCGATGCGGTGGTCGATCTGCCGTTCGCGCTGCCGACCTCGGTGGCCGGCATTTCGCTCGCTGCCGTCTACGCGGGCAACGGCTGGATCGGACAGTATCTCGAACCGCTCGGCCTGAAGATCGCATTCACGCCGGCCGGCGTGCTGGTCGCGCTGACCTTCATCGGCTTGCCATTCGTGGTGCGCACGGTGCAGCCGGTGCTGGAGGAGTTCGAACGCGAGCAGGAAGAGGCCGCCGCCTGCCTCGGCGCGTCGCGCTGGCTGACCTTTCGCCGCGTGGTGCTGCCGGCGGTGTTTCCCGCCTTGCTGACCGGGTTCGCGCTGGCCTTCGCGCGGGCGCTCGGCGAGTACGGTTCGGTGATCTTCATCGCCGGCAACGTGCCGATGAAGTCCGAAATCACCTCGCTGCTGATCATCACCAAGCTCGAACAATATGACTATGCGGGCGCCACCGCGCTGGCCGTGGTGATGCTGGTCGTGTCGTTCCTGATGCTGCTGTTCATCAATACGTTGCAGTGGTATCTGCAGCGCCGCACCAGCCGCGGCGGCGCGGGTCCGGCGCCGGTCGCAAGCGTCGCGGCGCTCGGCGGAGGTGCGCAATGAGCCGGACGCAGAGTCAACCCCAGACGCAAACTCGAACGGAAAACGCGCCGAACGTCGCGCGCCGTCCCGATCCGGTCACCGAACCGCCGGTGGTGCGCTGGCTGCTGACCGGCATCGCGCTGCTGTTTCTCGCGCTGTTCCTGGTCGTGCCGCTGGTCGCGGTGTTCTATCAGGCGCTCAACAAGGGCCTCGGTTTCTATCTGGAATCGCTTGCCGATCCCGATGCGTTGTCGGCCATCAAACTGACCGTGATCACCGCCGCGATCGCGGTGCCGCTGAATCTCGCGTTCGGTCTCGCGGCGTCGTGGTGCATCGCGAAGTTCGAGTTTCGCGGCAAGGCGTTGCTGACCACGTTGATCGATCTGCCGTTCTCGGTGTCGCCGGTGATCTCCGGCCTGATCTACGTGCTGATGTTCGGCGCGCAAGGCTGGTTCGGTCCATGGTTGCAGGACCATAACGTGCAGATCATCTTCGCGGTGCCGGGCATCGTGCTGGCGACGATCTTCGTCACGTTCCCGTTCGTCGCGCGCGAACTGATTCCGCTGATGCAGGCGCAAGGCAACGACGAGGAAGAAGCCGCGCACGTGCTCGGCGCGTCCGGCTGGCAGATCTTCCGCCGCGTCACGCTGCCGAACGTCAAATGGGGCCTGCTGTACGGCGTGATTCTGTGCAATGCGCGGGCGATGGGCGAGTTCGGCGCGGTGTCGGTGGTCTCCGGCCACATTCGCGGCCAGACCGACACGATGCCGCTGCACGTCGAAATTCTCTACAACGAATACAACTTCTCGGCGGCGTTCGCCGTGGCGTCGGTGCTGGCCTTGCTGGCACTCGTCACGCTCGGTCTGAAGCTGCTCGCCGAGCGCCACATGTCGGCCGAACTGACGGCGCGCGACGTGCCCGCGCATGCGGGTCCGGTCACGCCGCCCGCGGCTTCGTCGCACTCGTTCAAGGCCACGCCTGTCTCGCCGCAACACACGCTCAAGCAAGGAGAGCTGTAATGGGTATCACCGTTCGTAACCTGCAGAAGCGCTTCGGCGATTTCGTCGCGCTCGATAACGTTTCGCTCGATTTTCCGCCGGGCGAACTGGTTGCGCTGCTCGGGCCGTCGGGCTGTGGCAAGACCACCTTGCTGCGCGTGATCGCCGGGCTCGAATACGCGGACGGCGGTCAGGTCGTGCTGCAAGGTCAGGACGTCGCGACGGTCGGCGCGCGCGAACGCGAAGTGGGCTTCGTGTTCCAGCATTACGCACTGTTCCGGCACATGACGGTGTTCGAGAACGTCGCCTTCGGGTTGCGCGTGAAGCCGCGCAAGGAACGGCCGTCGGAAGCGGTGATTCGCGAGAAGGTGCACGAGCTGCTGAAGCTGGTGCAGCTCGACTGGCTCGCGCAGCGCTACCCGTCCGAACTGTCGGGCGGCCAGCGGCAACGTATCGCGCTCGCGCGCGCGTTGGCCGTCGAGCCGAAAGTGCTGCTGCTCGACGAACCGTTCGGCGCGCTCGACGCCAAGGTCCGCAAGGAGCTGCGCAGCTGGCTGCGGCGTCTGCACGACGACCTGCATATCTCGACGATCTTCGTCACGCACGATCAGGAAGAAGCGCTCGAAGTGGCCGACCGTATCGTCGTGCTCAATCGCGGGCATGTGGAGCAGGTCGGCAGTCCGCAGGACGTGTACGACCATCCGCAGACTTCGTTCGTCTACGAGTTTCTCGGCGCCGCCAACCGGCTGCACGGCAATGTCGACGCGAGCGGTTTCGTGGTGGACGGCGCCGCGTTGCCGGTGTCGATCAAGGCCGATTTCAAGGGGCCGGCGTTCGCCTATGTGCGGCCGCACGATCTGCAGTTGTATCCGCAGGCGTCCGGGCATCGCGAGGGGATCGTGGTCGACGTGCGCCGGGTGGTGACGCTCGGCGGCTCGGTGCGGGTCGAACTCGCGGGCCGCGAGGGCAACCTGCTCGAAGCCGAACTGGATCGCGAGACATGGCGCGATCTGCAACTGACGGTGGGCGACGGCGTGACCGCGGTGCCGCGCGCGTTGCGGGTTTTCCCCGCGCAGTGAGCGGTGCGGCGGTGTGGCGAGGGGCGGTGAGCGGTATCTGAAGCGGAGCATCGGCCGGCGCCGCGCCCGGCACCCAAGGCAGCAAAACTCGGTGTTTCAATAAACTCGAATAACTCCACTCTGGCTGAACCGGAGACATACAGATGAACTTCCAGCAATTGCGCTTCGTGCGCGAGGCCGTGCGCCAGAACATGAACCTGACCGAGGTCGCGAACGTGCTGTACACGTCGCAATCGGGCGTGTCGAAACAGATCAAGGATCTGGAGGACGAACTCGGCGTCGATATTTTCATCCGGCGCGGCAAGCGTCTGACGGGGCTCACCGAGCCGGGCAAGGCGGTGCATCAGCTGATCGAGCGCATGCTGCTCGACGCGGAAAATCTGCGCCGCGTCGCGCGTCAGTTCGCCGATCAGGACAGCGGCCACCTCGTCGTCGCGACCACTCACACGCAGGCGCGCTACGCGCTGCCGAAGGTGATCCGTCAATTCACCGAGGTGTTCCCGAAGGTGCATCTGGCGTTGCGCCAGGGCAGCCCGCAACAGATCGCGCAGATGATCATCAACGGCGAGGCGGATATCGGCATCTCGACCGAGGCGCTCGACCGTTTCCCCGACATCGTCACGTTCCCGTGCTATTCGTGGCATCACGTGGTGGTGGTGCCGAAGGATCATCCGCTGGTGGGCCGTCCGAACCTGACGCTCGACGAGATCGCCGAATTTCCGATCGTCACCTACGACCAGGACTTCACGGGCCGCTCGCACATCGACCAGGCATTCGCGAAAGCGGGCGCGCTGCCCGACGTGGTGCTGACCGCGATCGACGCCGACGTGATCAAGACCTACGTCGAACTGGGCATGGGCATCGGCGTGGTGGCGGCGATGGCCTACGACCCGAAGCGCGACAGCGAACTCGTCGCACTCGACACGCAGCATCTGTTCGAGGCGAGCACCACGCGGGTCGGTCTGCGCAAGGGCGCGTTCCTGCGCGCGTACGCGTACCGGCTGATCGAAATGTTCGCGCCGCAGCTGAACGAAGCGGAAATCGCCGCGCAGTTGCGCGAAGCGGTTTAAGGCAAGCGCAGCGCGGGGGCCGCCGTCGTGCGGCTTAACCCGTGCGGCCCGTTCCGCGGCCCGTCCTAAGCGAACGGGCATCCGTTTTTTCACGCATGGCGGCGCGCGGCGCATCGCTTACAATCGCCGCCATGAATACTCCGACCTCCTCTCCAGCCGCGCCTCCGGATCAGGGCGCCGCCTCCACGTCCTCCCCGTTGCCCCGCATTGCGGTGCTGGCCACCGGCGGCACGATCGCCGGCGCCGCGCCGGACGCCACCAACACCTCCGGCTATCAGGCGGGCGTGGTCGGCGTCGAGCAACTGCTGTCCGTCGTGCCGGCCTTGTCGACGGTCGCGCGCATCGCACCCGAGCAGGTCGCCAGCGTCGACAGCAAGGACATGGCGATGTCGCTGTGGACCACGCTCGCGCAACGCGTCAACGCGTTGCTGGCCGCCGACGAGATCGACGGCGTGGTGATCACGCACGGCACCGACACGCTCGAGGAAACCGCCTATCTGCTGCATCTGACGGTCAAGTCGGACAAGCCCGTGGTGCTGACCGCGGCAATGCGCCCGGCCTCGGCGCTGTCGGCCGATGGTCCGCTGAATCTGCTGAACGCGGTGACCGTGGCCGGCCATGCGGCGTCGCGCGGGCAGGGCGTGCTGGTGGCATTCAACAACAGGATTCATAGCGCGCGCGACGTGGTCAAGACGAGCACCTACGCGGTGGACGCGTTCCATTCGCCGGAGATCGGCGCGCTGGGTTGGGTGCAGGACGGCCGCGTCGAATACCAGCGCGCGGTCGTGCGTCCGCATACCCTGGGCACCGGATTCACGATCGGCGCGGCGTGGCAGCACGTCGAAGTGGTCGCGAGTTACGCGGGCGTGTCGCGCATCGCCGTGGATGCGCTGGTTGCCGCGGGCGTGCGCGGCATCGTCGTGGCCGGCACGGGCAATGGCTCGATCCACGCGTCGATGCAGCAGGCGCTCGCCGATGCGGCTTCGCAAGGCATCGCGGTGGTGCGTTCGTCGCGCGTGGGCTCGGGACATGTGATGCGTAACGGCGCGGCCGCCGACGATGCACTCGGTTTCGTCAGCGCCGGTTCGCTGAATCCGTACAAGGCGCGCGTGCTGTTGATGCTGGCGTTGGCCGCGGGTGTCACGGGACCAGCGGCGCTGCAGAAGACCTTCGACACGTACTGAGCGATTCCGCTTCCCGCGCGTCGGCGTGGACGTTCCAATGAAAAACGCGGCGTGCGGATCATCGATCCACACGCCGCGTCGTCGTTTCTACCGTGCCTTAACGGCAACGAGCCCGAGTCGCGCGTACCCGCCTGCAACGGCCGGACGCGCGCAGCGCCTGATACGCGCCTTAGCCCTTAGCCCTTAGCCCGCCAGATCCGGCGGCAGCTTCCCGCCGTTCGCCGCGAGCGCCTGCATCACCTGCTTGTGCAGCCAGATGTTCATGCTGGCCGAGTCGTTGGTGTCGCCGCTGTACTTCAATTCCTGCGCGAGTTGCTTGCGATGCTCGAGACTGCTGTCGACGCCGAGCGCCTTCAGCGTATCGACGATCGACGTGCGCCAGTTGAGCGTCTGACCGCTTTCGCTGACGAACTGATCCATCACCGCCGCGACGTCGACGTCCGCGAGCGGCGCGGGTGCGGGCGCCGCATCGGCCGGCGCGGCGGCTTGCGCCGCGGCCGGGTCCGGCGTCGGCTCGACCGCGGGGGCCGGCTGATCGGGCTTGGCTTTACCGAAGAGCTTGTTGACGATGTCACCGAAGATGCTCATGTCCGAATCCTCTGCTGATGGGTGGGTGGGTGCGGAAACCAGCTCCATCGAGTGTAGGAGAAAAGGGCGGACCGATGTGTCAAATAAGGTCGCGCTTCCGGCATGCGGACGCGGCCAGATGCAAGCAATTGCAAGCGCGCTTGCGCAAGCGGATCGGGGATGTTGGGAACGGCGGAGGTGAGCGGAGAGAAAAAGCGGGGAAAGCGAGCGGCGTGCGCGATGCACCCGCTGCGAGAGATTGGCTGAAAAAGCATAGGCTTCGTTGAAGCATGAAATCCGACAGCCGGACACCCGACGACGACGTCTGACCGACCAAGGCTTCCCCGGCGCCGCCGGGTGCCGCTGCGGACCCCACTTGCCGCTCTCAGCCCAGAGCGGCACGATTTGCCCGTTACGCCTTGCATTGCTGCACGACGCAACGAGCGCCCCACCTGCAACCGTCATGACGTTGCGCCTGCAACCATCATGACGATCGATAAAACCTGTGATGCCGTACTGCCGTGCGGCGCATGACGCGCGCCGCACGCTCCCTGATTGCGTTGTCGCTTCCGGATGAGCCGTCTTACGCGGCCTTGGCTTCGCTACCCGGCGCTTGCGCGACTTCGTAGTTCGCCATGATTTCCAGCGCGCGGACCATCGCCGAGTGATCCCATGCCTTGCCGCCGTTCGCCGCACACACGCTGAACAGTTGCTGTGCGCTGGCGGTGTGGGGCAGGGCGATACCCAGCTTGCGCGCGCCGTCGAGCGCGAGGTTCAGGTCCTTCTGATGCAGTTCGATGCGGAAGCCCGGGTTGAACGTGCGCTTGGTCATGCGTTCGCCGTGCACTTCGAGAATCCGCGACGAAGCGAAACCGCCCATCAGCGCCTTGCGCACGCGTTCCGGATCGGCGCCCGAGCGCGATGCGAACAGCAGCGCTTCGGCGACCGCTTCGATATTTAGCGCGACGATGATCTGGTTCGCGACCTTGCAGGTCTGACCCGCACCGTTGTCGCCGATCAGCGAGATGTTCTTGCCCATCAGTTCGAACAGCGGCTTGGCCAGGTTGAACGACTTTTCCGGGCCGCCGACCATGATCGTCAGCGATGCTTCGCGCGCGCCGACTTCGCCGCCGGAGACCGGTGCGTCCAGGTAGTCCGCGCCCAGCGCGTTGATCTTCTTCGCGAATTCCTGCGTGTCGAGCGGCGAGATCGAGCTCATGTCGATCACCAGCTTGCCTTGCGACAGGCCGGCGGCGACGCCGTCGTCGGCGAACAGCACGTTGGCGACGTCAGGCGTGTCCGGCACCATGATGATGACGATGTCGGCGGCTTGCGCGACGGCCGTCGAATTGGCCACCACGGTCGTCGTTTTGGACAGATCTTCCGGCACCGGATACGCACCGTTCACGAACAGCGAGTGGCCGCCCTTGATGAGGTTGCGCGCCATGTGCGCGCCCATGATGCCGAGGCCGATAAAACCGATCTTTGCCATGTGTCTGAATCTCCAGTGTTGTTTGGGGTGTGAATCCGATGCGCCGCGCGCGGCCCGCACGACGGACCGCTTGCGGCGACGCTCAGGCTGCGGCGTGGGCTGCGCCGCGGGTTTGCCCGGCCACGCTCTGCACCCAGCCGAGACCGGCCGTGGTGGTGGTGCGCGGCTTGTATTCGCAACCGACGTAACCGTCGTAACCGAGCGAATCGAGCAGGTCGAACAGGAACGGGTAGTTGATCTCGCCGGTGCCCGGTTCGTTACGGCCCGGGTTGTCGGCCAGCTGGATGTGCGCGATGCGCGGCAGGTTCTTCTTGATGGTCGCCGCGAGTTCGCCTTCCATCCGTTGCATGTGATAGATGTCGTATTGCAGGAACAGGTTGTCGGAGCCGACCGCGTCGATCACGTCGAGGCCTTCCTTCGAACGGTTCAGCGCGAAGCCCGGAATGTCGTACGAGTTGCACGGCTCGACCAGCAGCTTGATGCCGGCCTTCTTCAGTTCGCCGGCCGCAAAGCGCAGGTTTTCGACGATGGTCGTGCGCGCCTTGTCCGCATCGACGCCTGCCGTCGGAATACCGACGAGACAGTTCAGTTGCGGCACCTTCAATGCGCTCGCGTATTCGATCGCGCGGCCCACGCCTTCCTGGAATTCGCCGACGCGATCCGGCAGGCACGCGATACCGCGTTCGCCCGCTTCCCAGTTGCCCGCGGGCAGGTTATGCAGCACCAGCTTCAGGCGGTTCTGCTGCAGACGTTCGCTCAGTTCGGCGATCTGGAACGGATACGGAAACAGAAATTCGACGGCATGAAAGCCCGCGTCCGCCGCGGCCGCGAAGCGGTCGAGGAACGGGACTTCGTTGAACAGCATCGTGAGATTCGCTGCAAATTTCGGCATGGTGCGTGTTTCTCTCTGGTCGGTCAGTGGAATAACCCGGTCTCGCTCGCCGCGAGGAGAGGCGGGCGGCGCGTCGCGGTCAATTGCCGCGTCGCCCGCTCTTCCTCGCGCGGCGTCGTCCGGTCAGAACGTCGGTACTGCATTTGCGGTTCAGCTACGTCTAAGCGACTTCAGTCCAGCAAAGCGACTTCAGTCCAGCATGCTGATCGCGGTCGGCGCGTCCTGGCGATTGGCCGCCAGATCTTCGAACTCGTTGATCGCGTCGATTTCGGTGCCCATCGAAATGTTGGTCACACGTTCGAGGATCACTTCGACGATCACCGGCACGCTGAACTCGGAGAGCATCGCCTGCGCTTTTTCCAGCGCCGGCTTCAGTTCTTCCGGCTTGAACACGCGGATCGCCTTGCAACCCAGGCCTTCGGCGACCGCGACGTGGTCCACGCCGTAGCCGTTCGTTTCCGGCGAGTTGATGTTCTCGAAACCGAGCTGCACGCAGAAGTCCATGTCGAACGCGCGCTGTGCCTGACGGATCAGACCGAGGTACGAGTTGTTCACCACCACGTGCACGTACGGCAGCTTGAATTGCGCGCCCGCGGCCAGTTCCTCGATCATGAACTGGAAGTCGTAGTCGCCCGAGAGCGCCACGATCGGACGTTGCGGGTCAGCCGCACGCACGCCCAGCGCTGCCGGAATCGTCCAGCCGAGCGGGCCTGCCTGGCCGCAGTTGATCCAGTTGCGCGCCTTGTAGACGTGCAGGAATTGCGCGCCGGCGATCTGCGACAGACCGATCGTGCTGACGTAGCACGTATCGCGGCCGAACACCTGGTTCATTTCTTCGTACACGCGCTGCGGCTTCATCGGCACGTTGTCGAAGTGCGTCTTGCGTTGCAGCGTGCGCTTGCGTTCCTGGCAGTCGGCGACCCATGCGCTGCGGTCCTTCAGCTTGCCGGCGGCCTTCCATTCGCGCGCCACTTCGACGAACAGTTCGAGTGCAGCCTTGGCGTCCGACACGATGCCCAGATCCGGACCGAACACGCGGCCGATCTGCGTCGGCTCGATGTCCACGTGCACGAACTTGCGGCCCTTCGTGTACACCTCGACGCTACCCGTGTGACGGTTCGCCCAGCGATTGCCGATGCCGAGCACGAAGTCCGAGGCGAGCATCGTCGCGTTGCCGTAGCGGTGCGAGGTTTGCAGACCGACCATGCCGGCCATCAGCGGATGGTCGTCGGGAATCGCGCCCCACGACATCAGCGTCGGGATCACCGGCACGCCGACGGTTTCGGCGAACTCGACCAGCAGGTCTTCCGCGGCTGCGTTCAGCACGCCGCCACCCGAGACGATCAACGGCTTTTCAGCGTCGTTCAGGAACGTCAGCGCTGCTTCGATCTGCTTGCGCGTCGCTTTCGGCTTGTAGACCGGCAGCGGTTCGTACGTGTCGATGTCGAATTCGATTTCGGCGAGCTGCACGTCGATCGGCAGGTCGACCAGCACCGGACCCGGACGGCCCGAGCGCATCAGGTGGAAAGCCTGCTGGAACACGCGCGGCACCAGAGCCGGCTCACGCACGGTCACGGCCCACTTGGTGACCGGCTTGGCGATCGATTCGATATCGACGGCCTGGAAGTCTTCCTTGTAGAGACGGGCGCGCGGCGCCTGACCCGTGATAGCCAGAATAGGAATCGAGTCGGCCTGAGCGGAGTACAAACCGGTGATCATGTCGGTGCCGGCGGGGCCCGACGTGCCGATACACACGCCGATGTTGCCCGGCTGCGCACGCGTATAGCCTTCGGCCATGTGCGATGCGCCTTCGACGTGACGCGCCAGCACGTGGCTGATGTTGCCTGCCTTGCGCATGGCCGAGTAGAACGGGTTGATCGCTGCGCCCGGAACGCCGAACGCGGTGTCGATACCTTCTTTTTCGAGCACCAGCACGGCTGCGTCGACGGCTCTCATCTTGGCCATGAATGTCTCCTGAATGTCTGGAAAATGGCGAACTAAGGGTGTTGGTTGCACTTTAGGCGCACCTTAAAGGTTTGATAAGATCAGTCCGGGTCGCTTATTTCGAAACAAAAAGTATGGGATGAGGGCGGGCGGCGGTTGCCGGACGCCGGACTTCCCAGGCAGGGGACAGCAATGGATCGCTTCAAACAGATCGAAACCTTCGTGCGCGTCGCGGATGCGGGCAGCCTCGCGGCCGCCGCGCTGGAGGAGGGCGTGTCGCCGGTGATCCTTGGGCGGCGCATCGATGCGCTGGAGAAGCGCCTCGGCGTCAAGCTGATGTACCGCTCCACGCGCCGGCTGGTGGTGAGCGAGGACGGCGCGGCGTTTCTCGAACGCTGCCGCGGCCTGCTGACGGAATGGGACCAGGCGGAAAACGAACTGAGCGCCGGACGGCGCGCGGTGAACGGCCACCTGATCGTATCGGCGCCCGCGGCATTCGGCCGCAAGCACGTCGCGCCGCTCGCGCCGGCGTTTCTCGCCGACAAACCGGAATTGCAGGTGTCGTTCAATCTGACCGATCGCGTGGTCGATCTGGTGCGCGAGGGTTACGACCTGTCGATCCGCATCGGCGGGGCGGTCGATCCGAACTTCGTCGCCGTGAAGCTGGCGTCGAACCGGCGCGTCGTGTGCGGCACGCCCGAGTACTTCCGCCGCCACGGCAAACCGAAGACGCTCGAGGATCTGCCGCAGCACAACTGTCTCGCGTTCAATCTGCAAGGCGGCCAGAACCGGGGCTGGTATTTCCGCCGCAACGGCAAGCTGGCGACGGTGCGGGTGGGCGGCACGCTCGACTGCAACGACGGCGAACTGCTGCATCGCTGGGTGTCCGAAGGGCTCGGGCTCGGCTGGCGGTCCACCTGGGAGATCCAGCAGCAACTCGCGCGCGGCGAGCTGGAAACCGTCCTCGACGAATTCGCGCTGCCGGATTACGACATCCTGGCGGTCTATCCGCAGCAGCGCTATGTGCCGGCCAAGGTGCGGTACTTCATCGATTATCTGAAAGAGGTGTACGCGAGCGAGGATTACTGGAATCGGGCGGCGTATTAGTGGGAAGGGCGGGATTGGCGAGAATGGCGGGATTAGCGGGCGAGGGTGGCGTTAGTACGTTAACGCGTGGGGGCTTTGCGCGGCGGGCTGGCTTGTGCGGCCGACGTCAGATCCGGCCGGTTCGGCGCGCGGCGCGCCGGGACTGTGCGCGAGGACTCGAGGGCATTTGGGGCCGCCGCCGCCAACCGATCGATACGAAAACCATACTGAATTAGCGGTATCGATCCCGGCACGGGAATAAACTCGCCCCATCGCCGGTTATGTGGGTATGAACGCTTCACGACACGCTTCCTGCCGCACAGCCGCAATGCCCTGGAGGGCCGAGGTGGTCCAAACCGATTCAGATGCTCCGCGCGCGCAAGACGGCGCCGGCCGCGCCGCCAATGCCGGTGATGCCGCCGACGCCGCTGCCGGCACTGCCGCCGACGCCGCCCGCAGCCGCCGTTTCCAGCAACTCGCGCTGCCGCATCTGGACGCGGCGTACAACCTCGCGCGCTGGCTGTGCGGCAATGCCAGCGACGCCGACGACATCGTCCAGGAAGCCTTCATGCGGGCCTTCCGCTTCTTCGACACCTTTCGCGGCGACACCGCGCGGCCGTGGCTGCTCGCGATCGTGCGCCGCACCTGGTACACGGAGTGGCGACGGCGCGCGGCGTCGCACGAAACGGTGGAGTTCGACGACACGATGGACGACAGCGCGTTCGATGGCTGGAGCGTCGGCGGCGCCGATCCCCAGACGCTGCTGATCCGCGACGAGGATACGAAACTCGTGCACGAGGCGCTGGCGCTGTTGCCGGTCGAATATCGGGAGGTGCTGATCCTGCGCGAACTGGAAGAAATGGGTTATCGCGAAATCGCGCTGGTGGCCGATGTGCCGATCGGCACGGTGATGTCACGACTCGCGCGCGGCCGGCGCAAGCTCGCCGCGCTGCTGACGGCGAAGTCAGGCGCTGGGGCTGGTGCTGGTGTCGGTGTCGGCGCTTGTACTGATGCTGGTGCCGGCGGCGCCGACCTCGGCAAGGCTGGCTCGGCGACCGTTACGCCGCTGCGGGCCGCCGCGAATGGACGACCCAATCACAATCCCGGCCAGGCCGGTCACGCCCAGGAGACGCCAGATGGACTGTAAAGAAGCGCGGCCGCTCCTCGACGCGAACGCCGACCACGAATTGCCCGCGCCGGATGCCCGGCGCGTCCAGCAGCATATCGAGAGCTGCGAAGCCTGCCGGATCGAAAGCGAAAGTCTTGCTGTGCTGCGTGGCGCTTTGCGGGCGGCGCCGTATCATCGCGCGCCGCAAGCGCTGCGGGCGCGGATTCTGGCGGGATTGCCGGCGCTGGAGGTGGCTGACGCGCCGTTGATGTCGCGTGCGGCAGAAGGTGTCGCGAGCGATGTGCCGCGTGCCGTGGTGGATGGAGGGCGGATTGCCGCGGGTGTGTCCGGTGGCGTTGGTGGTGGCTTGGGAGCCTCGGGCGAGGACGCGGCCGATAGACCGTCGGCGGACGCCGAACCGCGACGTGGCACGCCCGAACCTGACCTGGCCGGTGCCGCAGGGTCGGAGGTTACGGCGCAGCGGCCGAAGCGGAGCCCCGGCTGGTTCGGCGGTTGGCTGAATGGCTGGCGGGAAGGCGGGGGGCGCGCCGCGTCGGGCGGCTCTGGTGGTGGCGGCCGGGGTGGTTTGAGTGGCGTGGGCGGTCTCGGCGGCGGACGAAGCAGCGGACGAAGCAGCGGACGAAACGGCGGACGAAACGGCGGTTTTAGCGGTCAACGTTCCCCATCCGGCGGCTTCGGCGGCCCCACCGGCATGGGCGCGCCGGCCCGGCTGATCGCACCGGGCTGGCTAGCGACGCTCGTCATCGCGCTCTGCGCGGCCGCGGCGGTGGTCACACTGAATCTGCACCGCACGGCCGATGTCTCGCCGTTCACCGACGAACTGGTGGAAAGCCACGTCCGCGCGCAGGTGTCGGGCCGCGACATCGACGTGATTTCCACCGACAAGCACACCGTCAAGCCCTGGTTCAACGGCCGGCTCGATTATTCGCCGCCGGTCGAGGATCTCGCGGCGAACGGTTTTCCGCTGGAAGGCGGCCGGCTCGACTATCTGGCGCATCAGCGGGTCGCCGTGCTGGTGTACCACTACCGCAAGCACGTGATCGACGTGTACGTGTTCCCGCAGGCCGCCGCCGGCACGGCCCGCGACACGACGGGCGGCCAGTCGGGCGAGGGCGGGTTGCCGGGCGCGCTCCAGGGTGCGCTATCGAGCACGGCGCGGACGACTTTCGAGCGCGAAGGCTATTCGATCGCGCAGTGGAACGCGGCGGGCATGACCTGGTGGGCGATCACGGACGCCGCGCCGGATGCGCTCACCGGCCTCGAAACGGCGCTCAAGGCGCGTCTCGCGGCGGGCGCCGAGCGCACGGAGGGGAGCTGAAAGGCGTCGCCGCGTTCGCCGCGATGCCTGCGCTCGCCTCTAAACCTTTGAAAACATTCCCGATTCGGGTTGCTGGCCGGCTGTGTATCTTGCAACCCGGCCCCATTCGGGTTATAGTCGTGGGCTTCTCACTTGCCACACCGGTTCCGACGCCCGGGTGGCTTTAATCCATAAGTCAGCATAGGAGTGAATATGCGTCATTACGAAATCGTATTTATCGTGCACCCGGATCAAAGCGAGCAAGTGCCCGCAATGATCGAGCGTTACAAGTCCACGATCACCTCGCACGGTGGCCAGATCCACCGTATCGAAGACTGGGGCCGTCGCCAACTGGCCTACATGATCGAGAAACTCGCTAAGGCTCACTACGTCTGCATGAACATCGAATGCGACCAGACCACGCTCGACGAGCTGGAACACGCATTCAAGTTCAACGACGCCGTTCTGCGTCACCTGATCGTCAAGATGAAGAAGGCCGAAACCGGCCCGTCGCCGATGATGAAGGAAGTGCAGCGCGAAGAAGCCAAGAAGTCGGCTGCTACGCAACCGTCCGAAGCGCAGGCTTAAGACACACTATTTAAGCTACCAGATCAAGCGTCGCACTCGTGAACCGGTTGCAACTCACGGCCAGCGTCGTCGAACGCGAACCGGTGCGGTATACCCCCGCCGGCGTTCCGATTGCAGGCTGCACGTTGCACCACCGCACGGAAGTCGTCGAAGCCGGCATTGCCCGGCAAGTCGAACTGACCATGCAGGCGGTCGCGGCAGGCGAGGCGAGCGGTAGGCTGGAAAGCTGCCCGATGGGCGTGGAAACGCTCTTCACCGGCTTCCTGGCGAAAAAACACCGCAACGCAAGAACTCTGGTATTTCACATCACAGCATTGCAGGACATTGGAAAGGACTGAACATGCCCCGCCCGACTGGTAAGAAATTCGACAAGCGTCGTCAGCAACAAAATCCGCTCTTCAAGCGCAAGAAGTTCTGCCGTTTCACGGCCGCTGGCGTCGATTACATCGACTACAAGGACCTCGACACGCTGAAGGACTTCATCGGCGAAAACGGCAAGATCACGCCGGCGCGTCTCACGGGTACGAAGTCGCACTATCAACGCCAGCTGGACACGGCAATCAAGCGCGCACGTTTCCTCGCGCTGGTGCCGTACACCGACCAGCACAAGGCCTAACCCGACGACGCGATAAGGAGCATCCGAATGCAAATCATTCTTCTGGAAAAAGTCGTCAATCTGGGTAACCTGGGCGATATCGTGAAGGTCAAGGACGGTTACGCACGTAACTTCCTGATCCCGAACAAGCAAGCTCGCCGTGCAACGAAGGAAGCGCTGGCTGAATTCGAAGTTCGCCGCGCTGAACTCGAAAAGATCGCCGCTGAAAAGCTGGCTGCTGCTCAAGCTCAAGGCGAAAAGCTGGGTGGCTCGACGGTTCAGATCGGTCAGAAGGCTGGCGTCGACGGCCGTCTGTTCGGCTCGGTGACGAATGCCGACATCGCCGAAGCACTGGGCAAGCAAGGCTTCGCCGTGGAAAAGGCGCAAGTGCGTCTGCCGGAAGGCCCGCTGAAGACGGTTGGCGAGCACCCGGTTCAAGTTTCGCTGCACACCGACGTTCTCGTCGATGTGACGGTGGCGGTGATCGGCGAGCACGTCTAAGCTGACCGCCTGGTTAGCTGGATAAGCATCGCGTAGTCATCGAGTAGTCATCGAGTAGTATTTGCCAGGACGTTTCTGGCGAAAGGCAGGGGCCGGGCAACCGGCCCCTGCCTTTTTTACGCCTACTTTTGTGCGCGGTTTCCGGCTTTTCCGCTCGCCGTCTTCGTCCGATTACCCGATAATTCCTCTCCATGAACGCACCGTCCAAAGACCCCCAGCTCGAGTCGCTGAAAGTCCCGCCGCATTCGATCGAGGCCGAGCAATCGGTGCTGGGCGGCCTGCTGCTCGACAACGCGGCGTGGGACCGCATCGCCGACTTTCTCGCGCAAAGCGATTTTTATCGCTATGACCACCGCATCATCTTCGAACACATCGGCAAGCTGATCGCGGCCACGCGTCCGGCCGACGTGATCACGGTGTACGAAGCGCTCGGCACCTCGGGTAAGGCGGAGGAGGTGGGTGGTCTCGCTTATCTGAACGCGCTCGCGCAGAACACGCCGAGCGCGGCCAATATCCGCCGTTATGCGGAGATCGTGCGCGATCGCGCCGTGCTGCGCCGCCTCGTGTCCGTCGCCGACGAGATTTCCGCCGATGCCTTCAACCCGCAGGGCAAGGAAGTCCGGCAATTGCTGGACGAGGCGGAATCGAAGGTCTTCTCGATCGCGGAAGACGGTGCGCGCGGCACGCAAGGCTTTCTCGAAATCGGGCCGTTGCTGACTGAAGTGGTCGAGCGGATCGACACGCTGTATCACACCGCCAATCCGAGCGATGTGACCGGCACGCCGACCGGTTTCGTCGACCTGGATCGCATGACCTCGGGCATGCACGGCGGCGAGCTGATCATCGTCGCGGGCCGTCCGTCGATGGGTAAAACCGCGTTTTCGATGAACATCGGCGAATATGTCGCGGTCGAGTACGGCTTGCCGGTCGCGGTGTTCTCGATGGAAATGCCGGGTTCGCAACTCACCATGCGTATGCTCGGCTCGGTCGGGCGGCTCGACCAGCACCGTATGCGTACCGGCCGTCTGACCGACGAGGATTGGCCGAAGCTCACGCACGCGGTGCAGAAAATGAGCGAAGCGCAGATTTTCATCGACGAAACCGGCGGGTTGAATCCGATGGAATTGCGCTCGCGCGCGCGCCGGTTGTCGCGGCAGTGCGGCAAGCTCGGGCTGATCATCATCGACTATTTGCAGCTGATGAGCGGGTCGTCGTCGGGCGAAAACCGCGCGACCGAAATCTCGGAAATCTCGCGCTCGCTGAAGAGTCTGGCGAAAGAACTCGACGTGCCGGTGATCGCGTTGTCACAGTTGAACCGGGGGCTCGAACAGCGCCCGAACAAACGCCCGATCATGTCCGATCTGCGCGAATCCGGCGCTATCGAACAGGATGCGGACGTCATCCTGTTCATTTACCGCGACGAGGTCTACAACCCGGATAGTCCGGATAAAGGCACGGCGGAAATCATCATCGGCAAGCAGCGTAACGGTCCGATCGGACCGGTTCGGCTCACGTTCCATGGTCAATTCACGAAGTTCGATAATTTTGCCGGTGCGCAGAATTTCTACAGCGACTAAACCCTCGCGCTGTGGCGAAGCCAGGCGCAAGGCCCGGCGTGAGCCCACAGGCAATCCACGCAGAAAGGGAAGCGCTAACTGAATCGTCTGTTGTAACCGCGCTTTCGATGGTGCTTTCGAAAGTGCGGCAAGGGGCTCGCAACGGTACAATGTGGCGGTTTTATGTCAGCCATACTGTGACCAATTTTCGGGATCCCAATGTTCGGTCGATTCATGCCCACCGAGGGCAAGTTCTTTGAAATTTTCAATGCGCATGCAACATGCATCATCTCGGCCAGCCGAGAACTCGAGCTGCTGATCGACAATCTGCAGGACGCCGAGACCCACAAGCAAAACGTGCAGAAAGCCGAAAAGGCCGCCGACAAGCTCACGCACGAAACCATCGATCTGCTGCACAAGACCTTCATCACGCCGCTCGACCGCGATGAGATCCACAAGCTGATCACCACGATGGACGACATCCTCGACCTGATGGAGGACGTCGCCACCGCCATTTCCCTGTACGACGTGCAGGCCGTGACGTCCGAGGCCAGCCAGCTCGCGCACATCTGCACGGCGGCTTCCGAGCGCGTGCAATTCGCGGTCAGCCTGCTGTCGGACATGAAGCAGGCGAGCCAGATCCTGAAGGCCTGCGAGGACATCGACCGGCTGGAATCCGAGGCCGACCGCGTGCTGCGCTCGGCCATGTCGAAGCTTTTCCGCGAAGAAGACAACGTCAAGACGCTGATCAAGCTGAAGGCGATCTACGAATTGCTCGAAACGATCACCGACAAGTGTGAAGACGTGGCGAACATCATCGAAGGCATCGTGCTGGAAAACGCCTGATGCAATCGATACAACTCGCAATCTGGGTCGTTGCCGGCCTGGTGGCCGTCGCGCTGATTTTCGACTTCATGAACGGCTTTCACGACGCCGCGAATTCGATCGCCACGGTCGTCTCGACCGGCGTGCTGAAGCCGCAGCAGGCGGTGGCCTTCGCGGCGGCGTTCAACGTGATCGCGTATTTCGTGTTCCACCTGAAGGTGGCCGCGACCGTCGGCAAGGGCACGATCGACCCCGGCATCGTCGACCATTACGTGATTTTCGGCGCGCTGGTCGGCGCGATCGGCTGGAACATCATCACGTGGCACTACGGGATTCCGTCGAGCTCGTCGCACGCGCTGATCGGCGGTCTGGTGGGCGCGGCGCTGGCCAAGTCCGGCTGGGGTTCGCTGAATTTCGACGGGCTGATGAAGACGGTCGCCTTCATCTTCATTTCGCCGCTGCTCGGTTTTATCCTCGGCTCGTTTTTCATGCTCGCGGTGTCGTGGATCTATTTCCGCACGCCGCCGAGCAAGGTCGACCGGCGCTTCCGCCGCCTGCAACTGCTGTCGGCGGGGCTGTACAGCCTTGGGCACGGCGGTAACGACGCGCAGAAGACCATCGGCATCATCTGGATGCTGCTGATCGCGACCGGGTATGCGTCCTCGATCGCGGATGCGCCGCCGCTGTGGGTGATCGGCGGTTGCTATCTGTCGATGGGTATCGGCACGCTGTTCGGCGGCTGGCGGATCGTCCGCACGATGGGGCAGAAGATCACCAAACTGAAGCCGGTCGGCGGTTTTTGCGCGGAGTCGGGCGGGGCAATCACGCTGTTCACGGCGTCGTGGCTGGGCATTCCGGTGTCGACCACACACACGATTACCGGCGCGATCGTCGGTGTCGGCGCGACGCAGAAACTGAGCGCGGTGCGCTGGGGCGTGGCCGGCAACATCGTCTGGGCGTGGATTCTGACGATTCCGGCTTCGGCGGCGCTCGCCGCGGCGGCGTGGTGGCTGGGCCACCGGTTGCTGTAACGGAGGTTCCGACGCGACGCGCGTCTTCCGTCGTGTACTGTCTATGAAAAAACGGCGCGGGCTTTGCAGCCCGCGCCATTTTTTTTGAGCTCTCGTTGCGTTGCCAGCGGGTCTCGCAGGCTTCGCCATCGTATGACCCAGCGATCAGATCAGCGGCACACTGCCCCCATCCATCGGGACGATCGCGCCCGTCACATAGCTCGCGCGACGGCTCGCCAGGAAAAGCGCGACATCGGCAATTTCCTCCGGCTTCGCATAGCGTCCGAGCGGCACCTTCGCCTGACCCCGCGCAAGCGCTTCCGCGCTGTCGATCCCTTGTTGCGTAGCCTCCAGCTTGACCGCTTCCTCGACGCGCTCGGTCAGCGTCGAACCCGGATTGATCGCGTTGATGCGGATGCCATAGCGCGCGTAGTAGTGCGCGAGGCCGACCGTGGCCAGCATCAGCGCGGCGTTCGCGGCGCCACCGGCGATATGGATGTCGCTCGCGACCTTGCCGCCCATGCCGATGATATTGACGATCGTGCCCGGCTCCGCGCCGCTGTTGGCTTTCGCGCGCTCGGCCATGCGACGCAGCACTTCCTGCTGCGGGTAGATGTAGGGGAAGTACTTCGCTTCCATCGTCGCGCGAAAGGCGTCGGCGTCCAGCGTTTCCGGGTCATAGCGGCGCGCCGCGCCGGCGCTGTTGATCAGCACGTCGATCGGGCCGACGGCGGTGCTGACTTCCTCGACGATATCGGCGGCGCTGTGGGGTTCGTGCAGATCGGCGCGGGTCCGGTGCACGTGCAGCCCTTCCTGTTTCAACTGCTCGTATGCGCGGGCGAGGTTGGCGGGGTCGCGCGACACGATCGCGACCTTGGCGCCTTCCAGCGCGAAGGCGCGGGCGCAGGCGAGGCCGATTCCCTTGCTGCCGCCCGTGATCAAGACCACTTTGTTTTTCAGCCCGAGATCCATCGTCGCCACCTGCTGTCGGAAGAATATCGATGACGATAGCAGATCGGCGGAACGGGTGTGGCGGGGGCGGGGTTGCGGGGCCAGCGCGACGCGTGCGGCGGGTTGCGGCGGGTTTCGGGTTGAGCCGGCCGGCGAAGCGCATGTTGCGCGGCGCGCCCGGCCGACCCGCGATGCGTCAGAAATTCCCGTTGGCGAAGCGGGCGATCGGGTCGTCGTTGGTTTGCGTGGGCGCCGGGATCCCGCGTGATGCCGTCGATGCCCGCATGATCCGCACGCCGCCGTCGGCATTGGCATTGGCGTTGGCATTGACGTTGGCGTTGACGTTGTTATCCGCGCGCTGAATCTGCTGCGCCTGCTGTGCCTGGCGTGCCGCGACCGCGGCGGGTGGCGGCGGCTCGAACGCATCGGCGGCGGCATCGATCGGATCGGGGGCGTTGCTGGCCGCGGTCTGCGGCGTCATGCGACTGGTCGGGATCGTTTGAGCGGATGAGGAGAATGAGGAGGATGGCGCGTTATAAGCGCTAGCCTGTGCAGCCGCCGGAACCGCTGCCGGCGAAACCGCGCCGGCCGCCCGAGCCTGCATCTGCGCCGCGCTCAGGCCCGGCGGCGGCGGTTCGAACGGATCGGCCTGTGCGGGGGCGGCTGAAGCGGTGGCTGTCACCGGTTGCGCTTCGATAGTCAAAGGCGCACGAGGCGCAACGGCGACACGCGCCGGAGTTTGGCCTTCCCACTGCGCTGTCGATACCGGCGCCGATGCCGCTGCCTGTCCCTGACCCGCGCCACCCGCATACGCCGCCGGCTGCGACACCGCCGCCCCACGCTCAGTCTGCTGAGGCGCCGCCGCCTGATAGCTCGGCGTATCGAAAGGAGTCGGCACCGGCGTCGCGGCCGGCGCGGCAACACGCCGGATCCCGTCGAAGCGCTTGGCCCAGTACGAATTGGTCAAATAGTCGAGCCGCACCGTCCCGCCCGTCGATGGCGCATTGACGAAACGCAGCTTGCCGACATAAATGCCGACGTGCGAATGCGGCCGGCCAGTGGTGTTGAAGAAAATCAGATCGCCAGGCGCGATCTCGTCCGGCTCGATCGACTCGCCGCGCCCGCTCATATCGGCGGTGGTGCGGGGCAGGTTCACCGATGCCGCACGCGCCACCACATAACGAACCAGACCGCTGCAATCGAAGCCGCTATCTGGCGTATTGCCGCCCCATTTGTATGGAATCCCGACCAGACTCATCGCCTGAATGGAAATCTCCTCGCGACCGACGCTGTGATCGACGAAATTCGGGAATCCCGGCGGCGGCGGCCGATAGGCGCCGTTCGCGACGACCACCGAACTCCCCGGCACGCCACGCGACGACGTCTTTTGCTGCGCGCCGGCACAGGCGGCGAGCAGCAGGACGGTCAACAGGGATAGGGCGAGTCGGCGCATGACGACAAGGGCGGTAAACGCCCATTTAACGGCGGATGATTTCGGGATGGTAGCTGGTGAAACCGCGCTCCGGCAAGAATTCTTGACAAATTACTTGAAGTTCGTGCGCTAAGTGTGGCAATCAACGTATGCGACGCCCATGAAAAAGCCGCCTGCGGGACATCCCGCAGGCGGCTTCGATCAAATGCTAACCGTTTGAAAATTAAAGAATTTCCGACGCGTAGTCAGCGAGTCGCGAACGTTCGCCGCGCGCCAGCGTCACGTGCCCGCTGTGCGCCCAGCCCTTGAAGCGATCGACCACGTACGTCAACCCCGAGCTGCCTTCCGTCAGATACGGCGTATCGATCTGCGCGATGTTGCCCAGGCAGATGATCTTCGTGCCCGGACCGGCGCGCGTGACCAGCGTCTTCATCTGCTTTGGCGTCAGGTTCTGCGCCTCGTCGATGATCAGATACTTGTCCACGAACGTGCGGCCGCGCATGAAGTTCATGCTCTTGACCTTCAGACGCGAACGGATCAGTTCCTGCGTCGCGGCGCGGCCCCATTCGCCGGCTGCGTCGTCGGTCTTCTGCAGGACTTCGAGGTTGTCGTCGAATGCGCCCATCCACGGCTGCATCTTTTCCTCTTCCGTACCCGGCAGGAAACCGATGTCCTCGCCGACCGGCACCGTCGCGCGCGTCACGATGATCTCGTTGTAGCGCTTGTCGTCGAGCACCTGCGCGAGGCCGGCGGCGAGCGCGACCAGCGTCTTGCCGGTGCCGGCCTGGCCGAGCAGGGTGACGAAGTCGATCTCCGGATTCATCAGCAGGTTCAGCGCGAAGTTCTGCTCGCGATTGCGCGCGGTGATGCCCCACACGTTGTTCTTGTGATGACCGTAGTCGCGCAAGGTTTGCAGCAGCGCCGTCTTGCCGTTCAGCTCGCGCACCAGCGCGTGAAACGCCGGCTCGCCGTTCTGCGGCTCCAGATAGACGAACTCGTTGACCAGCATCGATGCGCACAGCGGACCCGTCACCCGGTAATACGTGGTGCCGGTTTTGGTGTCCTGCCAGCTCTCCATGCCCTTCGCGTGCTTCGTCCAGAAATCCTGCGGCAGCGCGCGGATGCCCGAGTACAGCAGATCGCTGTCTTCGAGCACCTGGTCGTTGAAGTAGTCTTCGGCGGGCAGACCGAGCGCATGCGCCTTGATGCGCATATTGATGTCTTTCGACACCAGCACGACCTGGCGGTCCGTGCGGTCGCGTTGCAGCGCGCGCACGACGCCGAGAATCTGGTTGTCCGCCTTGCCTTCCGGCAGACCTTCCACCGGCTCGATGGCGGTCAGCTTGGTCTGGAAGAACAGGCGTCCGGACGCCTCGCGGCTACCGAGGCGGGCCAGCGAGATGCCGTCCGACATATTGCCGGCGTTGGCCACCAGCGCGTCGAGCGTGCGGCTCACCTGGCGGGCGTTACGCGCGACTTCCGACATGCCCTTCTTGTGATTGTCGAGTTCTTCCAACGTCATCATCGGCAGATAGACGTCGTGTTCCTCGAAACGGAACAGGCAGCTCGGATCGTGCATCAGCACGTTCGTGTCGAGCACGAAGAGCTTCTGCGTTTCGGCGGAGTCGACGCTCGCGCCGCGTTTCTTGCCGGCGCCGCGCGTGGCGGGCGCGACGGCCGCGGCCTTGCCGGCATCGGCCTGTTTCGCGCTCGGCGCGCGGGCAACCACGGGTTGCGCCGTGGGTTGCGTGTGCGTTGCCGGCGCAGCGGGTTCGGCAGCCGGACGGGCAGTGGGAACCGGCTGCAGCAGTGCAGCGGTTTGCTTCGTTTTACGTGCGCGCGCCGGCGCGGGTTGTCCGGCGGCGTGCGTTGCGTTTGTCGCGTTGGCCGCGGGCGCGGCCGAAGCCGGCACCGGGCGCAGCGTGGTCGCGGCGTTGGCGGCATGCGCCATCGGCGTGGCGACATTCGCGCGGCCGTAGTCGGCCGACTCGGCGGACTCTCCTTCGGCGGCCTGTTTCTTCGAGGCGGAGCGCGCCGGCGTAGCGGCTTTGGCCTTGTATTCGTCAGGCGGCAGGAGATTGCCGAGCTTGCTGGGGGGGGTAGGCAAAGGCATGGTTTCCCTCGAATTATTCGGGTCGCATTTCGTGCGCCGCCTGTCGCATTCTGCCGGTGCCAGTGAGTGCGCACGCAGTTTGCGCCCGGAGGCGCGCATTCGGTCTAGAGATGCCGTTTCGCCTTGTCTTCGATCGGCTCCTTAACGGAAGCGCCCGGCCGGGTGAACGGACGGCCGCGCGCAATTAAAAAAGCCGCCGCCCCGGCGTACGGGGCAAGCGGCTCGCTTTCAGCGCTCGCGTTGCACCTCGCGACTCCGACGGCACCGGTCAAACCGGTGGGTACCGATACCGGTAGACGGCCGTCAAGTCTGGCGCAGCGGCGAAAAATTTGGGGTGGACAGGCACTCATTGCGGCCCAATATAGCGCGCCTCAAAGCGCTTGTACAGCCTCCAGAATGTCGTCGACGTGACCCGGTACTTTCACGCCGCGCCACTCCTGGCGAAGCACACCTTCGGCGTCGATGAGGAACGTGGAGCGTTCGATTCCACGTACTTCCTTGCCATACATTTTCTTCAATTTCATGACACCGAACAGCGCGCACAGCGTTTCCTCCGGATCGGAGATCAGCGGGAACGGCAATTCGAGTTTGGCCTTGAAATTGTCATGCGAACGCAGGCTGTCGCGCGACACGCCGACGATCTCCGCGCCGGCCTTTTTGAACTTCGGATACAGGTCGCGGAACTGCAGACCTTCGGTCGTGCAGCCGGGCGTGTTGTCCTTCGGATAGAAATACACCACCACCTTCTTGCCCCGCAGCTTGGAGAGCGTGATCTCGCCGCCGGTAGCGGAGGCGGTGAAGTCGGGGATGGGTTGATCGACTGCGATGGGCACGAGGTTCTCCGGTTGTTATGGCCGCGCTCGCGTGGCTGTCGCGGCGCGGCCTGGCATCGATGCGTGGGGAGGAGGCCGGCGCGGCGGGTTCTCGCGCTGACGGCCGGAAGGGCGAGACGGTTCGGCTTGCCGCCGGCCGTCGATTACCGGCCGCTGGCCGCCGCGGCTCGCGGCCCAGCTCAGGGCTGGACGATCAACTCGCCGGAGCGGCCAGAAATTTCGCCCCACGTAACAGGGTACGATGGCAGCGTGTCGCGGTCCAGCGTGGCGTAGTAATCGCCCATGGTCGCGAAGCTGTGCCCCTGCGCGCGCCAGCCGTCCAGCAGTTGTTCGAAGATCGGCGCGAGCTTTTGCCCTTCGAGTTCCGCGTGCAGCGTGAAGACCTGGTCGTGCGGATTGTTTTCGGTGCGCTTGAGCATCCACGCGGCGACGTTGTGCAGATCGACGCCGTCCACGCCGAGCACTTCGTCGAGCGTGGGCAGCGTGGTGGGCATCTGCACGTGCGCCAGGGTCTTGCCGTCGACCACCGGCAGATACGGCGAATGCCCCCGTCCGTCGGACGCGTAGTGCATGCCCCAAGCGTCGATCTGCTCGAACGCATGCCCGTTCATCTGCCAGCCGGCCGCGCCGTGCGTGACCGGCGGCGCGCCGAAGATCTCGACGAAACGGGCGTGACTACGACCCATCTGCGCGGCGGTCCAGGCGCGGTCTTTCGTGCGCACGTTGTCCTGCCAGTACACGTGGTCCCACGTATGGATACCGCACTCGAAACCGGCTTCGTGGATCGCGCGCATTTCCGCCGCGGCCTTCGCGCCGATGTCCGGGCCGGGCAGCAGCACGCCGTACATCAACTGCTTGACGCCGTAGTGCTCGACCACCGACGTGCGCGACACCTTCTGCAAAAACCCCGGCCGCAACACGCGGCGCATCGCCCAACCGGTGTGGTCGGGACCGAGGCTGAACAGGAAGGTGGCGCGCGCCTTGAAGCGGTCGAAGATACGCGCGAGGTTCGGCACGCCTTCGCGGGTACCGCGCAGCGTGTCGACATCGATCTTCAGGACGATACGGGCCAAGATCCGCCCTTATTGCTGTTCGACCAGCGCGCGCGCTTCGCCGACATGGCCGCGATACGCTTCGAAAATCTTGCGCAGGGCTTCGTCGAACGTCGACTTCGGTGCCCAGCCGAGTTCCTGCATCGTGTTGTCGATCTTCGGCACGCGGTTCTGCACGTCCTGGTAGCCGTTGCCGTAGTAAGCGCCCGACGAGGTTTCGACCAGTTGCACCTGCTTGGCCGTTTCCGCGTATTCCGGGAATTCGGCGGCCAGCGCCAGCATCTTGTGCGCGAGCTCGCGCACCGAGAAGTTGTTGGTCGGGTTGCCGATGTTGTAGATCTTGCCGGTGGCGACGCCGTCCTTGTTCTCGATGATCTTCATCAGCGCGCCGATGCCGTCGTCGATGTCGGTGAACGCGCGCTTCTGCGCGCCGCCGTCCACGAGGCTGATGTTCTCGCCGCGCACGATGTGGCCGAGGAACTGCGTGACCACGCGCGAGCTGCCTTCCTTCGGCGTGTAGATCGAATCGAGGCCCGGGCCGATCCAGTTGAACGGACGGAACAGCGTGAAGTTCAGGCCTTCCATGCCGTAACCCCAGATCACGCGGTCCATCAACTGCTTCGAGCACGCGTAGATCCAGCGCGGCTTGTTGATCGGGCCGTACGACAGTTGCGATTCTTCCGGATCGAACTGCTCGTCGGTGCACATGCCGTAGACCTCGGAGGTCGACGGAAACACCAGATGCTTGCCGTACTTGACGGCCGAGCGGACGATCGGCAGGTTCGCCTCGAAGTCGAGTTCGAACACGCGCAGCGGCTGCTTCACGTACGTGGCGGGCGTGGCGATCGCGACCAGCGGGAGGATCACATCGCACTTCTTGATGTGATATTCGACCCACTCCTTGTTGATCGTGATGTCGCCTTCGAAGAAGTGCATCCGCTCGTGATTGACGAGGTCGCCCAGACGTTCGGTCTGCATGTCCATCCCGAAGACTTCCCAGTCGGTCGTTTCGAGAATGCGTTTGGACAGGTGATGGCCGATGAAGCCGTTCACACCCAGAATCAGGACTTTTTTCATTGATGACGGGAAGTTTGGATGAGCTGGGCGAATTCGGCCGGGGCGATGGCAGTCTCGCTGCCGTCGTGCTGGTGCCGCAATTCGTGGATGGTGATCGCGCGACCGTCGCCGCAAATCGCGAAAACGCCATTATCGCTTACGTGCAGGCCCGGGGGCAAATCCGAGCGGAGCGCGCCAGGCGCGGCCAGACGCGCGCGCGCGACGATGAAACGGCGTCCGTCGAGATCGGTGAAGGCGCCGGGATAGGGCGGCGCAACCGCGCGGATCAGGTTGTAAACCTGCTGCGCGGGTTGCGTCCAGTCGATGCGCCCGTCTTCCGGTTTGCGGCCACCGTAATAGCTGCCGTGCGCGAGGTCGTTCGGCAGATGCGGCGCCTCGCCCGCCAGCAGGGCCGGCAATACGCGCCACAGCGTCTGCTCGGCGGCGACCGTGACCTTGTCGAATACCTGTGCGGCGGTGTCGTCGGGCAGGATCGGCACCGGCGTCTGCGCGATGATCGCGCCCGCGTCGGGCCTGGCGGCCATTTCGTGCAGCGTCGCGCCGGTTTCGGTTTCGCCGTGGATGACCGCCCAGTTGGTGGGCACCCGGCCGCGGTACTTCGGCAGCAGCGAGCCGTGCATGTTGTACGCGCCCCGCGCGGCGAGCGCCAGCAGGTCGACCGGCAGCATGTGGCGGTAGTAGAACGAGAAGATGAAGTCGGGCCGTGCGGCGCTCACGGCGGCGCGTAGTTCGGCGCTCTTCGGATCGGCCGGCGTGACCACCGGAATGCCGTGCTCGGCCGCGACCGAGGCGACGCTGCCGAACCAGATGTTCTCGCTCGGATTGTCTTCGTGCGTGACGACCAGCGCCACCTCGACGCCGCGCGCGAGCAGCACCTGCAGGCAGCGCACGCCGACGTTGTGATACGCGAATACGACGGCGCGCGGCTTCATGGCGTCGGCCCCTGATCGACCAGCGGCGCGGCCTGCACCGCCTGCACGACCGCCTGACGCGGCGCTTCGCTCACGGCGGCGCCGTCGCGCTGTTCGAGGATGGTCTGCACCAGATAGCGCGGCCGTGCGCGCACCTGCTGATAGATCCGGCCGATGTACTCGCCGAGCAGCCCGAGCGCGAAGATGATCACGCCGAGCAGGAAGAAGATCACGGCGAACAGCGTGAACACGCCTTGCACTTCCGCGCCGATGATGAAGCGGCGAATCAGCAGCAGCACGAACAGCGCCGCGGAGCCGAGCGACAGGATCACGCCGATGAACGACAGCCACTGCAGCGGCACCACCGAGAAGCCGGTGACGAGGTCGAAGTTCAGACGGATCAGCGAATACAGCGAGTACTTCGATTCGCCGGCGAAACGCTCCTCGTGCGCGACTTCGATTTCGACCGGGTTCTGCGCGAACGTGTACGCGAGCGCCGGAATGAACGTGTTGATTTCGCCGCACCGGTTGATGGTGTCGATGATGTGCCGGCTGTACGCGCGCAGCATGCAGCCCTGGTCGGTCATCTTGATGCGGGTGATGCGCTCGCGCAGACGGTTCATCGCGCGCGACGCCTTGCGCCGGAACAGGCTGTCCTGGCGTTGCAGGCGGATCGTGCCGACGTAGTCGTAGCCTTCGCGCATCTTCGCGACCAGCTTGCCGATTTCTTCCGGCGGATTCTGCAGGTCGGCGTCGAGCGTGATGACGATCTCGCCGCGCGATTGCTCGAAGCCCGCGAGGATCGCCATATGCTGGCCGTAGTTGCCGTTCAGCAGGATCACGCGGGTCGTGTCGGGCCGCGCGCGGAACTGCTCGGCGAGCAGCGCGGCGGATTTGTCGCGGCTGCCGTCGTTGATGAAGATCACTTCATAACCGGTGCCGAGCGCGTCGAGCGCCGGATACAGGCGCGCGAACAGCGCGGCCAGCCCGGCTTCCTCGTTGTACACCGGGATGATGATCGATACTTCCGGTGCGACAGCGCGATGTTCCGAATAAATCATTTCCGCTTATTTTCCGTATTGTTCGCAAATTTCATTGACCGCGCGGCAGACCCGCGCCACGTCGCCTTCGTTCATCTGCGTGAAGAGCGGCAGCGTGACGGTGCTCGCGCCGTAGCGCTCGGCGTGCGGGAACATGCCTTCCCGGAAACCGCGCGCCTTGTACAGCGAAAACAGATGGATCGCCGGATAGTGCACACCCGAGCCGATGCCGCGCTCCTTCAGTTCGCCCATGAAGGTCGCGCGGTCGATCGACAGGCGTTCGAGCGGCAGCGTGACCAGATACATGTGCCAGTTGCTGTTCTCGAAGTCCGCAAGCGGCAGGCCCAAACCCAGCTCGCGCGCGGCGCCGCGCGCGAAGCCGTCGAAGTAGGCGCGTGCCAGTTGGCGGCGCTGCGCGGTGAAACGCTCGATGTGCGCCAGCTGGCCGAGGCCGACGCGCGCCGCGACGTCGGTCAGGTTGTACTTGCCGCCCAGCAGGTCGCAGTCCATGCCGTCGAAGCCGGTGCGGGTGATGCCTTGCAGGCGGTATTTCTGCGCGAGGACCGCTTCTTCCTCGTTGTTGAGCACCAGCGCGCCGCCTTCGATCGACGTCAGATTCTTGTTCGCGTGGAAGCTGAACGACACGATGTCGCCCAGCTTGCCGATGCGCTCGCCGTTCCACGTCGAGCCGAACGCCTGGGCGGCGTCCTCGATCACGCGCAGCTTGTGGGCGCGGGCGATCGCGTACAGACGGTCCATGTCGACGGGCAGGCCGGACAGGTAGACCGGAATCAGCGCCTTGGTACGCGGCGTGATCGCTTTTTCGAGCAGATCGAGGTCGATGTTGCGGGTGACCGGATCGATGTCGGCGAACACCGGCGTCGCGCCGACTTCGTAGATCACGTTGCTGGTCGAGACCCACGACGCGGGTGTCGTGATCACCTCGTCGCCCGCGCCGACACCGGCGATGCGCAAGCCGATCTCGAGCGTCGCCGTGCCGGAGTTGAACGTGCGCACCGGGCGGCCGCCGCAGAACCCGGAGAGCGCCGCCTCGAACTTCTGGTTTTGCGGGCCGGTGGTGATCCACCCGGAGCGCAGCACGTCGGCGACGCCCTGGATCGTTTCTTCATCGATCTCGGGTTTGACGAACGGCAAGAACGGCACTGTTGGCTGAGTCATGAATGCTTTTGCTCGATTGAAAAGGCGGTGAGCCGAAGGGCGCGCAGTAAACCACAAAGTATGCACAAACCCAAGGCCACTGCAAAAAAGGGCGCAACCGCACAGCATACGCGCCGCAGCTTAAGCCGTGCTGAGCCGCGCTGAATCGCTCTCGCGGCGCGCGCAATAAACGGTAATAAACCGGGCCCGGCAGCACGGCTGCCGGGCGCCAGAACCTAGCTGCGCGCGAGGATCAGCACGCCGATCAAGATCACGCCGATGCCGATCAGCTTCTGCACCGACAGCACTTCGCCGAACAGATACCACGCCGCGAACGCATTGACGACGTAGCCGAGCGACAGCATCGGATAGGCGATCGACACATCCACCCGCGACAGCCCGATGATCCACACGACCAGGCTGATCACATAGCAGGCCAGCCCGGCGATGATCGGCGGCTGCGTCGCGATCCGGAAACCGATGGGCAGGATGTTCGCACGGGTGAATTCGAAGTGTCCAACGGCATTCGTTCCGGCTTTGAGCAGCAACTGCGCGCAGGCGTTCAACGTCACGCCCGCGAGGATACAGAAGAGGGAAATCGGGTTCATCGAACGGACAGGTCCTGAGAGAGGGTCATTGTTGCGGTTGGGCCGGCGCGGTCAGCGGCTTCATGACGATCACGCGGCGCGGGTCGCGGGCGACCACCTGCATCGGCAGACCGGTTTTCAGCAACTGGTCGTAGGTCGACGGCGGGATCAGCGCGAGCGCATAGCGGTCGGACTTCCAGCGCTGCACCCAGGCGTCGACGCTCGGCAGCCACTTCTGCGGCTCGACGGACACGCCGAAGGCCAGCTCGTCCGCATGCTCGACCATGATCATCGTATGGTCGACGTAGAACGGCAGCGTATGGTCGAGCACGCCGACCGAGTAGAACGGCGTATCCGGCGGCAGTTTCGCCAGCTCCGCCTTGATGGCGGGCGCGAGCGGCGCGCCGGAGCTCAGCCGGCCGAACACCTCGTGGCCGGTGCCGGCGATCGTGCCGAGCAGCAGCCACGCCGCGCCGAAGGTCGCGACCGCGCCGAGGCTGCCGCTCCGGCTGCGGCGGTTCAGCCACAGCGCGGCGAGCGTCAGCACGAACGCGACGCCGAGCGCCGCCAGCACCCACGTGCGGTATTGCGCATACAGCTCGGCCGGGTTGCGCGCGCTGCCGAAGCGCGTCATGAACAGCGCGGCGAACGCGGCCACCACGAGAAACAGCGCGTAACCGGCCAGATGACGGCGCAACTGGTCGCGCGTGACGAGCGGCAGGTACATGCCGATCACGAGCGCGATCGACGGGGCGATCGGCAGCGTGTACGACAGCAGCTTCGAGTGCGACGCGCTGAAGAACAGGAAGATGAAGCCGGTCCAGACCAGCATCAGCGTGACCGGCGCGAAGCCGTTCGGCTGGCGCGGCAGGCGCAGCGCGTGGCGCAGGCTTTGCACGCAGACCGAGAGCCACGGCAGGAAACCCACCAGCAGCACCGGCACGAAGTAATAGAACGGGCCGGGCCGGTTCTGCTCGGGCGTCAGATAGCGCTTGAACTGCTGGACGATGAAGAAAAAGTTCAGGAATTCGGGGTTGCGTTGCTGCACCAGCACGAACCACGGCGTGACGATCACGAAGAACAGGATCAGGCCGCCGATCAGATGCAGGCGCTTCCACAGCGCCCAGTCGCGCGCGATCAGCGTGTAGAGCACCAGCACGGCGCCCGGCAGGATCACGCCGACGAGGCCCTTGGACAGCACCGCGAGCGCCATCGAACCCCAGCACACCCACATCCACGCGCGCACCGACGAGGCCGGCAGGTTGGGGCGCTGCGCGAGCAGCAGCGCGCACAGCGTCAACTCCATCCAGAACGACAGGCCCATGTCGAGCGTGTTGAAGTGGCCCATCAGGTTCCAGTACGGCGACGTGGCCAGCACGATCGCGGCGAACACGCCGGTCGCCGCGTTGAACACGCGCGCGCCGGTGAAGCCGACCAGCAGCACCCCGGCGAAGCCCGTCAGCGCCGTGTACAGACGCGCCTGCCATTCGCCGATGCCGAACCACGCGAACGTCAATGCGTTCGCCCAGGTTTGCAGCGGCGGCTTCTCGAAATACTTGTAGCCGTTGTAGCGCGGCGTGATCCAGTCGCCGGTGACGAACATTTCACGCGCCATTTCGGCGTAGCGGCCTTCGTCGCTCGGCAGCAGGTGGCGCCAGCCGAGCGGCACGAACCAGATCACGGCGAGGGCCAGCACGAGCAGCAGGATCGTGGTGCGGTTGAGCGGTAGCCTCGACGGCGTATCGTTCATGGGTGTCTTGACCTGTTTGGCGACGCCGCGCGGCTGCGGCGCGGCGGGGTTGTGTGGAAACGGCGCCCGTTTCGATGGCGCGCAGTGTACGTTATCGGCCGCGACGCGGCCAGGGTGGGCGAGGTTGGATGGACCGGCCCGGCGGCAGGCGCTGAATCTTCGCGAAGCCTTGGCGAAACGCCTTCGCACTGCCAGCCCGAGGCCGCCCTGCGCGCCTATCGCCCAGCCACACGCGGTGCCGATGCGCGCCGCGTGAGTCGGCCCCGTTACGCTTCGATCAGCAGCGCGGCCGCGACCTTGCGGCCCTCGGCCATCAGAATGTTGTAGGTACGGCAGGCGGCCTTGAAGTCCATGGTTTCGACGCCGATACGCTTGGCCGTCAGCGCGGCGGTCAGGCGCGGATGCGGGAAACGCAGCCGTTCGCCGCTGCCGAACACCACCACTTCGGGCGCGGCGTCCACCAGCATCGCGAAATGCTCGGCGCTCAGCTGGTCGAAGGACGAGACGGGCCAGGGAATGACCGGCGCGTCAGGCAGCACCAGCAGGCTGCCCGCGTGGCGCACCAGATTGATTTCGACGTAGTCGGCGCCGTAACCGGTGACGGTGTTCAAGGCGCCGCTGGAATCCTGATGTAATTTCAAATTCGTTTTCCGAAGTCGTCGTGAGACGTCCTGCATGTTGCCCAAGGCCGGCAACCCTGCCCGGCGGGGCTGGAAGGCACGGCCTGAAGCTGGATGAGGTGGCCGCGGCGCGTGCGGGATAGTGCGCGAAATCGCCCGGCGAACCGGCAGGACCGAAAGAACAAAAAAGGCCGAAAAGGCTTGCGCTTGCGGTTGGTGCATTGCGGAAGTCGGCCAAAATCCGCTAAATTATAACTTTTTAGCCGCCTTGCTGCGGCGCCCCTCGCTGATCCGCCGCCACGAGCCGCGTTGACGACGCGGGGCGTGGCCCACCGGCTACCTGCCCTGGTTTTGCCGCTTTCGTGCGCCGTCCGGCGGTTTATCGACCGGCTTGTGACTGCTTGCTTATACTCGGCCCTTTGCCGCTTTTGTCCGGCGAACGACGGCGTGTGATCATCCGCCGCCTGCGCCGCGACCGTATTCTCCGTATCGGCGAACCCGCCCGGCTTTATGAAGCCGGTACCGTTTCGCCCAAGCCATCAACCAGGATCTCGTGCCCGCTGTGAAACCGATACTTAAATCCAACAAGTTGCTGAATGTCTGCTACGACATTCGCGGGCCCGTCCTCGAACATGCGAAGCGGCTCGAAGAGGAAGGTCACCGGATCATCAAGCTGAACATCGGCAATCTCGCGCCGTTCGGCTTCGACGCGCCGGACGAGATCATTCAGGACATGATCCGCAACCTGCCGGGCTCGTCAGGCTATTCCGACTCGAAGGGCGTGTTCGCCGCGCGCAAGGCGATCATGCATTACACGCAGCAAAAGGGCGTGCACGGCGTCGAACTGGACGACATCTACATCGGCAACGGCGCGTCCGAGCTGATCGTGATGGCGCTCCAGGGCCTGCTGAACGACGGCGACGAAGTGCTGCTGCCCGCGCCCGACTACCCGCTGTGGACTGCCGGCGTGAGCCTGTCGGGCGGCACGCCGGTGCACTACATCTGCGACGAATCGAACCGCTGGATGCCCGATCTCGACGACATCCGCGCGAAAATCACCCCGAACACGCGCGCGCTCGTCGTGATCAACCCGAACAACCCGACCGGCGCGCTGTATTCGGACGAACTGCTGCTCGGCCTGATCGAGATCGCCCGCCAGCACGGGCTCGTGATCTTCGCCGACGAGGTGTACGACAAGATCGTCTACGACGGCAAGCAGCACACGTCGATGGCGGCGCTCTCGCAAGACGTGCTGACGGTCACCTTCAACAGTCTGTCGAAGAGCTACCGCTCGTGCGGCTACCGCGCCGGCTGGATGTTCATCTCCGGCCTGAGCGTCGGCGAGAACCGCCGTCACGCGAAAGATTACTTCGAGGGGCTGGGGATTCTGGCCTCCATGCGGCTGTGCCCGAACGTGCCGGGCCAGTATGCGATCCAGACCGCGCTCGGCGGCTACCAGAGCATCAACGACCTGATCGTGCCGAGCGGGCGCCTCCACAAGCAGCGCGAACTCGCGTACGACATGCTGACGGCGATTCCCGGCGTGAGCTGCGTGAAGCCCGAAGCGGCGCTGTACATGTTTCCGCGGCTCGACCCGAAGATCTATCCGATCCAGAACGACCAGCAGTTCATCCTCGATCTGCTGCTCGAAGAGCGCGTGCTGCTCGTGCAGGGCTCCGGCTTCAACTGGAAAACGCCGGATCACTTCCGCGTGGTGTTCCTGCCGAACGTGGACGATCTCGCGGATTCGATCAACCGGATCGCCCGCTTTCTCGACGGTTACCGCAAGCGTCACACAGCCTAGCGCACAATGTCGCGCAGGGCGCGGCGCGCCGACCCCCGTTTCTTTTTCAACCTCTACTCGACAACACACGCTGCATGGAACCGATCAAAGTTGGACTGCTGGGCTTCGGCACGGTAGGCAGCGGCACCTTCACGGTACTGCGCCGCAATCAGGAAGAAATCAAACGCCGCGCGGGCCGCGGCATCGAGATCGCGCGCATTGCCGTGCGCAATCCCGCGAAAGCGACAGCGGCGCTCGGCAGCGAAGCCGGCACGGTCGCGCTCACCGATGACTTCAACGCGGTGGTCGACGATCCGTCCATCGACATCGTCGCGGAAATGATCGGCGGCACGGGCGTGGCGCGCGATCTGGTGCTGCGCGCGATCAGGAACCGCAAGCACGTGGTCACCGCCAACAAGGCGCTGCTCGCCGTGCACGGCACGGAGATCTTCGAGGCGGCGCGCGCCAACGGCGTGATGGTGTCGTTCGAGGCGGCGGTGGCGGGCGGCATTCCGATCATCAAGGCGCTGCGCGAAGGGCTGACGGCCAATCGCATCCAGTACATCGCGGGCATCATCAACGGCACCACGAACTACATTCTTTCGGAAATGCGCGACCGCGGGCTCGACTTCGCGACCGCGCTGAAGGCCGCGCAGGAACTGGGTTATGCCGAAGCCGATCCGACCTTCGACATCGAAGGCGTGGACGCCGCGCACAAGGCGACCATCATGAGCGCGATCGCGTTCGGCGTGCCGGTGCAGTTCGACCGTGCGTACGTGGAAGGCATCAGCAAGCTCGCGGCGATCGACATCAAGTACGCCGAGGAACTCGGCTACCGGATCAAGCTGCTCGGTATCGCGCGGCGCTCGGAGAAGGGCATCGAGTTGCGCGTGCATCCGACGCTGATCCCGGAGAAGCGTCTGCTGGCGAACGTCGAGGGCGCGATGAACGCGGTCGTCGTGCACGGCGACGCGGTCGGCACCACGCTGTACTACGGCAAGGGCGCGGGCGCGGAGCCGACGGCGTCGGCGGTGGTGGCGGACCTGGTCGACGTCACGCGCCTGCATACGGCGGACCCGGAGCATCGCGTGCCGCATCTGGCGTTCCAGCCGGACCGCCTGTCGAGCACCCCGATCCTGCCGATCGAGGAAGTGACGAGCGGCTACTACCTGCGTCTGCGAGTGGCCGACGTGACCGGCGTGCTGGCCGACATCACGCGCATCCTGGCGAACACCGGCATCTCGATCGACGCGCTGCTGCAGAAGGAATCCGAGCAGGTCGACGCGAACGGCAAGGGCGAGACCGACATCATCCTGATCACCCACGAGACGGTCGAAAAGCAGGTGAACGCGGCGATCGAGGAGATCGAAGCGCTGCAGACCGTCGTCTCGCAAGTCACGAAGCTGCGCATGGAAGCGCTGAACTAGGCCGAACTATGAACTATCTTTCCACGCGCGGCGCCGGTGCCGGCGAGCGCCATACCTTCTCCGACATCCTGCTTGGCGGTCTCGCGAAAGACGGCGGGCTGTACCTGCCGGCGGCCTATCCGCGCGTCACCGCCGACGAACTGACGCGCTGGCGCGCGCTGCCGTACGCCGACCTCGCGTTCGAGATCCTCTCGAAATTCTGCGACGACATTCCCGCCGACGACCTGCGCGCGCTGACCCGCAAGACCTACACGGCCGCCACCTACTGCAACGTGCGCGACGACGAAAGCGCCGCGCAGATCACGCCGCTGAAGACGCTCGGCGTCGAGAACGGCGCACCGCTCGCGCTGCTCGAACTGTCGAACGGTCCGACGCTCGCGTTCAAGGACATGGCGATGCAGTTGATCGGCAACCTGTTCGAGTACGCGCTCGCCAAACACGGCCAGACGCTGAACATTCTCGGCGCGACCTCGGGCGATACCGGCAGCGCCGCCGAATACGCGATGCGCGGCAAGCAGGGCATCAGCGTGTTCATGCTGTCGCCGCACAAAAAGATGAGCGCGTTCCAGACCGCGCAGATGTACAGCCTGCAGGACCCGAACATCTTCAACATCGCGGTGGAAGGCGTGTTCGACGACGCGCAGGACATCGTCAAGGCAGTCTCGAACGATCACGCGTTCAAGGCGCGCTACAAGATCGGCACGGTCAATTCGATCAACTGGGCGCGCGTGGTCGCGCAGGTCGTGTACTACTTCAAGGGCTACTTCGCCGCGACGAAGTCGAACGACGAACGGGTGTCGTTCACGGTGCCGTCGGGCAATTTCGGCAACGTGTGCGCGGGTCACATCGCGCGCATGATGGGGCTGCCGATCGAGAAACTGGTGGTCGCCACCAACGAAAACGACGTGCTCGACGAGTTCTTCCGTACCGGTATCTACCGCGTGCGCAAGGCGGCCGAGACGTATCACACCAGCAGCCCGAGCATGGATATTTCGAAGGCGTCGAACTTCGAGCGTTTCGTGTTCGATCTGCTCGGCCGCGATCCGGCGCGCGTGCTGCAACTGTTCCGCGACGTCGAGGAGAAGGGCGGTTTCGACCTCGCGGCGAGCGGCGATTTCGCGCGCGTGAAGGAGTTCGGATTCGTGTCGGGCCGCAGCAGCCACGACAGCCGCCTGGACACGATCCGCGATGTGTTCGAACGCTACGACACGATGATCGACACGCATACGGCGGACGGTCTGAAGGTCGCGCGCGAACATCTGCAGCCGGGCATTCCGATGATCGTTCTGGAAACCGCGCAGCCGATCAAGTTCGGCGAGACGATTCGCGAGGCGTTGCTGCGCGAACCGGAGCGGCCGGCCGCGTTTTCCGGGCTGGAATCGCTGCCGCAGCGCTTCGAGGTGCTGCCGGCGGATGCGCAGCGGGTGAAGGACTTTATCGTTGCGAATACCGGCGCCTGATCTGGCGCTGGCGGCTGGGGCGTGGGCCGGCGGCTCACGTTTCCGGCGTGGTTGTTCCGGGCAGCGGTGGCGGGTGAAGCCGCTGCTGCTGCCGTCGGTATGAAGCATTGCCACGAAACACGGCCACGAAACACCGCCGCAAAACACCGCCGCAAAACACCTAAATCCCCCCATAACGCCCGCCGCCCCATGGCGCCGGCGTCGGCCGCTACAATATTCCTTTAATCCGCGGCTTCGAAACCAGAGATGTCCACTCCCACGCCCCGCGCGCCGATGCTCGCCACCGCCGACGCTCTCGCGACCCTGCTCGGCGCCGCCGCGCCGGTCGCCGGCACCGAAACGATTTCCACGCTGGATGCGCTTAACCGGGTGCTCGCAGCCGACGTCGTGTCACCGCTCGACGTCCCGCCGATGCACACCAGCGCGATGGACGGCTATGCGGTCCGCACGGCCGACCTCGCCGGCACGGGCACAGACGCAGACGCAGACAGTGACGCAGACGCCCCCAAACGGCGCCTGCCGGTATCGCAGCGCATTCCCGCCGGCCACGCGCCCGAACCGCTGAAGCCGGGCACGGCGGCGCGGATCTTCACGGGCGCGACGGTGCCGCCGGGCGCGGACGCCATCGTGATGCAGGAGCAGACCGAAGCCACGGGCGACGAAGTCACGATCCTCCACCGCCCGCAGGCAGGCGAGTGGATCACCGCGCAGGGCGCGGATATCAAACAGGGTTCGGTGATCCTGCCGGCCGGCACGCGGCTCACGCCGCAGGCGTTGGGGCTGGCGGCGTCGGTGGGCTGCGCCGAGCTTCAGGTGCGGCGGCGCGTGAAGGTCGCGGTGTTTTTCACCGGCGACGAGCTCACGATGCCTGGCGAGCCGCTCAAGCCCGGCGCGATCTACAACTCGAACCGTTTCACGCTGCGCGGTCTGCTCGACAAGCTCGGCTGCGACGTCACCGATTTTGGCAACGTCGCCGATAAGCTCGACGCGACGCGCGCGACCTTGCGCGAAGCCGCCGTCGCGCACGATCTGATCCTGACGTGCGGCGGCGTGTCGGTCGGCGAGGAAGATCACGTGAAGCCGGCGGTCGAAGCGGAAGGGCGTCTGTCGATGTGGCAGATCGCGATGAAGCCGGGCAAGCCGCTGGCGTTCGGCGCGGTGCGGCGCGCGGCAGCGGGTGTGGGTGCGGGTGCGGGTGCGGACTCGGCTCGGGGCGCGGATTCCGAGCCGGTGGTCGATTCGCCAGCGACGGGCTCCACGTCGCCCGCTGGCGCAGCGGGTTCCGCGGCGGCGAACGCCGCCACCAACACCGCCATCAACGCCACCGCCGCGCCGGAAACCTTCTTCATCGGCCTACCGGGGAATCCCGTCTCCAGCTTCGCCACCTTCGTGCTGTTCGTGCGGCCGTTCATCCTGCGCCTGGCCGGCGCGCAGACGGTCGCGCCGCGCGTCCTGTCGTTGCGCGCCGACTTCACGCAAGGCAAGGCCGATCGCCGCAACGAGTTCCTGCGCGCCCGCGTCAACGCAACCGGCGGTCTCGATCTGTTCCCGAACCAGAGTTCGGCGGTGTTGACCTCGACGGTGTGGGGCGACGGCCTGATCGACAATCCGCCGAATCACGCGATCAGCGCTGGCGAAACCGTGCGCTTCATTCCCTTTTCCGACTTGCTGAATTGAGGCTGGCGTAAGCCGGCGGCATCCGATGAAGATTCAACTGCGATATTTCGCGAGCGTACGCGAAGCGCTCGACCTGGCCGACGAAACGGTCGATCTGCCGGACGGCATCGCCACGGTCGGCGACGTGCGCGGCTGGCTGCGCGTGCGCGGCGGCGTCTGGGCCGACACGCTGGCCGAGGGCCGCGCGTTGCGCATGGCCTGCAATCACGTGATGACCGACGCCGGCACCCGCGTCACCGAAGGCTGCGAAGTCGCATTCTTTCCGCCCGTGACGGGCGGCTGATCCTGCAGGAGTGTTGCCCATGCCCGTTCGCGTCCAGACTGAAGACTTCGACCTTACCGCCGAGGTAGCCGCGTTACGCGCGCGCAACCCGAAGATCGGCGCGGTGGCGTGCTTCGTCGGCACCGTGCGCGATCTGAACGAAGGCAGCGCGGTCGAGACGATGGAACTCGAGCATTACCCCGGCATGACCGAGAAGTCGCTGGAGGCGATCATCGTCAGCGCGCGCGAGCGCTGGCCGGGCATCGAGGTGCTGATCGTGCATCGGGTCGGCAAGCTGTATCCGCTCGACCAGATCGTGCTGGTGGCGACGACGGCCGCGCATCGCGGGGAGGCGTTCGCGTCGTGCGAATTCGTGATGGATTATCTGAAGAGCGAAGCGCCGTTCTGGAAAAAGGAAAAGACCGAGGCCGGCGAGCGCTGGGTCGACGCCCGCGTGACCGACGACGCGGCGCTCGCGCGCTGGGGCATCGAATCGGGCAATCGGGCCGGAAGCTAGTTCGGATCGAGCGAGTAGTGGAGGGAGAGCCGCTGGACGAGGCTCAACCCGGCTGGGAATCAGCACAACCTCACTCGCCCTGAGTGCGCCCGATGATCTTCGCGGGAAACGGTTCGCCCGAACGGCGCACGGCGCGATGCGCCGTGTCCTCGCCTTCGTCGCGCGCGCGCCGCGGCGTCACCCGGTCGAGCAGCGCCTGCTGTTCCGCCGGAATCTTGTAATCCCACCCGAAACGGCTCAACTGCAAGCTCTGCGCGATGCGCAGCGCCGGCTCCATGAAGCGGATCGCCGCCGCCGGCTGATAGCGCGATTCCACCGTATCCAGAAACAGATAGAGCCAGCGGCTGAAGTGCTGCGGCTCGATGCCCTCGAGCGGCTGGTGAGCCTGCTGCACATTGCCGCGGTATTGCTTTGCGCCGAGCACGAGCGAGCCCCAGAACTGACACATTTTGGGTAGATGCTCGTCCCAGCGGCCGGCGAGGCTCGCATCGAAAACCGGGCCGAGCAGTGCATCCGCGCGCACACGATCGTAAAAGCCGTAGACCAGTTCACGGACATTCGCCTCGGTGGGTTCGGCGGCGCGCTCGACGGCCGGCGCGGCGGGAAAAGTCGGGTTCATGCTGAATCCAGAAAAAAGCGGCGATGCCGGGAGGCATGGGGCAGGTTCATGCAAACCGAGTAGCCGATGACGCGAATTGCCACACACCGCCACAGACCGTCAGGAATGACCTCGAACGGAGTCCAGACAATCCGAAGTAAGCGGCGAAACCGGTGCTATTCGTATGAATGGACGACGCGGGAAACGTTACCATTACTGCCGAAAGACTCGTCCGCCTGTCGACGCAAAACCATAAAATATGCGTTGCGCCCGCATCTTAGGGGGAACAGGCGGTGCCCGGCAACCCTTGCGTCGACGCGGTTAGCTTCCGGATCGCGGCTTGCGCTCATCGTGAACCTGCACTTATGAGACTGACCGACTACACCGATTATTCGCTGCGCGTTCTGTTGTATCTCGCCGTGCGCGGCGAGGGCTTATCGACGATCCAGGACATTTCGGACGCTTACGGAATCTCCAAGAACCATCTGATGAAGGTGGTTCAGCAACTCGGTGAACTCGGCTGGGTCGAGACCGTGCGCGGCCGCAACGGCGGTCTGCGTCTTGCCGACCGGAGCAGCGCGTTGACGATCGGCGAGATCGTGCGCGCCACCGAGAGCGACTTCGCGCTGGTCGGCTGCTTTCCCGACCAGCAGGGCGAGCGGCGCAATTGCGTGATCACCGCGCAGTGCGGTCTGCGCGGCGTGATCGAGTCGGCGCGCAATGCCTTCCTTGCCGAACTCGACCGGCATACCATCGGTGAAGTCTCGCAGCCGCACGGGCCGCTCGCGGCGCTGCTCGGCTTGAGCAGCTACATTCCGATCGTGCCGGTCGCGGCGGCCAGCAAGCCGGCTTCGGTGTCCTGAGGACGGCCAGGCAGTTCGTTCGCGGCAAATGTTAAATAGTTGCCGCCGGGTGCGAAAAAACGCTTGAAACCTGGAAGAAACGCCTCATTTTGGTGGTAATCGAAATTGGAGGTCTCTTGATGAGAATCGACAAACTCACCACTAAATTCCAGGAAGCACTGGCCGACGCGCAGAGTCTCGCGGTCGGCCACGACAATCAATACATCGAACCGGTTCATGTCCTGTCCGCGCTGATCGCACAGCAGGACGGTTCGGCGCGCTCGCTGCTGTCGCGTGCGGGCGTGCATGTGCAGGCGCTGCAAACGGCGCTGGGCGAGGCCATGACGCGCCTGCCGCAGGTGCAGGGCACCGACGGCAACGTGCAGATCGGCCGCGAGCTCACGGGTCTGCTGAATCAGGCGGACAAGGAAGCGCAGAAGCTCAACGACACCTTCATCGCGAGCGAGATGTTCCTGCTCGCGGTGGCGGACGACAAAGGCGAAGCCGGCCGTCTCGCGCGTCAGCACGGGCTGTCGCGCAAGTCGCTCGAAAGCGCGATCGCGGCGGTGCGCGGCGGCTCGCAGGTGCATAGTCAGGACGCCGAAAGCCAGCGCGAGGCGCTCAAGAAATACACCGTCGACCTGACCGAGCGCGCCCGCGCCGGCAAGCTCGATCCGGTGATCGGCCGCGACGACGAAATCCGCCGTTCCATCCAGATCCTGCAACGCCGCACCAAGAACAATCCGGTGCTGATCGGCGAGCCGGGCGTGGGCAAGACCGCGATCGTCGAAGGGCTCGCGCAGCGCATCGTCAACGGAGAGGTGCCGGAAACGCTCAAGGGCAAGCGCGTGCTGTCGCTCGACATGGCGGCGCTGCTGGCCGGCGCGAAGTATCGCGGCGAGTTCGAGGAGCGGCTGAAGGCCGTGCTGAACGACATCGCGAAAGACGAAGGGCAGACCATCGTCTTCATCGACGAAATTCACACCATGGTCGGCGCGGGCAAGGCCGAGGGCGCGATGGACGCGGGCAACATGCTCAAGCCGGCGCTCTCGCGCGGCGAGCTGCATTGCGTCGGCGCGACCACGCTCGACGAATACCGCAAGTACATCGAGAAAGACGCCGCGCTCGAACGGCGGTTCCAGAAGGTGCTGGTCGACGAGCCGTCGGTGGAAGCGACCATCGCGATCCTGCGCGGCTTGCAGGAGAAGTACGAGCTGCATCATGGCGTCGACATCACCGACCCGGCCATCGTCGCGGCGGCGGAACTGTCGCATCGCTACATCACGGATCGTTTCCTGCCAGATAAGGCGATCGATCTGATCGACGAAGCCGCGTCCAAGATCAAGATGGAAATCGATTCGAAGCCGGAAGAAATGGATCGGCTCGACCGTCGTCTGATCCAGTTGAAGATCGAACGCGAAGCCGTCAAGAAGGAAAAAGACGAAGCGTCGCAGAAACGTCTGCAACTGATCGAGGAAGAAATCGAGCGCCTGAATCGCGACTATTCGGATCTCGAAGAAATCTGGACGGCGGAAAAGGCCGCGGTGCAGGGCAGCGCGCAGTTGAAGGAAGAAATCGAGAAGACCCGCGCGGAAATCACCCGTCTGCAGCGTGAAGGCAAGCTGGAGAAGGTCGCCGAGTTGCAGTACGGCAAGCTGCCGGGGCTCGAGGCGCAGTTGAAGGAAGTGACCCAGGCCGAAGCGAACGAGCAGAACAATCCGACGCGTCCGCGCCTGCTGCGCACCCAGGTCGGCGCCGAGGAAATCGCGGAAGTCGTGTCGCGTTCCACCGGCATTCCGGTGTCGCGCATGATGCAGGGCGAGCGCGAGAAGCTGTTGCAGATCGAAGAGAAGCTGCACCAGCGCGTGGTCGGGCAGGACGAAGCGATCAGCGCGGTCGCCGACGCGATCCGCCGCTCGCGCGCGGGTCTGTCGGACCCGAACCGGCCGTACGGCTCGTTCCTGTTCCTCGGCCCGACCGGCGTGGGCAAGACCGAGCTGTGCAAGGCGCTGGCGTCGTTCCTGTTCGATTCGGAAGACCATCTGATCCGCATCGACATGAGCGAGTTCATGGAGAAGCATAGCGTCGCGCGTTTGATCGGCGCGCCGCCGGGTTACGTCGGTTACGAGGAAGGCGGGTATCTGACGGAAGCCGTGCGCCGCAAGCCGTACAGCGTGATCCTGCTCGACGAAATCGAGAAGGCGCATCCGGATGTGTTCAACGTGCTGCTGCAGGTGCTCGACGACGGCCGCATGACCGACGGGCAGGGCCGCACCGTGGACTTCAAGAACACGGTGATCGTGATGACCTCGAACCTCGGTTCGCAGGTGATCCAGGCGATGGTCGGCGAGCCGCAGGAAGCGGTGAAGGACGCGGTGTGGGAAGAAGTGAAGCTACACTTCCGGCCCGAGTTTCTGAACCGGATCGACGACGTCGTCGTGTTCCATGCGCTCGACCGCTCGAACATTCAATCGATCGCGCGGATCCAGCTGGAGCGTCTGCACGAGCGGCTGGCGAAGCTCGACATGCAGCTGGTGGTGTCGGACGAGGCGTTGGAGCACGTCGGCAAGGTTGGCTACGATCCGCTGTTCGGCGCGCGGCCGTTGAAGCGCGCGATCCAGCAGGAAATCGAGAACCCGGTCGCGAAGCTGATTCTGGCCGGCAAGTTCGGCCCGAAGGACGTGATCCCGGTCGAAGTGGACGACGGCAAGCTGGTGTTCGAGCGCGTCGTGCACTAAGGCATCCTGGCGGGCGTCGAGGGCGGCGGCGAGCGTGCCGCTCCAGCGCCGGACCAGAAACGGAAATGCGGCAACGAAGTCGCCTTCGTTACCGCATTTTTTTCGCCCGGTTTTTTGCCCGGCGTTGTCGTCCGTTGCGCGGGCAACGGGCTGGTCGCATTCAGCTTCGCGCCCGCGTCACGGGCGTCGCTCGCTGCGCGGCCGACTTACGCGTTGCCCTTGCCGAACAATGCCGACAAACCGCCAAGCGCGCCGAGCACGGTCGTGGCGTTCAGCTTGCCCTCGGCTGGCACTTCGCCTTCCGGCGTTGCCGCATTGACGACGTGCGGCAGGATCTGCGACAGCAGACCGGTGACCTGGTCGGGTTGCACGCCGGCTTTCGCGGCCAGATTCGTGACCGTGTCCGAACCGAGCACGCCGTGCAGCGCGTCGGCGGAAATCGGCTGGTTGTCGCCGTTGCTGACCCACGACGACACGACGTCGCCGAGGCCCTTTTCCTTGAAGCGGTCGATCAGGCCGTTCAGGCCGCCGGGCTGGTTGTTGACGAATTCGAGTGCGGCTGCAACCAGCGCTTGCTGGCCGCCGCCTTCAGGCGACTTGCCAACCAGGGAACCGAGTGTGTCGAGTAGGCTCATGACGGTCTCTCTTGAATGCCGACGCGCGGTCGACGTGTCGGCGGGTAAAAACGCCGCGCGGTTGCGCGGCGCCATGTTAAGCAGGACGGCAAGAAGACGAGGCGAGACGTTTGGACCTGGCGCATGCCGGAGAAATTCACCTCGCCGGTATGTCGCTGGATGGCCGAACCGCTCGAACTACACGGACCTCGTTGCCCCTTGCCGCCTGCGGCTGTTCCCCCGGTCATGCACCGCCGGATGCGGCCGCGGCCGATGCTGCCTTGCTCTTCTTTGCCTTCTTCTTCGAAGCCTTGCCGCCGGATGCGCCGCCGGATGCGCCGGCGGGTGCGCTCGCCGCGGTGGTTGCCGCGGTGGTTGCCGCTGGCGTTGCCGCCGGCGCTGCCTTCGTACTCGCGGTGCTGCCCGGCTTCGTCGATGCCTTCGCGCCCGTCGGCGGCGTGGACGAGCCGTTGATCGTCAAACCGGCCGTTTCGAGATTCGTTACCGACTTCGTGCCCAGACCCTTGACGCGCGAGGCGAGATCGTCGGCATCCTTGAACGGACCATTTTTCGTGCGTTCGTCGATGATCGCTTTCGCATGCACCGGGCCGATACCCTTGACCGATTGGAGCGCGGCCTGATCGGCGGAATTCACTTCGACCGCCGCCGCGAATCCGGCGGACAACGACAAAGCCAGCGCAACGCAAAGCATTAACAGCTTCTTCAGCATGGCAAGCACTCCCTGGGTGGCAAAAAAAGTTAGCCGAAATGAGACAGCGAAGCGAGTCGATGAAACGAGACTGCGTAGCAACCATGAGGCAACCCCGAAACGCCCGCGCGGCCTGGCGCTGGCATTGGGCTGGCATTGGGCGTTGCGCTTAAGCATAGAACAAATCGCGCGCCCCATTTTGCGAACGCGGACGATTTATACCGATCGATTTGTGACAAGTAAATCAGTGTGGACAATATTTAAAACTTTTGCCGCGCGATCGGGCATATCCGCTACGAACGGGTTTATTCGCCGCTTGTCGCGCGCCATTAAAGACAGGCACCGTGAAAACACCGCAGACAAATGACAGCATCGCGTGCTTGACTTAGAGTGCACTCGAAGTCCTAACCTGAGTTCCGTCATGTCGAATATCCCAACCGCACTCACCATCGGGCAGGTCGCGCAAACGCTCGGCGTCTCCGCGCACACGCTGCGTTACTACGAACAGGCCGGCTTGATCCGGGCCGTCGGGCGCACGCAGGCGGGGCATCGGCTGTATTCGCCGGCCGATCTCGACTGGTTGCGTTTCGTGATGCGCCTGAAGGCGACCGGTATGCCGATCGCCGGCATGCAGGCGTTCGCGGCGTTGCGCGCCGACGGTGCGCCGACCGTCGGCGAACGGCGCGATCTGCTGGTGGCGCATCGGGACGCGGTTTTGGCGCGGATCGCCGAGTTGCAGAGCAATCTTGGCGCGATCGTCGACAAGATCGCGTACTACGAAGGCGAGGTGGCGGCGCACGCCTCGTCCGCGGCGCATTCGACACGACATTCCGACGAACCGCAGACGCTTTCACATTCGCAAAAGGACTCACCATGGACCACGCACACCACGACCGCTACACCCGAGGCTGGGACAAACTGAAGGAAATCGACGGTTCGACCGGCGAGCAGGTGATCGCCGCGCTCGCGCCGATCGCGCCGGATTTCGGGCGCCTGCTGATCGAATTCGGTTTCGGCGATATTTACAGCCGGCCGCAGCTCGATCTGCGCGCGAGGGAGATTGCGACGATCGCGTCGCTGGCGACGCTCGGCTGCGCGCAACCGCAGTTGAAAGTGCATATCGAGGCGGCGTTGAACGTCGGTTGTACGCGCGACGAGATCGTCGAGGTGTTCATGCAGATGGCGCTGTACGCGGGGTTTCCGGCGGCGCTGAATGCGCTGTTCGCCGCGCGGGAGATTTTCGAGCGACGCGACCGGGAAGCGGAGGCGATGCCGTCCGCAACGGCGTGCCCGGCCTGAGCTTTGCCGCGCGTGGCGGAGTAGGGCGGAATAAGGAGGAGAGAGGAGCGACAGGAAGGCAAACGGCTGCGATTTTGCGGCCGTTTTTTCAAAAATCGAATGCAACTAACTGTCAGCGATAAATCGCCGCTTCGACAAACGACAGGTCTGTGGCCGCGCACGCTCTGCAACCTGCCCGGCAACGCGTGGGGCGCCGCACCGCCTCAGTTCACCGATTCGCCCTGAAGCCCCGCTTCGCCCCGCAGATACCGCTTGCTCACCACCCGCCAGTACACCAGCAACCCGCCGCCCGCGATCGCGAGGCTCGCGGTATTCGCGACCCAGAAACCCCGCGCGCCGGTCAACCAGTCCGGCGTGACACCCAACACGTTGAAGCCGAGCACATACCCGCCACCCAGGCCCACGCCCCACAGCGCAATCGCATAGATGACGGTCGGCACAACCGCGACCTTGTACGCGCGCAGCACGAACGCGGTGGTGATCTGCAATGCGTCGAACAGGTGGTAGCACAGGACGATCAGCACCAGCGGCATGGCCGCCGCCGCCACCTGCGCATTGGTCGTATAGCCCTCGATCACGTAAGGCCGCAGCACCAGCATGATCGCGCCGTAACAGCAGGCGATCGCGATCGCCATCACGATGCCGTGGCGCGACAACGTGCGTGCCGCCTCCGGACGATGCGCGCCGAGCGCCTGCGCGACCAGCGTCGACGACGCAATGCCGATCGACAGCGGCGTCATGTACAGCACCGCGCCGATGTTGCCGGCGATCTGATGCCCGGCAAGCGTCGTCGTGCCGAAGCGCGCGATGAACAGCGCCATGAACGTGTACGACGTGACCTCGATCAGATACGACAGTCCCATCGGAATGCCCAGCCGCAACTGCGCGGCCTGGCGTCGCCAGACCGGCCAGCAGAAGTGCGCGAAAATCCCGAACGGCCTGAACACGTCGACGCGCGTGAGCAGCAGCATGCCGAGTATCGCGAGTCCCCAGTTGAGGATCGTGCTCGCCAGTGCGCAACCCGGGCCGCCGAGCGCCGGCACGCCCAATCCGCCGAAGATGAACCACGTATTGAGCGGCACCTTGAGCAGCAGCGCGCCGACTTGCAGGATCATCACGAGCCGCGGCTTGCCCACCGCATTGGTGATCGAACTGTAGACGCGGAAGATGAGCCCGGCCGGCAGCCCGAACGCGAGAATGCGCAGATACGCGAGCGTGCGCTCGTGCAGCGCTTCAGGCACACGCGCCATCTGCAGCAGGCGCCCGGGAAAATACAGGATCAGAAAGCCGATCACGGTCAGCGCGAGCGCGAGCCACAACGCCTGGCGCGCTTCCTCGCCGATCTCCGCATGGCGGCGCGCGCCGTAGAGTTGCGCGGTGATCGGCTGCAACGCGGTCAGAATGCCGGTCAGGCCGATATAGACGGAAATGTAGATCGACGAGCCGAGCCCGAGCGCGGCAAGATCGACGGCCGAGTAACGGCCGACCATCGCCGTGTCGATCACGCCGAACGCGATGATCGCCAGTTGGCCGATCAGCACCGGCCACGCGAGCGCGGCGATTTTCCGGACGTCGGCGAACATGCTCAGCCGGGCTTCTTGTGCCAACTGCGGCGCTTGACGACCGGCGGCTTGGGACGGTCGATCCGCACGTACAGGCGGAAGCGTTCGTCGCGATCGGCCACGCGGCGGCCTTCCCAGACCAGCTTCCAGATGTAGTCGGGCATCGAACTCGGGTCGCCGTATTCCTGCGTGTCCTGACGCAGGATCACGTCGCAATCCTGGTCGAACGCGAAGTGCATGTCGCCGAAATACGCGAAGGTCGCGATCTGCGCATTGCCCAGCCGCACCGGTGAAATGCAGGTGTAGTCTTCCGGCAGATGGCTGGCGATCTGCTCGGCCACATCCTTATACGTCCGGCTGTAGTTGACGACCGGCAGCGCCAGCGTCATCAGCAGCACCCACATCAGCGTGGTGCCCGCGCTCGACAGCACGACGCTGCGCCACAGCACCTTCGGATGACGCGCGAGCCGCCAGCGCACCAGCACGAACCAGCAGATCGTCACGGCGACCGCGCAGACGAACGACAGAATCTTGAACTGCGGCGCGAAGCCCGGCGCGAGACGCGCGAGGTTGCGGGCGAGCGGATGCGGGAAGCCGGTCAGCCCGGCCACGTACACCAGCCACACGAAGCTGCCGAGGATCGTGAAGCTCAGGAGCGCGAACCAGTCGATCGCATTGATCGCGCCGCGCTTGAGCGTGGGCAGCGCGAACGCGGCGAGTACCGCGAGCGGCGGCAACAGCAGCATGTAGAGCCGGTTCGACTGATGGCTTTGCAGCACCACCAGCACCAGCAGCGGACCGATCACCGACAGCGGGATCGCCACGTGCGGCGCACGCCGCAGACCCGCCCAGCTGAACCACGCCCACAACGCGAGCGGCCATGCCGGCCACGTGAAGAGCGGCAGGTTCTTCAGCGCGTACGCGGTGACCGGACCCGGCGGCCCGGCGAACGACGTCAGGCTCACGTGCAGCCATTGATTCAGATACCAGACCGCGTCGTCGGGAAAGGCGCTGAGCGCGAACACCGGCCACGACAGTCCGATCACCAGCGCGACCGGCAAGCCGGCCAACAGCAGCCAGCGCGAGCGCGCCTCGCGCACCAGCAGCGGCATGGCCAGCGTACCGAGTAGCAGCGCGCCGACCAGCACCGGGCTGCTCGCCAGCGTGACGAGACCGAGCGCGAGACCCCAGATCAGCGAGCCTTGAATCGGCTTGTCGATGGTGCGCACGAGGCCGTACACGAGCATCGCGATGCCGACGAACTGCGCGAGTTGCGGCGTGGTTTCGTGACCGCGCTCGGCCAGACCGAAGCAGGCGAGCAGGATCAGCAGCGCGCCGTCAGCGAGCGTGCGGCCGTAGTCACGCGGCTCCGGCTCGCCGCCGAACGCATATTTGAACGGCTGGACCTCGGCGCGCCGGCCGAGCAGATACGCGGTGTACCAGACGAACGCGCAGGCCGCGCAGAACAGCAGGCCGGTGAACACGCGCGACGCGTTGCTCGCGTCGACCCACGGCGCGAGCGTGCGGATCGCGCTGGCGCCGAGCCAGTAGCCGAGCGGGCCGTCTTCGGTGATGTATTTACCGACCAGGTTCGGCAGCAGCCAGTCGTGCAGATGGCCGTTGGCCATGGTCCACATGACGCCGAAACCGGCTGCGTCCTCGTTCTTCCACGGATCGCGGCCGAACAGGCCGAACGACGCGTAGACGATACAGATGGTCAGCAGCAGCCAGCGCGGCAACGCACTCGTCGCGGAGGCAGTGAGGCGAACGACAGGTCTCATGCGGTGTGTGGATCTTGGATAAGCGTGATAAGCGATGCGGCCGGGACCGGACGCGCGGTCAGGCTGCGCAGTCGCTGGAATGGCTCGTCTTCTGGAGCATCCGGCATTGTAGTCGTGCCGTACGGTACGCGTCACGGCAGGTAACGGCGTGCAACGCGCGGGGCGGGCCTGTAATGCGAATGGCGTCCACGTAACGCGAATGGAGCGCTCGCCACGCGAAGCACCGCGAGTTGCCGCGCAGCCGGTGGTCGGGCAGGGCGTCGGCGAGCGGGCCTACGAGGCGATGCCGAACGATCTCAGCCCGGTGCAGCCATGAACACGTGCCTCGCAGCCTGGCCCAGCGACAAAAAAGGGCAGCTCGCGCTGCCCTTTTTTTGCTGCTTCCGTTGCCGGCCCAAGCCGGTGACGATGCAGGTATTACTTCGCTGCTGCCTTGCCGGTAGCGCGCGAGCCGAACTTCTTGTTGAACTTCTCGACGCGGCCTGCCGTGTCCATGATCTTTTGCTGGCCGGTGTAGAACGGATGCGATTCCGACGACACTTCGATCTTGGCGAGCGGGTAGGTCTTGCCGTTGAATTCGGCGGTTTCACGCGTCTGGATGGTCGAGCGCGTCACAAACTTGAAGTCGTTCGACATGTCGATGAACAGGACTTCGCGGTAATCCGGGTGAATGCCTTCTTTCATGGTCTTTCCTTTAATCTGGCGGTAGCCAACCCGCGAGCAGCCGCATGATGACGCGGACAGCATCTAGGCGCGAGCCACTTGCCTATGGTCGAAAAACGGCGATTATGCCAGAAAATCAGTCGCTTGACGACTTTTGTGCAAGCTTTTTAAGAGTGTCTAAGACGTGCTGCGAAACCTCAGTCCGCGGCGAAAGTCAGCCCGACCCGCGCCGGATCCTGCCGGTAAAAGCGCGCCAGCAGCCGGTACAGCTCCGGATACGCGGCTTCGAACGCCTGCGGCTGCACGAATAGCGCCTCGCTGCACACGGCAAAAAATTCCGACGGATGATCCGCCGCATACGGATCGATCAGCGATTCGCGCTCGAAGCGCGCCCAGCGGCGCTCCGGCACCGCGTCGACCTGTGCGCAGAAGTGGTCGTAGGCGGCATCGAACACGTCGGCCCACGCCTGCGCGTCGAGCGGCGCGTGCCAGCGGCGCAGCAGCGGCGGGTGGCCGTCCGCCTCGCCGTTCAGCATGTCGATCTTGTGCGCGAATTCGTGAATCACGACGTTGTATGCATCGGCGCCGTCCGTCATCTGCGCGTCTTCCCACGACAGCACCACCGGGCCGCCTTCCCATGCTTCGCCGCTCGCGTCGTGTTCGATTTCATGCACGACGCCGTCCTCGTCCTCCACGGTTTTGCGGATGACGAACTCGCCCGGATACACGATCACGCCGACCCAGCCGCGATACAGATCGAGGCTCAGGTTCAGCACCGGCAAACAGGCCTGCGCGGCGATCGCCACCGTCATCGCGTCGGTGAGTTCGAGTTCGTGCGCGGTCGAAAACTCTTTTTGCGCGAGGAACAGGCTTGTCAGTTCACGCAAGCGCGCGAGGCCGGGCGCGTCGAGATGCGCGAGGAACGGCAGGCCGTCGAGCGTGCGTTGCCAGAGCGCGTCGTCGATCGCGTAGTCGCGCAGCGCGCGTTCGCGGCGGCGCGTGCCGAGCCATTGGGTGAGTTTCGAAAGCATGAGCTGACGCAACCTTTAGTCGATCTGTTTTTGCCACGCGGCGAACAGGCCGCCGCCAATCGCGATGCCGATCAGGAAATAGAAGCCGTCCAGCGAGGCCAGAAAACTGGCCTGCTGCGCGACCGTGCGGCTGATTTCCACGATGGCCAGCGCATGCGACTCGGACGGCGAGCGCCCGGTCGCGGCGAAGCTTCGCGTCAACGCGGCGAGCGTGTTCTGGAATACCGGATTGTACGGATTCACGAACTCCGCGAGGCGGGTTTGATGCAGCGCCTGCCGATGCTGCTCGACGATGATCACCGAGGCCGTGGCGAACGAGATCGTCAGTTGCCGCACGATGTTTTTCAGGCGATAGCCGTGCGTGAATTCCTCGATCGCGAAGATGCGAAAAGTCAGATTGGCGACTGGCAGCACGATGAACAGCAACAGCAGCCCGCGCAACAGCAGCGGCACGATCAATGCCGCTTCGCCGACACCGGGCGACATGCGCGTCATCCACGCCGCGGCGAACGCGGCGACCGCGAAGCCCGGCACGATGATCCACTTCTTGCGCGGCAGCAGCTTCGCGTAACGCAGGTAGATGAACAGCGCGCTCGCGGAAATCAGCGAAGTGGTGCCGACCAGGCGGCCGGTGTTGTCGACCGGATAACCGAGGCCGCTCTCCAGAAAACGCGAGATCAGATAGCTGAACACGGTCGACACGTAGTAATAGAACATGTACAGCACGAGCCCGACCTGGAAAACCTTTTCGCGCAACGCGTGCAGACGCACGAGCGGCGAAGGGTGATGCCACTGCTGCCAGGCGAACCAGCCGAGCGCGGCGATCCCGGCGACCGTCAGCAGAATCAGACCCGGCGACGCGCTGAACAACTGGAAGCGGACCTGCTGCATCACGATCTGCAGCGCGCCTTGCGCGAACGCGAAGATCAGGTAGGGCCAGAAATGCGCGGCGCCGCGCTGTTCGGGCACGCGGTTGCCGGCGTTGGGCAGCGCGAGCAGGGCCAGCACGGCGAACAGCAGGCCGACCGGCGCGGTGCAGAGGAACAGCGCGCGCCAGTCGAAGTACGCCACCAGTTGTCCGCCGATCAGCGGCGCGAGCGCGCTGCTCAGCACGATCAGCAACAGAAACGCGCGGGTGGCCGCCGGTCGTTGTTGCGGCGTGAAGCTCATCTGGATCAGGATGCGGCAGGTGCCCATCATCGGGCCGATGAAGTAGCCCTGAAAGCCGCGCGCGAACGCAAGTTCGATCGACGATTCGCTGAGCGCCGCGGCCACCGCGCCGCCGGCGTAAAGCAGCATGCAGCCGGCGACATAACGCCGGTAGCCGAACCGTTCGACCCACCATTCCTGCTGAAGGATGCCGAGCACGGCGGCTACCGCATACGCGCTCGACGCCCACACGAGTTCATCCGACGATGCGTTGATGCCGCCCGCGATATAGCTGGCGAAAAAGGAAAAGATCGAGTTGTCGAAGTAGTCGAGGCCGGTGACGACAGCCAGCACCCACGGGAAGAAATCGCCGCGCAGTTTGTCGATGCTGAACAACGGTGCGCGGGACGGGGCGGCATTCATGCCGGTTTGGCCGCGCGGGGTTTGCGCGGCGTCGGCTTGCCGTTTGTGGAAGCGGGTGGATTGGCGGCGCCGGACCGTGCTTCCTTGCGCGCATTGCGCCGCTGCTCGAGCAGCGTGTCCGCGTTTTCACCGGCGAGGCGCCGCTTCAGATAGTCGAGGTCGGGGCTCAGATCGGCGCGCAGCTTCTGCGCCTCCTTCAGTTCGCGGCGCATCGATTCGATGCGGGCGTCGAGCGCGTCGGCCTGCTGCGCGATCGCGTCGTGAATCTGCCGCAACGAGTCGAGCGAATAACGATGCCCGCCGTCGACAGGTTCGAGCGGCTGCTTGAGCATTTCGGTAATGCCTTGCAGCGAAAAACCGAGCGAGCGCAGGCGCAGGATGCGCCCGAAGCGTTTCAGGTCGTCCTCGTCGTAAAGCCGGTAACGGCCTTCGCTGCGCGTGGGCGACGCGAGACCGCGTTCCTCGTAGTACTTCAGCGTGCGCGGCGTGACGCCGAGACGTTCGGCGGCGTCGCGCACGGTGAGCAGGGCGGGCGAGTCTTTGGGCATGCGGTCTGGATGGTAAAACGGACTGGCTGCATTATAGTACAACGTGTACGTTCACGTTCAGGTTGCGTCGCAGGGGAAGCACACGTGCGACTCGGTCGCCGGGTTCATGGCAACTACCGTTGCATGCCGCTGCCATCCCTGGGCGGGAATCAGTCTTCCGGAAGATCGTAGCGGTACGGCGGAATATAGTTATTGATTGCGGGCTTCGTTAGTTTTTTGCCGGTAAAGTATTCCAGCGTGTAGTCAATGAATGAAGTGGTTTTGGCTGGTAAATACTGACGCCTCGGATAGACGATCGATGTCTCGTCTGAATCATCGAATTTATAGTTTGGCAAGATGCGTGTCAGGGATCCGGCGTTCAGGTCGCCGGCTATCAATTGCGATGGCAAAATTGCAATGCCCATTGCCGCGATAGCTGCCAATCGCACCATAAGCACGCTATTGACGGTATAAACGGTTTGAATCGAAACGGACTGCGACTTTCCGGACGTATCGGTTAAATTTAACATCTCGAGATGTCCTTCCTGCCGGCCGACAAACGAGTGGTTGGCGAGTTCGTCCAGCGTTACGGGTTCCCCGTGTTTTGTTATATAGCCGGGAGCCGCGCACATGACCAGCTGGTTTGCGCCAAGCGGTCGCTGAACCAGTTCCTCATCAAGCGCCGCGGCCGTTGTGATGATGCCGACGTCGTACAGGCCGCTGTAGTGTTCCGTCAACGAATCCATATCGAATTCGGCTAGCGTCAGCCGCACATGGACTTTCGGATGTCGACGCCGGTATCCATCGAGAAGCGGCGTCAACGAAAGCTGTGATAGCGCCTCGGCCGCCAATATGTTGAGCGTGCCGCTCGGCTCTTGCACGTCGGACACCACCAGTCTATCCAGAAGGTCGAATTCTTCGAGCACGCACCGGCACCCCTGCAGGTAGCGCAAACCTCCCGGTGTGAGCGAGACATTTCGCGTCGTGCGATTGATCAGCCGCGTTTGCAGGTGAGCTTCGAGCAGCGCGATCGACCTCGTCACATTTGCGTTGGACATATCGAGCAGTTGGGCAGCACGACGAAAACTTTGTGTGTCGGCGATTTTGACGAACACACGCATTGCCTGAATTTGATCCATGTGTTGCCCTCGTATGCACGGTACGGCCCTGCAAATAATTGTTCTTGTTATTTATGAATGTTCGCGCTGCGGACGGTGAGGAACTTGGATGGCGCAAGTAAAATGATATTGCATTTGCGGGATATTTCAACAGGAGGTTTATGTAAACAAGGTTGTTAAAAATGTCATTTTATTGTGCTTGAAGATGAAGTGTGCTGTATTTTTAAACGTGTGCGGGCGAGGGTATTTGTTGGTGTGAGCCGTGGATCCGACAGGACTTTTGGTTTGACTGAAATTTATTGAGGATGCGCTATTGCGTAAGGCGCCTGTGACCGCTCCGGCACTGAACGGTCACAGGCGCGTAAAACCGGGTCAGGCCAGATCGCTAACGGCACTCTCAAAGGCGGTGCCGCCATACAGCGCGGTGTAATGCACTTGCACAATGACGTCGTTAAGCGACGCCAGTAAAGCAGTTTGCTCGTTCGAAGTCGGGTTTGGAAAGCTCACGTGCCATCTGGATACCGCGCCTGTTCCTTCAAACGGCAGATAGCGCTCGTCACCAAAGTTGAGCGCGAACAGACCGCTGTCGTTGAGCCCTGAGGAGATGGCCACCTGCTGGTTGGCGCGGGGGTTGATCATGATGTTAGCTGCACTGCCGGTTTTGCTGTCGTTGAGATACTTCACTCCATCAATGTCGGCCTTAAGCAGAACGCTGCTGCTGGTCTGCGTGAGCGTCAGGCGCACGTCCTGATATGGGCCCAGTAGCGCCGGCAGCGTCACCGTCACCAGGTTTAGCTGGCGCAGATAGTGACCCGGATAATCCGCATCGAACAAGGCTTCGGTGAGGGTGAAGTCCACCTTGCCGGTGCTGATGAAGTCGTTCCAGATATCGTCATCGTCGATCAACTGTTTGAGCGAGATGGTTTTGGTTAGCTCAAGGCGGCGCACATTGCGCGCGAGCCAGGCCGATTGCATCTGCTGCAGGTTCAACTGCAGGGTTTCGCCGACCAGGAAGCCGCGGTAGCTGTCGTTCCAGGCGTTGGTTTGAATGAACCGGGTCATCACGTCGCCCATTTCGTACTGCCAGCATGCCTCGGTGCTCAGGCATAACGACAAGACGGCGTCGTAGGCCTGGTAGTACAGCGACGATAACTGGCCGGTGAGCCAGTTGTAGAGGGACGACTGGGTGAAGCGGCTGGTCAGGAAGGTGAGCGTCGATTGCAGGTTGGTCTGCTGGGCCTGAGCCATCGCCAGCGAAGTTCGCGCGCCTTGCTGACGCACACTCAATGCGTCGAGTTGCTTGCTGATGGCGTTCAGGTCGTCCTGTGCCTGACTGATCTGGAAGTTCCATTCGTCCTGACGGCGAGCGTACTCAGCCGAGGTTTGCATTTTCTGCGCCTCGGTGGCGGCCACTTGAGCCTGCATTCCTGTCGCGCCCGACGAGCCCTCCAGCGCGGCGCCCCATACGCTGCCGCCGTCGGAAAAACCGAAGATGTTCGGTGCCATATTCAGCGCGCAACCGGAAATCTTCAAACTCATGGCAGCGGTGGTTTCGTTTTCGGATTCCTGCATCTTGCTAAGGGCTTGCTGCTCCTGTGTACTGACGCCCTCGTCATACAACCCTTGGTAATAGTCGAGACGATGCTGAGTCAAGGTCTCGCTAGCGGTCAGTGCGTCGCGGTCCTTAGCCAGCGCATCGATTGCGTTTTGCTGCAGCGAGATGGTGAAAGCCGAAATCGTGAGCAACTGCTGCTGATCGAGTTCCTGCAGGGCGGCGGTATCGCCACGTTCGCAATAGCTCAATAGCGTCTGTCCCAACTGACTCAGGAAGCTTGCCGCCGTGCTGGCGTTTTGCCACATGCCGCGGAACCGGAATGGTGGAATGGTAGCGATCACGCCATTGGCCGCGCTGGCCAGGGCGCCGCCTTGCACGCTTTGCGAGGTTAGCGTCCACGGATCGACGGGGGCGGCGTACAGCGGCACATTAATCGGCAAGCCGTCGATGCTTAAATTGTGTCGCAGGTTATACATCCGGGAATCGACCAGATTCCAGTACTGCAGCAATTGCTTATTGAGTGGAGCGATGAAAGCGTCGTTGGTGCCGACGGTCTGGGTGAAGGCGTAACGGCCCGGGAATAGCGGCAGGTTACCAGCGGACAAGTTCTGTTCGAAGTCGCGGAGTGCTGTGCTTTGCCAGGTGCTGCCGGACAGCGCTGAGAGAGGCCGGGGTGTCCAGTCGCTATAGATGCTCACGTCTGGGCGTTGTCCGAGCAGATCCCGAGCCTGGGCATACTGCAGCTTGGCCAGACTAAGCCCATCGTTGGTGAGAAGACGATAACTGGCATCCGCGCTGGCGATCAGGTTGCCGACGTATGCCATAAAAACGGCCTTTTGATAATGTACCGGGTTGGCGCTGGCGATCGCATCCGGGTCAGTTGTGAGTTGACCGACTGTGCCCTGAGCGCCGGCGGCCGGGGGCTCAACCAATGGGCGCACGCTCCAGTAATCTGGCTCGGGATATTCCTGATTTCTGTTCTGCCGGCCGCGCGCGGCGGGGTCAAAGATGTAGTGATACCAACTCTTGGCGTCGCTGTACTTTTGTTCCTGATTAAGGCGCCAGGCCACCAGGTGTGGCATATAGAAAAATAGCTCCCAGAAATAAATGCCATTGGCACCGTGAAAATCCATCGGGATCGGCGTGGCATCTTTCATTCCCGGCTCCATTGTCCACTGGGTATCCCAGCTGAGCAGCGCGTCAAGACTGAGGTTGGCCTGATTGATGAGATTTTTGGCAAACAACGTGTTAAGGCGGATATCGTCAATCGGCGTGCCGGATTCAAACGTTGCGGATTGAAAATCCAGATACTGCGCAGTGCCTAGTTTATCGTCAGAACGAGTTGAGATGTAGGGGGTGGTTTTAATTTCGGCACTATTTATGAGCGTAATTGGGTAGGTTTGGTAAACGACGCGATTATCGTCCGTTGCGTAGCCGAAAGACACTGTGATGGTTAAAGATGTGCTTTCTGGCTTTTCGATGGGGATTGTCGTTGTAAATGGCGCATCATCCGGCAGGAATTCTGGAGTGGGGCCGATGGTTTGAATTGTAGAGCCGTCAAGCCATGTTCCGTTTTTGATGGTAAATGTCCAGGAAGTGACTTTGAAAGAAAATCTGGCTGACGGATTGTCAGCTAGTTGCCCTCCGTCATTGTAAAAAAGCAGGCCGGTGGTAATTGTGTTGTCGTCAATTTCAAATTCCGAGCTTGCTATGTCGTAAATTGGGTTGCTATTAACTGTGATTGTGCGATTTCCATTATTGGTCGTTGAAATGGTGAAATCTTCGCAACCAATCTTGTAGGTAAATATCGAGTATTCTCCGGTGTAATCCGTATTGCTGATGATCATTTTAAAGAAAACTACAACGTCATCATCGATGTGAATCTCGCCATTTACAGTTCCTCCGCCAGCAGGGAAGCTTTCGGTCGAAGAAATTGCGATATTTGTTATGTCTGATGTGCGAAATAAAGATGTGTCGAAAGTAGCGGGTATGGTAATCAAGAGCTGTAGCGACCCGTCATCATTGTTCGTTACCAAGAAGTTTTCAACGTCAAGCGGTGGAAGGTGTTTCTGTGCTTCTTCAGAAAAATCATCTTGGGAATCGGAGACGGGGCCCACCTTGTCTACGGTGAACATCCGCATGGCGTACATCAATTGCACGCGTTGCTGCTCTTTTGAGGAAAAATGTTCCAGTAGCATCGCTACGTCAGTTAAATCTTCTCCGGAGGATTCGGATCTAATCACCGATGTGTTGAACCAATAGTCAATCTGCAACGTAAAATCTGAGTAGCCAGCAATCCCTGTGGGGCATTCTGGTGTTGCATCTGAATATAGCGAAAGTAGTAATTTATCTTCGTTCTCGTAATAGACTGCCACGGTATAGAGGGCGTCCGGCGTGGCACTGAACAGACTGGCGCAATAAACAACTTCTTCGTCTGCCGTTGCGGCGCTGTCGATCGCGGCTAGCAAATTTGGCGTGCTCCAGGTATTGCTAAAATCACAATAGGAAGAATGCGCGCTGATGGTTTGATACGCCGCGCTTGTTGTGCTAACTGTCCCCCCGGAGTCAGAAGCGATATTTATATCTTTTCCAGATGCTGTTTTCTCAAACCAGAACAGATATAGTCGATTATTAAAATAAGTCAGTCGCGGCAAGCCCATGAGCGCATCAGCATTGATTGCGGTATTCATCGTGTACCACTGGGTCCACGCGCCGGTCGACATGACATTTTCATTATTTAAGCCCATATCAAGCGAACGCCAGTAGTATTGGGGTGACGTTTCACGCGTTCGCCCCAGCATATAGTATGTGCTTCTGGCCTGGTCATATCCAGCGAGATAGCCGCTGACCACGTCGAGATTGGCCACCTTCTCAAATTCGTTGAGATATCCCAGCACCGCCTGCTGCGCATTATCTTTATTGATCGCATGCTGATCAAGCGAAGATTCCAGTTCGATAAAATATTCGGTTTTACTCTGACGGAGCGTTGGGTCTATATAATCTTCCGGATAGGTGTCAAGTTCAACCTCTCCGCCCCAAACGTTATATTGACTAGCTCCTTCAGTCCACTGATTCAGTTGATCGGGATCGAGATACTGGGTGTCATAACCGGGTTCCATATTCAGGGCAATACCGTTGATGTATTGCTGAATACTGGATATCGCCTGCGCAACTTGTGAGGTTGGCACCGCATTACTTACCAGTGGATCGATCAACAGATATTCGTAAACATCTTCCGGCGTCTGTACCAGGGTAGCCAGATCGGGACTGGTACTATTCGGCACATACTGGCCCAGATAAAAGGCAAGGAGGGCGTCGCGTTGATGCTCGTTCAGGGATGCAGCGATGTCGGTGCTCATGGGGAACCTCACGAAAACGGGTCTGATGCGGCGCGCGGGCATTCCCACGCGGCGGCGCTGTCGTCATTGCGCGCCCTGTGCGGCGATCAGCGATTCTCCAGCTGCCTGCCATTCTGAATAGGCGGAGCTCAATGTCAGCGCGCCGGTACTGACCAGCGGGGCAACCGACAAACCCGTCTCTTCCGACAGCGTCTGCAGGCGCATCACTCCATCGACATCGGTGACCGTAAGCGCCAGACCGCTGGTGCCGAACCGGGCGGCGGCATCCCGCACTTCGCTGCTGTCCCAGCCGAGCAGATCGGCCAGTGCGGTCGCGGCGGCGCCCACATCCGGAGGAGTACTTCCGTTCACCCAGCCAAGGTAAGCGAGTACGGCGTCCTCCTTGCCTGCGATTGACAGCCAGTCGGCATAGCGACTGAGGCGATACAGAAGCGTCAGGGTCAAGGCAGTATTGGACACTCCGAACCAGTTCGGGTTGGCAAGAAACGCGTGGAGCGTCGCTGGCGTCAAGTGATACTGAGCCACCAGGGAAGCGCGCCGGCCCAACTGGTAGAGTGCCTGCAGATAAGGGTCGGGGATCGTTGTCGGCGTGGAGATACCATTGAGTTCGAGCGTGTCGGACAACAGTCGATACTCGCTGTCGCTCGCCCACCGCAACAGGAAGGTGGATAGGGATTGAGTGGTGTTCAACAACTGGGCGAGCGCGCTGTCGGCAATACCGTTTTGGGTTAATAGCGCCTGGAAAATCACTGTCGTCAAGGCGTCGGCGATTTGCTCGGGCGTCAGGGTAACGCTCGCGTCGAAGGTCATGGCTTCGACGACGGCGGTTACGGCAGCGTGCAGGGTTTCATAGACAGTGGCGTCGGCGTCCGGTGATACAGGAAGCACTAGACCTCCCGGATCCACGAGACTGCTCAACGCGCCCATCCAGCCGGAGCCCGTGCTCTGCGCAGGAGACCCCGCGACTGCCTTGGGAAGGTTGAAAGTCACACCCGAGGTGAGAGCCTCGGGACCGGCCGGCGCAGGCACTCCCGTCGCATCAAAATCAGCTTCCGTGAGCAGCGCCGCCGGCAGTTGCTGATTGATGCTGGTGATGACATTCAGGATGTTGGTTGTTGGTACCGGATGCGCGAGCGAGTCCTGCAAGACCAGATAGTTTCTTATCCAGGACTGTGAATGAGTTTTTGACCAGTCGGCCGCGCTATCGAGCGCCATCAACACGTCCAGAATATCGCTGTCTGTCGGCAGATCCGAGTCATCACCCAACGCTGCCAGTTGCGGTACGCCGGCCAGCGTTTTCCACGCTGCTTGATCGTCACCCAACAGGCTAAATAGTGCCGCGCCTTCCGCAAACGAAAGTCCCATCCAGCGCGGCAGCATTGTTAGGCGGTAGAGGGCTGAGACCATTTGCAGCGAACATGGCAGGACGCCCGGAGATCCGCCGAACTGCGTCATGACCTGTTCGGCGAGCACGGCAAACTGCGCCTCCGAAATATCGAGCCCAGCGCACAGCTGTTTCACGATCCTCTCATCGCTTTCGCTGGTTGGTGGGTAGTTGAAGTTATCTCCTGTTATTGAAAATGAAGTTTCGAATAGAGATGGAGAATTGAATATCCGGTCAAAAAACGGCACGTTTGGTGAGATGGCATACGGCGTTATTTTGTCGATGAGGGCGGCGAATTGAAAGGCCGTGATTTTATATTTTTTCTGGAAATGGCGGAATGCGCCGAGCATGCGCGAAGTGTGTGTGTTGGATGAAAAATCGGTATTGTTTTTACCTTGCGCATGGATGCAGGCGCTGAGTAGTAAATCGACCTGCTCATAGGGGAGGTCCAGCCAGCGTTGCAGGCGCACCATGCGATTGATCCGATCCATACGGTTATCTGAGAGATTGAGCAAAGAATATGGAAGTGAAAGCGGCCCGTCTGTATCCAGTAAATAGTAATGGCTCATAGTAGAATAGTGTCCACCCGAGCTATTTGCTGTGATGAAACCGTTGACTTCGTCTTCGCGGAGACATCTTCCCCAGACGGTAATATCGTCATAACTAACAGTTCCCCATCGGTCGGGGAACGAATTATAGTAAGTGTTTCCTTTGTTGCCGTTAAAGCCCCAGACGCCTTGGGACGAAGTTACGGGGCCCAGATTACTGAGACTGACGCTGACTGATTCACAAGAAGTGCTACCAGACGTGCCAACGTACAGAGTAAGCGTGCCAGGACTTACATCCGGATCGAGAGTGATGGCCACCAAAACCCATTGATCAGGCGGAAAAGCCAGAGTATTTTCAAAACATTGCTTATTGCTATCGGCGATATTCAATAATAGAGAATAAATTCCCGATTCATCGACCTTAAGTAATACCGCTATTCCCTGCTCACCTTCAGGATCGCTCGTTGCCTTGTTTGTTGTGATGATGCACAAATTTTTTCCTTCTCCGTTCGCCACCTTGCACCAAAAAACCAGTGAATAAGGCATGAGCTTTGATCCGGCAAAACTCAGGTCGTAATTCAAATAAAACTCTGGCTTCGATCTGCCGTCCAAAATAATTCCGCCGTTAAACTGACCTGGTGTACTGAAGACGGCGTTGTTGGCAATGGCGGGGGTTGCGGAACTTTTTTCGTCCGTCAGAGTTTTCGTGTCGATAGCGTGGTATGGGGAAATCTCCACGGGGGGAGTGCTTCCCATATTAATGAATGCGGCGCCGTAAAGGCTTGCATTGGCATCCGTATCATTTACGTTGGGGGATGCCAGCACGCTGGTTCCCTCGCTGGTGCCGGCCAGTAACGCTTCCAACTGAGGCACTGTAATGCCAGTCTGACGGGCTAGTAAATTCGGAGTGGCAAATGGTATGTAATCAGCGGTGTCATAGCCGAAATTGGCTTTGTAAAAATCCGATGACGCGGCATGGGTCGGTTCCGTAACAATCGTCTGCTGCTCAGGTGCCAGCAAACTGGCTAGCGCCAAGGCTTGCTCGCTGCTCTCTCCAGTCATTGAGCTTGAAATGAAATATGGCCAACTGATATCGGTCTGGCCGATTACTTCCAATAGAGGTACGCCTGCCGTGTTTAGCGAGAGATGAACCTGATCATGTGGGTAGTGATAAGGCAGCGGCGATGGATAACGAGTCGTTGCCAGTGTTTCATCGACGGTAGAGTCGCTGATAGTGTGCGCAATGACACCTTCCAGAATTTGATTGACCAATTGTAGTGAGGGCACCACCTGGTTGATGGCTGCGTCGTCAATGAGCAATGACGATAGATCGGGACGGCGATCGGCCAGCGTGATGACGTCTAGTTTCGCATCCCCGGCGCTCCGCTCAAAACTGAGCGCCTGGCTGTATAGCCAGCTTAGGTAAGCGACCGGAGAATCGTTAGCCTCGGGGGCGCCATTCTGGCAATACGCGCTCCAGTCGTCGTTAAACTGCGTTTGCCAGCTTGGACCGCCGGTCATCAGCCCTTGTTTAAGCGAGTTCTGCGGCGTCGGCAATGCGAGTTGCCCACTAAGTGTCCGGGGACGTAAGCTCTGCACGCCGGCGGCGAGCTGCTTTTGACGAAATGCGCGCCGTAGCTGATTAGCTAATCCAAGCGCGAGATCGTAGGCCGACTCGCTTTGTTTTTTGAGCAGCCCTCCGTTTCGACGGACGAACTGGCTTTTGGGCTGACGGGCAATGTCAAAGACTGAAAGGTAGCCAGCTCGACTCAAGGCACCGGGTAAATTTAATTTGGCTTCGATACTCCGGATGTAGGGGCTGGCGCGCAGGCTCAGGCTCGATGCAGTTTTGCTGGTTGAATTCATTCGATCGCCTCATTCGGTAAACAGATTTCTCTTGCGCGCAGCGGCTTTCCCGCGAACGCGTGAATACGCCTGCCGGTTGCCCCAGGCAATCTACCCATATTTAATGCAACATCCGGGGATGGCATTGAAACGACACAGTTCGTTATTCGAATTTTTTAAACAACCTGAAAATTACCCCGCGTGCGCAGATGGCGGCATTTTTTGTGCATTCAGTATGGAGTGGGGTTTCCGCAACAGGTTTCATCATGATGCGGCCGGATCACGATAAGGTGGTGTGGAAATTTAAAGCGAACAATAGGCCGTTACCTTGGTGACTTCAAGGGAGAATTTGATAATGACAAAAATTTAAAGTGCATGACAAATAGATAATTCCGTCAAATGGAATGATGATGTGGGTTATTGCATGTAGATCGGATTTTTTAATGTTATCTGCAATGAAGTACTGGCGGATCGTCTTAAAAGTATATTCTGTCCCGTAGAGGGGTAGATCCGCTCAACCGGGTTCCATATGAATTCAAACCCTTCAAATTGAATTTCATTGCAAACGAATCGAAATATTTTCGTAACTTTTCGCAGTGTTCGAAATTATTACTGTTGATATCCGCCGCAGCGACGCGCGTTTCGGGCGTCATTTGAACAGGCCCTGCTCGCGGTTTTTGCCAGCGGCATGATCCGCTGCATCGGTTAAACAGGACAGCCACCGCTACTTTTGTCGCGTGGAGGAACCGCTCATGAAAGCTTCTGCTCAGTCGTCCGTACGGATCACAGAGCCTTCCTTACCCAAGGGAGGCGGAGCGATTCAAGGGGGTAGCGCGACCCTGGGCCAAGTCGGACCAACCGGTATGGCCTCGATGAAGCTGCCGTTGCCGATTTCCAGCGGGCGAGGCTACGCTCCCTCAATGGAGTTGAGTTACAGCAGCGGCGCCGGCAACGGCACGTTTGGAGTGGGCTGGGGTGTCAGTCAGCGGGCCATTGCGCGTCGTACGAGTAGTGGCGTGCCTCAGTACATCGACGACGATCAGTTCGTCGGTCCCGATGGAGAAGTGCTGGAGCCAGAGCGGGGTAGCGACGGCAAGGTCACGACGACATCGACATCGACATACGGCTCGCTCAACCTTGGCGATACGTATGAGGTGACACGGTATTACCCCCGGATCGAGGGTAGCTTTGATCGTATCGAACGTTGGACAGGTCAGGCGGAGGGCAACGACTTCTGGTTGATTCACGGTTCAGACGGTCAACTACATTGCCTCGGTAAGACAACCGCGGCGCGGATCGCCGATCCGTCGATTCCGACGCATATCGCAGTGTGGTTGTCCGAAGAATCGGTGTCGCCTAATGGCGAACACATCTATTTCGCTTACCGGCCAGAAGATGATTCCGGAATCGACACAGAGAGCAACGAGGGGCTACGTGACCGTCAGGCGAACCGCTACCTTACTGAGGTTAGTTACGGGAATGTGACGCCGTCTGCCGATCTTTTTTTGTTTGGCACAACGGCACCCAAGGATCAGGCGTGGTTGTTCTCCCTGGTATTCGACTATGGTGCCCGAGGTGTTGAACCCGGCGTCCCTCCTGGCTACGGACCCGGTGCCGGCAACACATGGCCGGTCCGTCAGGACGCGTTTTCCAGCTATCACTTTGGCTTTGAAGTACGTACCCACCGTCTATGCCGTCAGGTCCTGATGTTCCATCACTTTGCAGACGAGTTGGGTCTCGACGGGCAGGGCGAGGCGAATACGCTGGTTGCCCGACTTTTGCTGGAATATGACGAAAATCCAGTACTCACCCGTCTGACCGGCGCACAGAGGCTTGCCTACGAAGCCGATGGAACAGTCCAGCAATTGCCTCCAATGGACTTGAATTACAGTCCATTCGAATTTTCACCAGACCCGGCGCAATGGCAAATATTCGACGCCTTTCCGGGGCTGAACGATGGTCACCCCTATCAGTTGGTGGACCTGCATGGAGAGGGCATCGCCGGCGTGCTTTATCGTGCCGGTGAACTTTGGTACTACCGGGCGCCCATGCGTGCCGATACCGGGGGTGACACGGTGACCTATGACGACTGGCAGCCGTTACCGTCTATTCCCGCCATGCAGCCGGAGCGCATGGGGCTCATGGATATCGACGGCGATGGCAAGCTTGACTGGATCGTTGCACAGCCGGGCCTGGCGGGCTTCTTCACGATCAACCCCGACGGCACGTGGTCCGGTTTTACGCCGTTCAACGCACTGCCGGTAGAGTTTTTTCAGCCGCAGGCAAAACTGGTGGACCTGAGCGGCGGCGGCATGCCCGATATCGCCATGATCGGCCCGAGAAGCGTGCGCCTTTACGCTAACCAGCGAAGCGGTTTCGATGCAGGGGCCGACGTCGATCAGACCGATGACTTGCCGATCGCCGGAAGAGACGCACGGGAACTGGTCGGATTCAGCGACATGCTGGGGTCCGGGCAGCAGCATCTCGTTCGTATCCGGCACGATGGCGTGACGGTCTGGCCGAACCTCGGTCGTGGGCACTTCGGCACGCCTTTCCAGCTTGCCGGGTTGACTCTGGATGAGACCACGTTCAACCCTGAGCAGGTGTATCTGGCGGACCTCGACGGTTCGGGCGCGGCCGATCTGATTTATGCCGACAGCGACGCGATGCACATCTGGTTTAACCAGGCGGGTAACAGCCTGGACGGCCCGTTCGATTTGCCGTGGCCCGCTGGCGTTCGCTTCGACCGTTTATGCCAACTTAGCGTAGCTGATGTACAGGGACTGGGATTGGCGAGTCTCGTGCTGACGCAACCCTATCTCGACGCACGGCACTGGTGCTACCACTTCGCCGATCTCAAGCCTTACTTGCTGAATGGTATCAATAGCAATATGGGCGCGAACACGGAGGTGATGTACCGTAGTTCGGCGCAGGAATGGCTCGATGAGAAAAAACAGGAAGATGGATCCGCGCTCAGCGCGCTACCGTTTCCGATGCAATTAGTATCGGCTGTCACTAGCACCGATGAAATCACGGGTAACGTACTTAGCCAAAGCTACCTTTACCGTCGCGGCGTGTACGACGGCCGCGAACAGGAATTCCGGGGATTTGGCTACATCGAGGCTCAGGATACCAACAAGAATGCTTCCTCGACCGATGACGCCATCCCCTTTGCGCCGCCACTTCAGAGCAGGTTCTGGTACCACACTGGAAGAGAACAGGACGAGACCCATCTGTATGGGATGCCGTATCACGACGATGCGGCCTTTCCCGTCAATTCGACCCGGTTGACTCAATACGATGCGACCGCCAAACAGGATGTCGTTCTGGATAGCCCGGACGATACGACGCGATTCTGGCTGTATAGGGCGCTAAAGGGTTCGACTCTGCGTAGTGAGGTTTATGGTCTTGACGGTGGCGACCATCAGTCTTTTCCGTATAGCGTAGCGACGTTTCGGTATCAGGTCCGACAGGTTCAGGCAACCGCATCCGGCTGCGCGGCGATCTCGATGCCTGTGCAACTGGAGCAATTGAGTTATGGCTACGAAAGGATCGCGACTGACCCTCAAGTGGCACAGCAAGTCGTTCTAGGTCTCGACGAATACGGTGTGGCGTTATGGGAGGTAAGCGTCAATTATCCGCGGCGTGCTCGACCCGCGGCATCGCCGTATCCGGATACGTTACCGTCCACGAGCTGGAGTAGCTCGTACGATTCGCAACAACTTGTATTGCGCCTGAATGAAACACGTAGCAGCGTGTGGCACCTGACGCAGCCTCAGCAGTGGCGATTGAGACTGCCCAGTCAACAGCGGGCGAACGTTCTGACCTACGCAGATGCGGATGTGCCGGTCGAGGGATTGTCCTTCGAGAGTCTGACGTCCAGTAGCGGCCTGATGGCGAGCTCGCGGCCACGAATATATGCTGGGCAGAGCGTCGTCGTGTACGGCACGAACGAGGGAACACCCGATTTTCTCGCGCTCATTGACCATACTGAAACCGCCGAGCTGGATGAGTCTTGCCTGGCGGCGTACGACGGGATATTGGACGCCGATACCCTGGTTTCCAGATTACTGACTGCTGGCTACGTATCGAGCCCAACCGTATTGGCAGTGGGTGAAGCCGACGAAGCCCCTGTCTGGATCGTCCAGCAGAATTTCGTCACGTATGGCGATGGCGCCGCCTTCTATTTTCCTGTCAGCCATCGGAGAACCATGCTGACCGGGCAGAGCACATCGACATATGACAGCCATTATTGCGTCGTCGAACGGGTGCAGGACGCCGTGGGTAACAACAAGGCGTTCGAATACGATTATCGTTTCCTGCAACCGGTCAGGATGACTGACATTAACGGCAATTTCCACGAGGTCCAGCTCGATGCGCTAGGGCGCGCGATTGCGACGAGCTTTTATGGCACGGAAAACGCGGAAGCCACCGGCTTCGGATCTGTTGCAGACTTCCCGGTATCGTACGGCCAATCAGTCGCAACCGCCGTTGCGAATGCTGGCACTTCGGCGCAGCATCTTGCGAGCATTTGCGCTTACGATCCGTTTAGCTGGATGGGCCAGGTGTCGCAGGCCGGGTACGGCGGCAGCGGCGAGCTTTCCGTGCGTGAATGGGCGCGGTTGCTGAGCTTGCGCTTCATCACCGCGCAGGGCCATATTCGCGCCTCGGGTCGACGGTGGATCTCGTCGAAAGCTTCCAAACCGGAACTGACGCTCGCGGCACGGCAAGTATTGGCCAGCGCGCCACGCACGCCTGTCAACAGTGCCATTCTGCTGGCCGATCGTTATCCGGACGATCCCGGCCAGCAGGTTCGCGTGACCGTGTCGTACAGCGATGGCTTTGGACGTCCCCTGCAAACGGTCTCCAAGGCGCCGGCCGGTCCAGCATGGCAGCGCACCGATAGTGGCGAAATAGCGTGCGACGATAACGGCGAGCCTGTGGAGGCGACTGCCGACCCACGCTGGACTGTGTCCGGACGTGTCGAATACGACAATAAAGGGCAGGTGGTCAGAACCTATCAGCCGTACTTCATCGACGACTGGCAGTACGTAGTCGACAGTTCTATGCAGGTGTGCGGCTTTGCCGACACACACTATTACGATCCTGTTGGTCGTGAAATCCAGGTTGTGACTGCGCTCAACTATTTGCGTAGACAGAGCTTCTATCCCTGGTTTTCCGTCATGGAAGATGAGAACGACACGCTTGCCGAAGTGTCGGCGTCCTGATCGTCAAACTGCTGCCCGGCTTTTATATCGAGGTTCATCATGCGCGTGTCCGATAGTACTTCGGCTCTTTGCAGCGGTACGCCATCACTTCACGTACTGGATAACCGCGGTCGTCGAGTTCGCTTGATGCAATATAACCGGACGGTGAGTGGCGATCCGTTGGACGAGCTGATCACGCTTTCATCTCTGAGCGACGACCTTCGACATAGCAGCCTTTGGGATGCTCGTCTGTTCACGCTGTGGCAGGGCGATACGGCGCAGCCTCCGAACGCATCGACGCAGTTGTCCCTATCGGGAATGTCTCTGCGCAGCGATGGCGTGGACGCGGGCTGGAGCATGGAACTCCATGACGTTGAAGGTCGCGTTTTCTGGTCGCAGGACAGTAGGGGAACCGTCACTCGCACGGAGTTCGACGTGCTTGGCCGACCCGTCGCGGTGTACGAACAGCTTGAGGCGGCAGACGAGCGCGTTGCGGAACGCCTCATCTACGGCGATAGCGACACTTCGGTGTCCGCGGGGCCAGAGGATGACAACCTGCGCGGCGAACTCGTCCGGCACTATGACACGGCGGGGATGATCGCTTGGCCGCGATTCACGCTATTGGGTGCGCCAACGGGTAGCGCTCAACAACTTCTGCCGGATGCCGAAGGGCAGAGCGATTGGCAGGGTGACGACGAAGGCGCATGGCAGGCGTCGCTGGCGACAGAGATTTATACGAGTGCCACGCAATATGACGCGCTCGGCGCGCCGCTCGTCGAAACAGATGCGCGAGGCAATCAAAAGCGATTCGAACATGACGTAGCTGGGGCAGTTTGCCAATGCTATGTCAAGCTTGCGGACAGTGATGTTGAGCACATGTTGCTGTCCAGTGTCAGCTATAGCGCTGCGGGACAGATGCTTCAGGAGACGGCCGGCAACGGCGTGATGACCCAATATGTTTACGAGTCACAAACCCAACGTCTTGTGGGCGTGACGACAACGCGGCCCGCGAGTGACGCCCGGGAAACCCAGCTGCAAAATCTGTCCTACCAATACGATCCCGTCGGCAATATTCTCTCCATCAGCAATAGTGCTCAGGAGATAAGGTATTTCCGCAATCAGGCGGTAGCCGCAGAAAACACCTACAGTTACGACGCCTTGTACCAGCTTCTGAGCGCGACGGGACGCGAGAATATCTCGGCTGTTCGACAAGGGCCTGCACTTCCGGAACCTGCTATCGATACCGCGAACGTACGCAATTACACGCGCAACTACACGTACGACAGGGGCGGCAACCTGTACCAAATCGTGCACTCGGCAGATAACAACGCCTATACGAACACCTTGTTCGTCGATGCAGGATCGAACCGTGCGCTCGCGCAGGACGAAAACGGCAGCATCACGCAAAGCAACATTGGTACGTATTTCGATGCCAGAGGCAACGTTAGACAGATGCAGCCAGGCAAGCCGCTCAACTGGAACGGGCGCAACCAGTTGCAGTCCGTGGTGCTCATGGATCGCGGCGGTACGGCGGACGCTAACGACCGTGACGTCTATCAATACCGTGGAAGCGCGCGCGTCAGAAAGCAGACGCGCACCGCAACCAACGTCAGCGGCAATATCTGGCAAGTTGACGAGGTGATCTATTTACCTGGGCTGGAACTCCACACGACGAGTATTGATGAGAACGGCAGCGTCAGCACGAGCGAGTCGTTGCAGGTCGTGACGACGCAGATAGTTGGCCGTCCCCAGGTTCGTGTACTGCATTGGGAAGCCGGGCAGCCGTCGGATATTCCGAATGATCAGATAAGGTATAGCTTTGACAATCAGATCGGTTCGGTGATGTTGGAGCTGGATGCGGAGGCTAATATTATTACGCAGGAGGAATATTATCCATACGGCGGGACTGCAGTATTGTCCGCATCAAGCAAAAACGAAGTTAAATATAAAGTGATTAGGTATTCGGGTAAGGAAATGGATGGTACGGGTCTTTATTATTATGGACTTAGATATTATTCGGCGTGGACGTGCCGATGGCTCAATCCCGACCCCGCCGGCATGAGAGATGGGTCGAATTTATACAGAATGGCTGCGAATAATCCAGTTAAATATCTTGATCCAGCCGGCGATGCACCGATAACCAAGGAGGAAGCGTGTAGTTATTATAAATATATGTCCGAAGCCAGGTTGGAGTTGAAAAAAATGAAAAATGCTCTTGATGCAGCGAACTCCAAAACCAAAATGGGAAAAGCAGTAGGTGCGAACGCGGCGTCGCTGGCCGCTACCGCTGGGGGCGGCACGTTGGGCGCTGCCGCGGGTAGCGCACTCGGCACATTGATTTTCCCCGGAGTCGGCACGGCGATAGGGGGGGCAGTAGGTGGATTGGTGGGGAAAGAGGTCGCAAAAAAGCTCGATACGAAAGTTCGGCGATCTAAGCCTCACTACAGCGTGGACGAGGGGCGCAGAAATTTAGAGGCGGCCAAAAGCAACGCTTATCATGCGCTCAGGTTAGGAGCGTTCGAGGGGGGAGGTCTAGGGAAAAACACCGCCAAGTACGCGGTTAACGCTGTCGAAAAAACGTTCCTTGATAACGCTTTACCGGTTAATCCGGTAGACATAGGTGTGCTGGTTGCTGATGCACAAGCGGGCTGGACTATGGACTCCGAAAAAATTGCGAAATTGTCGGAGTTTGTTGACGAGATCGAAGGCTTTGCCGACGACTATGAGGGCAAAATCTACGATTTTCTTGATCAACTTGAAACAAGTAGTAAGCAAGAAAATCCATCGATTCATCTGCCAGGAACAATCGGCGAATATACGTTGGGACTTGTTAAGGGGTCGCATCATATTCCGGGGCTCGGTAGGGATACGGTTAACGAGGCAACAGTGTTTCGTCTTCGGGGTAAGCTGCACGCCGACATAGTCGCAGTGAGGACTCGGTTGGAATTGTCGAAAGCTAAGCGGGCTAAACCAATGCCGTAACAGCAGGCGACAAAATATCGTGGTTTCGGATGCACGGAATTTTCAGCGCGCAGCCTTGCTATAAACGCCACGTGCGAGAAGTTTTGGATTCTGAATCTTTCGCCAGAGTTGCAGCTGTCTTGCGCTTAACGCGCAAACCTTGCATCTATGAATGGTGACGGATGTGGCCGACATCCCCTTTGACGGAGGCAGATTTTTTCTGGTCACTGGCGCGAGAGCAGATCGACTCGAAGTGCCGGTTGATGTACCTGTTTGACTCGATCAACGGCGAATAACTGGCGCGATGCGCGAGCGCTTTATTCGGACCGTCTGTGTGACCGCCTGTCTCGTGATGCAGATGGGGGCTTTCAGGCTGGAACTGCCCGGCGCAGATTTGAGCGCCGGTATTCCGAAATGATTTCAACTGCCCGCATCATAGCGGGCAGTTTTTCAGTAGGCTGCGCGTGCTCTGGATTGCGCCTGCACGCGGACGCGGGGCGTACCTTAGCTGTTGCCGCCGCGACGCATCATGTCGAAGAACTCGGAGTTGCTCTTCGTCTGGCGGATCTTGTCGAGCAGGAATTCCATCGACTCGACTTCGTCCATGTCGTGAATGAACTTGCGCAACACCCAGATCTTTTGCAGCACTTCGGGCTTGATCAGCAGTTCTTCGCGGCGCGTGCCGGACTTGTTCAGGTTGATCGACGGATAGACGCGTTTCTCGGCGAGGCGGCGTTCCAAGTGCACTTCCATATTGCCGGTGCCCTTGAACTCTTCGTAGATCACGTCGTCCATGCGGCTGCCGGTTTCGATCAGCGCGGTGCCGATGATGGTCAGCGAACCGCCTTCCTCGATGTTGCGCGCGGCGCCGAAGAAGCGCTTCGGGCGTTGCAGCGCGTTGGCGTCCACACCGCCGGTCAGCACCTTGCCGGAAGCCGGCACGACGGTGTTGTAGGCGCGCGCGAGACGCGTGATCGAGTCGAGCAGAATGACCACGTCGTTCTTCATTTCGACGAGGCGCTTGGCTTTTTCGATCACCATTTCGGCGACCTGCACGTGACGCGCGGCCGGTTCGTCGAACGTGGAGGCGATCACTTCGCCGGCCACCGAACGCTGCATTTCCGTCACTTCTTCCGGGCGTTCGTCGATCAGCAGCACGAACAGCACGACGTCGGGATGGTTCTGCTTGATCGCATGCGCGATGTGCTGAAGCATCACCGTCTTGCCGGATTTCGGCGATGCCACCAGCAGGCCGCGCTGGCCCTTGCCGATCGGCGCGATCATGTCGATGATGCGGCCCGTGACGTTTTCCTCGCCACGCATTTCGCGTTCGAGCAGCAGCACCTTGTTCGGGTGCAGCGGCGTCAGGTTTTCGAACATGATCTTGTGCTTCGAGGCTTCCGGCGGCTGGCCGTTGACCTTGTCCACCTTCACCAGCGCGAAATAGCGCTCGCCGTCTTTCGGCGTACGCACTTCACCTTCGATCGTGTCGCCCGTATGCAGGTTGAAGCGGCGGATTTGCGACGGGCTGATATAGATGTCGTCCGTGCTCGCCAGGTACGACGTTTCCGGGGAGCGCAGGAAGCCGAAGCCGTCCGGCAGCACTTCGAGCGTGCCGTCGCCGAAGATCGTGTCGCCCGTTTTGGCTCGTTTTTTTAGAATGGCGAACATCAATTCCTGCTTGCGCAGGCGGTTCGCACTTTCGATCTCGAGGCCATTGGCCATCTCGATCAATTCGGACACGTGCAGAGTCTTAAGCTCGGATAAATGCATACGGAGAACCCGCAGGAAGAAGGTGCGACGAAATGAAATCTGGGAGGAGAGTGAGCGGAACCGCTCAAGGACTTACACGTCTTTTCGACGTTTTGCGGATTCTAGCATAGCACACGCCAATTTCCGCCAGTGCGTGGCCATGGCATCTTTCTTGACGGGCATGTTGCCGACTGACAACACGCCCGACTCAACGTGCGCGCGGGTCGCGAGGGACGCGCGGCGCGCCGATGCGCAAACTTTTACAGATTGCCGTCGAGGAACGCGGTGAGTTGCGACTTCGACAGTGCGCCGACTTTCTGCGCAGCAACGACACCGTTCTTGAACAGGATCAGCGTTGGGATACCGCGCACGCCGAACTTGACCGGCGTCGATTGGTGTTCGTCGACGTTGATCTTGGCGATTTGCAGGCGATCGGCATAATCCTTCGCGACTTCGTCGAGGATCGGCGCGATCATCTTGCACGGACCGCACCATTCGGCCCAGAAATCGAGCAGCACGGGTTTATCGGATCTCACGACGTCCTGTTCAAACGATGCGTCGCTAATATGCTTGATGTTTTCGCTCATTGTATGAATACCTCTATCGGTTCGAGGCCCGCCTGAAATTGCTCGCCACGATACGTCAAAACCTAGGGGAAACTTCCGTTCTCTTTGCCGCCGCCGGACCCATGCCGACACACGCCTGAAAAATCACCCGCTTAAGCTGGCGTGTGCGGAAAGCGCCCGTTTGCGGGTCATCCGTACGGCAGTTTAGCTTAATTCGCTATGCGTTGCCGGGGGCGATAGTCGTCATCAACGGCAGTGGGGTCAATGACTGCCGATGACTTTCCACCCTGTTGCGCGGACCTTCACGCAGCCTGATACACCACCTATCTGGTGGCGCGCGCGGCGAACTCAAGCCGTGTCGATGCGGCGTACTTTCGTGGTCGACTATATGGAGCAACGTGGCGCGGCGAGCGAAGTCGTGCGCGAAGCGACGAGGCAGTTCGGCGCGTCGATATCGCTTTGATCGTAATAACAGTCGCACGACGGGCCAAGCAGTGATAGAATATTTCGTGACGGGCCTCCTCGCATGGAGGGATGGTCAACCTGGTCAGGTCGGGAACGAAGCAGCCACAGCCGTTTTCCACCAGTGCCGAGGGTCGGGCTCGTCACCTTCCTTTTTTCTGCCTTACCTCAGCTTCAAATCCCATCTCCTGTTTTACCCTGAGTTCGCCTTGAATCGCGCACGCATGTCGTCGTGTTTGCGCGCCTCGCCGCACAGCCTCGCTGTCGTGTGAAGTCGCTTGCTCCGGCTATTTTTTTCTATCGGTTCGTTAGTCCGTTCCAATGGGGCGGTGGTGCGCGTTTGCGTGCCGCTTCGAATCGGTTTTGCGCGGCATTGTTACTGATACAATTTCCGGATGACCTATCAAGTTCTCGCACGCAAATGGCGGCCGAAGGATTTCGCTTCGCTCGTCGGACAGGAGCACGTGGTGCGCGCGCTCACGCACGCGCTCGACGGCGGCCGTCTGCACCATGCCTATCTGTTTACCGGTACGCGCGGTGTCGGCAAAACCACGCTGTCGCGCATCTTCGCCAAGGCGCTGAATTGCGAAACCGGTGTGACCTCCACGCCGTGCGGCGTGTGTCGCGCGTGCCGTGAAATCGACGAGGGACGTTTCGTCGATTATGTCGAGATGGATGCGGCGAGCAACCGCGGCGTCGACGAAATGGCGGCGCTGCTGGAGCGCGCGGTCTATGCGCCGGTCGACGCACGCTTCAAGGTCTACATGATCGACGAAGTGCACATGCTGACCAACCACGCCTTCAATGCGATGCTGAAGACGTTGGAAGAACCGCCCGCGCACGTCAAGTTCATTCTCGCCACCACCGACCCGCAGAAGATTCCGGTCACGGTGCTGTCGCGCTGCCTGCAGTTCAATCTGAAGCAGATGCCGGCCGGTCATATCGTGTCGCATCTCGAACATATCCTCGGCGAAGAGAAGGTGCCGTACGAAGCGCAGGCGCTGCGGCTGCTCGCGCGCGCGGCGGACGGTTCGATGCGCGACGCGCTGTCGCTGACCGACCAGGCCATCGCGTACTCGGCTAATCAGGTCAATGAAGAAGCGGTGCGCGGCATGCTCGGCGCGCTCGATCAAAGCTATCTGATCCGTCTGCTCGACGCGCTCGCGGATGGCGACGGCGCGGCGGTGCTCGCGGTCGCCGACGAGATGGCGCTGCGCAGTCTGTCGTTCTCGACGGCGCTGCAGGATCTGGCGAGCTTGCTGCACCGGGTCGCGTGGGCGCAGTTCGCGCCCTCGTCGGTGCTGGACGAGTGGCCGGAGGCGGGCGACCTGCGCCGTTTCGCGGAGACGCTGAGCGCCGAGCAGGTGCAGTTGTTCTATCAGATCGCGACGATCGGCCGGAGCGAACTGGGGCTCGCGCCCGACGAATACGCCGGCTTCACGATGACGTTGTTGCGCATGCTGGCGTTCGAGCCGGCGCCGACGGGCGGCGGGGGCGGCACGGTGGGTTCGGCGCGCGCGCCGGGGGCCGCGGGTGCGGGTGGAGCGAAGCGTGCCGGCGCGCCGGTCGCTGCCGCACAGCGAGGAGCGGCGGGGGCTTCGGCGCTGGCCGCGCCGGTCGCGAGTCCGGTGGTCCGTGAGACGCCGCAGGTTCGCGGCGATGCCGGAGAAAACCAGCGCGTGGTTTCCGCTGGCGTCGCCGATGCGTCCGCTCGCGATGATGAACGTGCAGCGGTGGTTGCAAACGCGCAGCCCACGCCTCGTCAGGCACCATCTGCCGCTACGGATGCTCAACCGCATGCTATCGATTCGACTCCGGTTTCCGCTCGCGTGGAAGTCGTGGTGGAAACGGCAAGCGCCGCCGGCGAGCCTGGAAGCGGTGCGAGTGAAACGAAATCGGCCGTGATGCAGGCGGTGATCGAGAACGGCGCCGTGGCGGATACAGCTTCCGCGATGCAAACCACGTCCACCGCTACCGCCGAAACAGAAACGGCAACTGAATCAGTCCCCGACGTTCCCGCACAAACGGCCAGTGTCGTCCCCGCGGAAACTGCATCCACTGCAGCCGGCGGGACCGCGCCCGCACCGTTAGCCCCGTGGGAAGACGCGCCTGCCGGATCGGAATCGGTTGCCGGCGAAGCGTCAGCGACATCGAACGAAAGCGCATCGACTACGGCGCACATCGCCGCCATCGCCGGCATCGACGAAGTCAGCAACGAGCAACCCGCATCGCCGCCTACCGCGCCGGCAGCCGCCGCATTCGCGCGCGCGGAAGAGGCGGCGTCGTCGGTTGCGCAGCAGGAGCCGCCAGCACGGCAGACCTCGCCAGTACCGGCAGAAGCCGCGCCACGTCGCGCCGGCGGCGCCAGCGCCGCGCTCGACGTGCTACGCAGCGCGGGCCTGAAAGTGTCCTCGGATCGCGGCCGGTCCGCTGCGGCTGCCGCCGCACCGGCGCCCAAACCCGCCGCGCCGCGCGTCGTCGTGCCTGTGCCGACACCCGGCGCGCCACGCCGCGCGCCGCAGCCGGACGCAGCGTCCGCCGCGCCCGCTGCCCGAACCGCATCGCCGGCGCAGCGCAACAGCGCCGAACCGCAGAACGGCTCGTCGATCCCGCCGTGGGACGACATGCCGCCCGACGACTACATGCCTCTCCCGGCATCGGACGACGGCTACTACGGTCCGCCAGACGACAGCTACATGCCCGTGTTCGACAGCGGTCCGGACGACGTGCGCATGAACGCCGCGCCCGCACCGTCCCCGGCGCCGGTGATCGACAAGCGTCCGCTGCCGCCCGCCGTGCCGCTCGACCCGATCGGCTTCACCGGCGACTGGCCGGCGCTGGCGGTCGATCTGCCGCTCAAGGGCATTTCCTATCAGCTCGCGTTCAACAGCGAGTTGATGGCGCTCGAAGGCAACACACTTAAACTGAACGTGCCGGTGCCGCAATACGCGGAAGCCTCGCAGGTCGCCAAGCTGAAAGCCGCGCTCGCCGAACGACTCGGCCGCACCGTCGATGTGCTGGTCGAAGTCGGCGCCGCGCGCCGCACCGCCGCCGCGCAGGACGCCGCGACGCGCGCGCAACGTCAGCAGGAAGCGGAGCGCGAGATCGGCGCCGATCCGTTCGTGCAATCGCTGATCCGCGAATTCGGCGCGAGCATCGTGCCCGGCTCGATCCGGCCGCTCACGCCGGACGCCGGCCCGGCCGCCGCGCCGCCGGTCCATTGAGATTGCGCGCGAGGCATCGAGTCGCCAGATCACTGATTCGCCGTACCCCACGCCACCGGCCGCCTGATTCGCTGCAACGCGGCCCATTTCCAAATTTCACGCTGTCAAGAAGGAGCATGTCCATGATGAAAGGTCAACTCGCCGGGCTGATGAAACAAGCCCAGCAGATGCAGGAAAACATGAAGAAGATGCAGGAGCAGCTCGCTCAGATCGAAGTCGAGGGCCAGTCGGGCGCCGGTCTCGTGAAGGTGACGATGACCTGCAAGAACGACGTGCGCCGCGTGTCGATCGACCCGAGCCTGCTCGCCGACGACAAGGACATGCTCGAGGATCTCGTCGCCGCTGCATTCAACGACGCCGTGCGCAAAGCCGAAGCCACCGCTCAGGAAAAGATGGGCGGCATGACGTCGGGCCTGCCGTTGCCGCCGGGCTTCAAGCTGCCGTTCTGAGGAAGTGCGCCGCCATCGGGCGGATAAACCCGTTGCTGCGGCGTATGCTGTCGCGGCATGAAGCAGGCAACGCGCGGGACGTGCGAGCGCGCTGAGCGATCAATCGAGCGATCAATCGAGCGATCAAACGTTTGAAGTGCTCGACAGCGCGTAAGCGCCCGAAGCCGATGCGCCAGGGCGCGGCTCGGTGCCCGCCCGGCGCGTTCCCGCAACAACAGAACGGGCCTGAGTTCGTCGTTCGAGGCGCGTCGTCAAGACGTAGCGCGCGTCTCGCGCGGCGAACCCACACCGCCATGGTAGAAACCGCATCGCGATCCGCCCAGCCGGGCCATCCACTTCGACGCCGATCCGCATGAAACAACCCTCCGCCTTGTCGGCGCTCGTCGAAGCGCTGCGCGCGCTGCCCGGCGTCGGGCCGAAGTCCGCGCAACGCATGGCCTATCACCTGATGCAGCACGACCGCGACGGCGCCGAAAAGCTCGGCCGCTCGCTGCTGTTCGCGACCGAGCATCTGCAGCATTGCGAAAAGTGCAACACGTTCACCGAGGCGCAGATCTGCGAGGTCTGCCTCGATGAAGAGCGTGATCCCACGCTGCTGTGCGTCGTCGAGACGCCGGCCGACCAGATCATGCTCGAACAGACCCTCACGTACCGTGGCCTGTATTTCGTGCTGATGGGGCGGCTCAGTCCGCTCGACGGCGTGGGCCCGAAGGAAATTCATTTCGACCGGCTGGTGAAGCGCGCGTCGGACGGCATCGTCAAGGAAGTCGTGCTCGCCACCAATTTCACCAACGAAGGCGAAGCCACCGCGCATTACCTTGGGCAGACGCTCAAGGCGCGCGGTCTGTCGGTCACGCGGCTCGCGCGCGGCGTGCCGGTGGGCGGCGAACTCGAATATGTCGACGCCGGTACGATCGCCCGCGCGATGCTGGATCGTCGAACGATGTAACGCGGTGGCCGCGTTGCGCGGGTAGCGTAGGCGTTGGATTCATCGCGTATCGATCGCATCCCCCGTGCGCATCGGCCTGCGTCGTCAGATACAGAATTCAGGAGACACATGAGCGCTACTTCCGATTCAGGCGCGCGCGCCGCGTCCGGGAACCCGCAAGATCAGCACAACCCGCACGCCGCGCAAGACCCAACCGCCCCCCAGGCGCCAGCCGGCCCGCTCGCCGGCGTCAAGGTACTGGAACTCGGCACGCTGATCGCTGGCCCGTTCGCCGCGCGCTTTCTCGGCGAGTTCGGCGCCGAAGTCATCAAGATCGAAGACCCCAAGGGCGGCGACCCGCTGCGCAAATGGCGCAAGCTGTATCCGGAAGTCGGCGGCACCTCGCTGTGGTGGGCCGTGCAGGCGCGCAATAAAAAGTCCATCACGATCAATCTGAAGGCCGAAGAGGGCAAGGAAATCGTGCGGCGTCTCGCGAAAGAGGCGGATATCGTCGTCGAGAATTTCCGGCCGGGTTTGCTGGAGAAGCTTGGGCTCGGTTACGACGTGCTGTCCGCCGAGAACCCCGGACTCGTGATGGTGCGTCTGTCCGGCTACGGCCAGACCGGCCCGTATCGCGACCGGCCCGGTTTCGGCGCGATCGCCGAGTCGATGGGCGGTCTGCGCCACATCACCGGGTATCCCGATTTGCCGCCGCCGCGCATCGGCATTTCGATCGGCGATTCGATCGCCGCGCTGCACGGTGTGATCGGCGCATTGATGGCGCTGCATCACAAGCAGGTGAACGGCGGCAAAGGGCAGGTGGTCGACGTCGCGCTGTACGAAGCCGTCTTCAACATGATGGAAAGCGTGGTGCCCGAGTACGGCGTGTATGGGATGGTGCGCGAGCGCACCGGCGCATCGCTGCCGGGCATCGTGCCGTCGAACACGTATCCGTGCCGCGACGGCAGCATCGTGATCGGCGGCAATAGCGATCCGATCTTCAAGCGCCTGATGGTGGCGATCGAACGCGAGGATCTCGCCGACGATCCGGGTCTCGCGCACAACGACGGACGCGTGCCGCGCACCCAGGAAATCGACGGCGCGATCGCCGCGTGGCTCGCCAGCCGCACCATCGACGAAGCGCTCGCCGTGCTGAACGCGGCCGACGTGCCGGTCGGGCGCATCTATAGCGTCGCGGATATGTTCACCGATCCGCAGTTCATGGCGCGCCAGATGATCCAGCGTTTCAAGTGGCAGGACGGCCAGGAAATCACGCTGCCGGCGGTCACGCCGAAGCTCTCCGACACGCCCGGCGAAACGCGCTGGCTTGGCCCCGAACTGGGTGAACATACCGATGAAGTCCTGCAAACGCTAGGTTATGATGCAGACGAAATCGCACGGTTGCATGCGCAACAGATCGTCTGAACACGCGCATCGCGAATAGAAGAAAAAGACCGGACAACAAAAAGTTTGGAGACGAAGACCATGCAGCGCAGATCCTTCCTCGCCGGTACCGCCGCCGCGCTCGCGGGCGCCTCGCTCGGCGTGACGCCGTCGGCGTTCGCGCAGGGCAAGCCTGAGACCTCGAAAGTGGCGATCGCGGTCGGCGGCAAGAACCTGTTCTATTACTTGCCGCTCACCATTGCCGAGCGCCGCAACTATTTCAAGGACGAAGGGCTCGACGTCGAAATCTCCGACTTCGCGGGCGGCTCGCAGGCGCTGAAGGCGGCCGTGGGCGGCAGCGCGGACGTGGTGTCCGGCGCGTTCGAGCACACGTTGCTGTTGCAGGCGCAGAAGCAGATGTTCCGCGAGTTCGTGCTGCAGGGCCGCGCGCCGCAGATCGTGCTGGCCGTGTCGAAGAAGGCGATACCGAACTACCGGTCGATCGCCGATCTGAAGGGCAAGAAAATCGGCGTGACCGCGCCGGGTTCGTCGACCTCGATCATGGCGAGCTTCGTGCTGGCCAAGGCCGGCTTGACCGCGAAGGACGTCGCGTTCATCGGCGTGGGAGCGGGCGCGGGTGCGATCGCCGCGTTGCAGTCGGGGCAGATCGACGCGATCGCCAATCTCGACCCGGTGATGACGCGGCTCGAACGCAGCGGCGACATTGTCATCGTGTCGGATACGCGCACGCTGGCCGATACGCGCAGCGTGTTCGGCGGCGACATGCCGGCGGGCTGCCTGTACGCGTCGCAAAGCTTCATCACGAAGAATCCGAACACCACGCAGGCGCTGACCAACGCGATGGTGCGCGCGCTCAAATGGCTGCAGACGGCGACCGGCAGCGAACTGATCAACACGGTGCCGGAAGGGTATCTGCTTGGCGACCGCGCGGTCTATCTGGATGCGTGGCAGCACGTGAAGCAGGCGCTGTCGCCCGATGGGCTGATGCCTGCCGACGGTCCGGCGACGTCGCTGAAAACCTTGCAGGCGTTCGACCCGGCGGTGCAGGGCAAACCGATCGATCTGTCGAAGACGTGGACCAACGACTTCGTGAAGAAGGCGCTGGCGACGGTCAAGGCGTAAAACGCCCCGGCGCGGCTGCGGCCGCGCACGCCACTTACGCCTCCTACGCCTCTCATGCCGCTCGCCCCGCTCGCGCCGCCCACCAGATCCGAGCATCCGATTCCCATCCAACGAGCCGAACGATGACCGTTGCCGCCCTGGCGCTCGAGAACATCACCTGCACGTTCGCTGCGCGCGAGAACCGCGCGCAGCGCTACACCGCCGTCAAGGACACCACGTTGCGCATCGCGCCGGGCGAATTCGTCTCGGTGGTCGGGCCGACCGGCTGCGGCAAATCCACCTTGCTGAACGTCGGCGCGGGCTTGCTGGCACCGTCGGCGGGCACGGTCAGCGTGTTCGGCGAACCGCTCAAGGGCATCAACCGGCGCGCCGGCTACATGTTCCAGGCGGACGCGCTGATGCCGTGGCGTTCGGCCATCGACAACGTGATGGCCGGCCTCGCGTTTCACGGCGTGCCGGCGGCCGAAGCCCGCGTCAAGGCGGACGCATGGCTGAAGCGCGTCGGCCTCGGCGGATTCGGCGACCGCTATCCGCACCAGTTGTCGGGCGGCATGCGCAAGCGCGTCGCGATGGCGCAGACGCTGATTCTCGATCCCGACATCATCCTGATGGACGAGCCGTTTTCCGCGCTGGATATCCAGACGCGTCAGCTGATGGAAAACGAATTGCTCGACCTGTGGGCCGCCAAACGCAAGGCGGTGCTCTTCATCACGCACGATCTCGACGAAGCGATCGCGATGTCGGATCGCGTGGTGGTGCTGTCGGCGGGGCCGGGCACGCATCCGATCGGCGAGTTCGCGATCGATCTGCCGCGGCCGCGCGACGTCGCTGAAATCCGTGCGCATCCACGCTTCGTCGAATTGCATGCGCAGATCTGGAGCGTGCTGCGCGATGAAGTACTGAAGGGGTACCAGCAGCAATTGAGCGCCGTTTAAAGGCAAACAAGGCGAACCAAGTCATGTGGAAGACGTTGCGCCCGAACCGGGCGAATCTGGTGATCTGGCAATGGCTGCTGCTGGTGCTGTGCTTCGTGCTCTGGTACGTGCTGACCAGCCCGACGCTGCTGCCGCCGTTCTATTTCGACGACCCGAACAAGGCGGCGTTTTTCTTCGGCGAGCCGCAGAAGGTGCTGCAACGGATCTGGGAGTGGTTCACCGGCGGCGAGATCTATCTGCATCTGTGGATCACGCTGGTCGAGACGGTGCTCGCCTTCGCGGTCGGCACCGCGCTCGGTCTGGGCATCGGACTCTGGCTGGCGCTGTCGCCGCTCGCGAGCGCGCTGTTCGACCCTTACATCAAGGCCGCCAACTCGATGCCGCGCGTGATCCTCGCGCCGATCTTCGGCGTGTGGTTCGGACTGGGCATCTGGTCGAAGGTGGCGCTCGGCGTCACGCTGGTGTTTTTTATCGTGTTCTTCAACGTGTATCAGGGCGTGAAGGAAGTCAGCCCGGTGGTGCTCGCCAACGCGCGCATGCTCGGCGCGAACCGCAAGCAGTTACTGCGCGCCGTGTATCTGCCGAGCGCGATGAGCTGGGTGTTTTCCAGCCTGCATACGTCGGTGGGACTGGCGTTCGTCGGGTCGGTGGTGGGCGAGTATCTGGGCTCGGCGCGCGGCGTCGGGTATCTGATTCTGCAAGCCGAAGGCACTTTCGATATCAATACGGTGTTCGCCGGCATTCTGGTGCTGACTGCGTTCGCGCTGATTCTGGATGCGATCGTCGGCATCGGCGAACGGCATCTGATGAAATGGCAACCGAAGTCCGGCGATACGGAAAAACTGTAGGCGCGACGAAAGCGATGTGCGACGAAAAACGGCGCGCGGTGTGAAGACCGCGCGCCGTTTTTTGTCGCTCGATATGTATTGCGGTTGCGTCGTGTTCTGTCGCGTGGTTGTCGCGCGGTTGCCGTGTGCTTGTCGCGTAGTCAGCATGCGTTTGCCGCGCGAGTCGAGTGCGACGAGCCAATCGCAACAGGCCGATCCCACTGCACCACCAAGCTACGGCGTCACCACCACCTTCCCGATCACGCGCCGCTCGGCCATGTCGCGCAGCGCGCGGCCGGTGTCCTCCAGCGCATAACGCGCCGACACGTAGGGCTTGAGCTTGCCTTCGCCGATCCACTGCGTCATCTGCTGGAACGCGGCGTGATTGCGCTGCGGCTCGCGCTTCGCAAAGTCGCCCCAGAACACGCCGACCAGGCTCGCGCCCTTGAGCAGCGTCAGATTCAGCGGCAGCTTCGGAATCTCGCCGTTGGCAAAGCCGACCACCAGATAGCGCCCGCGCCAGCCGATGCTGCGAAACGCCGGCTCCGCATACACGCCGCCGACCGGGTCGTAGATCACGTCCGGCCCCTTGCCGTCGGTCAGCGCCTTGATGCGCTCGCGCAGATCTTCGGTCGCGTAGTTGATCGTCGCGTCCGCGCCATGCTTCACGCAGACCGCGAGCTTTTCGTCGCTCGATGCCGCCGCGATCACCCGCGCGCCCAGTGCCTTGCCGATCTCGACCGCGGCGAGACCGACGCCGCCGGCCGCGCCGAGCACGAGCATCGTTTCGCCGGCCTGCAGCGCGCCGCGATCCACCACCGCGTGATGCGAGGTGCCGTACGCGAGCGTGAAGGCCGCGGCCACGTCGAACGGCACGCCGTCGGCGAGCGGCACGCACGCGGCGGCCGGCGCCAGCGCCTGCTCGGCGAAGCCGCCCTGGCCCGTGAACGCGACCACGCGCGCGCCGGGCTGAAACTGGCTGACGCCTTCGCCGGCCGCGCGCACCACGCCGGCGACTTCCGAGCCGGGCGTGAACGGCAACGGCGGTTTGAACTGGTACTTGTTCTCGATGATCAGCACGTCGGGAAAATTGACGGCGGCGGCCTTGACGTCGATCACCACGTGGCCGGGCGGCGCCTCGAGGTCCGCGAGGTTGTCGACGACCAGGCTCTCCGGCGGGCCGTATTGATTGCAGCGAATCGCGCGCATCGTGTCTCCGTATCGATGAGGGGCTTGTGGCGTTGAGCTTTCCTGCTGTTGCCGTGCGTGATCTGTCGAATCGCTTTTCAGGCGATCCGCCGGGGCTGTATCCATCGCGCTCAGGCAAGCGGATCGAGTGTAAAACAATCCGTACGACCGTGCGTTTTCATCGTCGCGCGCATGCGTCGGCGGCGTTCGAAACCGGCGCCGCGCGTGAGGCCCGTCCACGTGCCGCGACGTGCGCGCATGCCATGCGAAAGCGGCTGGTGCTGTCGTTCGCGCGCCATCTTTCCTCGGTTACAATCGCCGCATGCGAATCCTACTCAGCAACGACGACGGTTACCTGGCGCCGGGCCTTGCCGCGCTTTACGAAGCGCTCAAGCCGATCGCGGATGTCACCGTGATGGCGCCCGAACAGAACTGCAGCGGCGCGTCGAACTCCCTGACGCTGTCGCGGCCGCTGTCGGTCCTGCGCTCGGCGAACGGTTTCTACTACCTGAACGGCACGCCCACCGACTCGGTGCACATCGCGCTGACCGGCATGCTCGACCATACGCCCGATCTCGTGGTCTCGGGCATCAACAACGGTCAGAACATGGGCGAGGACACGCTGTATTCGGGCACGGTCGCCGCCGCCACCGAGGGCATCATGTTCGGCGTGCCGGCCATCGCCTTTTCGCTGGTCGACAAGGACTGGGTGCATCTCGACGACGCGGTGCGCGTCGCCGCCGAGATCGTCGCGCATTATCTCGAGCAGCCGTTGCCCGGCCATCCGCTCCTGAACGTCAACATTCCGAATCTGCCGTACGGGCAACTCAAGAGCTGGCAGATCACGCGTCTCGGCAAGCGGCATCCGTCGCAGCCGGTGATCCGCCAGACCAACCCGCGCGGCGAGCCGATCTACTGGATCGGCCCGTCGGGCAGCGCGCGCGACGCGAGCGAGGGTACGGACTTCCACGCCGTCGCCAATGGCCACGTGTCGATCACACCGTTGCAGCTCGACCTGACTCACACGCAGATGCTGCCCGCGGCTCGCGACTGGCTGCGCGCCGGCAGCGGTCATTCATGACCAGCGAGCGCGCCAAGCGCTTTCCGCTCGGCCTCGAGGACCTGGTGCGCGAACCGCGCCGTCCCGAGGGGCGTCCGGGCGAAGTCCGCGCGGCGGCGCTGGCCGCGAGCGCGGCGTTGAATGCGCGTCAGCCGTCGTCGGCCAAGCCGGGCGGCAAACCATCCGTCAAGCCGTCGACGGCCGGCGCCGGCAGTGCGCCCGGCGCGCCCGGTAAAGCGCCGGCGAAGCCGCAGGTCCGCGCTCACGCCAAGCCCCAGGCCATCACGCCGCCCAAACCTGTTGCCGCGCCGTCGGCGAAACCGGTCGCGTCGGCGACGGCTACCCGTGTTGCGCTGCAACCGTCGCCGTCCGCAAAACCGGCGGCGCGCGCGAGCGAGCGTGCCGGGACGCTGAACGTCGCGCCGAACGTCGCATTGAACGGCGCCCTCGCATTGACCTCGGAACGGGTTCGCGAACGGATGGTCGAACGCCTGCGTGCGAACGGCGTGACCGATCAGCGCGTGTTGAACGCGATGTCGGTGGTGCCGCGCCACATGTTCGTCGACCCGGGCCTCGCCGCCCAGGCCTATGAAGATGCCGCGCTTCCCATCGGTCATCACCAGACGATCTCGAAGCCTTCGGTCGTCGCGCGGATGATCGAACTGGCGGCGGCCGGCCGCGCGTTGAACACGGTGCTCGAAATCGGCACGGGCTGCGGCTACCAGGCCGCGGTGCTGAGCCAGGTCGCGCGCGAGGTGTATTCGATCGAACGCATCAAGCCGCTGTCCGAACGCGCGAAGACAAACTTGCGTCCGCTGCGCATTCCGAACATCCGTCTGCATTACGGCGATGGGCGGCTCGGCTTGCCGGCGGCGGCGCCGTTCGACGCGATCGTGATCGCGGCGGCCGGCCTCGACGTACCGCAGGCTCTGCTTGAACAACTCGCGATTGGCGGCCGCCTGGTCGCGCCGGTCGGCTCGCAGGAAGGTCAGAACCAGGTGCTGACTCTGGTCGAGCGGCTCGGACCCGCGCAATGGCGCGAGTCGCGGCTTGATCGCGTTTTCTTTGTACCCTTAAAATCCGGAGTGATTTGACACCGATGAGTATGTTGCGCGCCATGCAAAGAACCAGCCTGAATGTCCCGATGACCGTCACCCAGCGTAGCGTGTGCGTGCTCGCCCTGTCCCTGTTGATGACGGCCTGCGCGACGCGGCTCGATCAGGCGCCTGTCGTCGATCGTTCCGGCGGCGGCGTGCTCGGCACGCCGGCAACCGCCGCGCAGCCGGTGCCGCTCGGTCCGCCGCCGCCCGGTTATTACCGTGTGAAGCCGGGCGACACGCTGTATCGCATCGCGCTCGAAAACGGCCAGAACTATCGCGATATTTCGGCGTGGAACAATCTGACCAACCCGAACCAGATCGAAGTCGATCAACTGCTGCGCGTGGTGCCGCCGGGTGCGAACACTGCGGCGCTGACGCCGGGCGTATCGACCGCGCCGATCGGCAACGGTGGTGCGGTGCAAAGCGCGCCGCTCGGCAGCACGCCGCCGGTCGCGGGTGCGGCGGCGGGCGTGGCGACGCCGCCGGTCTACGGCGCGGGTGCGAACAATGCGGCGGTCGCGCCGCCGGTCGCCGGCAGCGATTCGGGCGCGGCGGCCAGCAACGTGAGCTTCGCGTGGCCGGTGCGCGGCCCGCTGCTCGGCACCTTCAACGACTCGACCAACAAGGGCGTCAATATTGGCGGCGCGTCGGGCGACCCGGTGAAGGCGTCGGCGGACGGCCGGGTGGTTTATGCCGGAAATGGGCTGCGTGGTTACGGCAATCTCATTATCATCAAGCATGATGCAACTTATCTCACGGCGTATGCACACAACCGTGCTTTGATGGTAAAAGAGGGTGACGCGGTGACCAAGGGGCAGAAAATCGCTGAGATGGGCAATAGCGATTCCGACCGTGTGATGTTGCATTTCGAAGTTCGCCGGCAGGGCAAACCTGTCGACCCACTGAAGTATTTGCCGCCGCAATAAGCGATACGACCATGCCGAAATCGAAGCGCCGCCCGTCGCAAGCCGAGTCTGAGAAGATCAGCCAAGCTGGATCCGCTTCGGTGGACGATAGCGGCGCTTCGGAAGTCGAAGAGGAAGTCGTCGAGGAACGCGAACTCGACGATCGCCAGGGTGGCGCGGAAGAGGGCGATGCTCGCGAAGGCGCGAGCGAAGCCGCGCCGGACGCCGACGATTTCCGCGCACTGCTGCAAGCCGAGCTGACGGCCGACACCATTCAGCATTACCTGAACCGCATTAGCGTCAAGCCGCTGCTCACCGTCGAGGAAGAGCAGAAATACTCGCGTCTTGCGAAGGCCGGCGAGTTCGAAGCGCGGCAGGTGATGATCGAGCGCAATTTGCGGCTCGTGGTCAGCATCGCCAAGGGCTATCTGAATCGCGGCGTGCCGTTGCTCGATCTGATCGAGGAAGGCAATCTCGGCCTGATGCACGCGATCGAGAAATTCGATCCCACGCGCGGCTTCCGTTTCTCGACATATGCCACGTGGTGGATCCGTCAAAGCATCGAGCGCGCGATCATGAACCAGGCGCGCACGGTGCGTCTGCCGGTTCACGTGATTCGTGAACTCAATCAGGTGCTGCGCGCGAAACGCCATCTGGAAAAGAATTCGATGAACTCCGGCGAAGCGGCTGAACGCCGCGATGCCAGCATCGACGACATCGCCTATCTGACCGGCAAGACGACCGACGAAGTCACCGATATCCTCGCGCTGAACGAGCACACCGCCTCGCTGGATGCGCCGCTCGATCTCGATCCGGCGAGCAGTCTGCTCGATCTGCTGTCGGACGACCAGAGTCAGTCGCCGGACGCCGAAGTGCAGCATCGCGAACTCGAAACGTTGACGCGCGCCTGGCTCGCGCGGCTGTCGGACAAGCATCGGCATGTGATCGAGCGTCGCTTCGGCCTCAATCACATCGAACCCGCCACGCTCGAAGAGCTGGCTGACGAAATGGGCCTCACGCGCGAGCGTGTGCGCCAGATCCAACAGGAAGCGCTGGTGCGGCTGAAGCGCTTCTTCGCCTCCAACGGTGTTCGCAAGGACGCCGTTCTATAACACCGATGACACCGATTCTTGTTTTCGACATCGAGACGATTCCCGATGTCGCCGGCATTCGCCGCCTCGAAGATCTACCCGCCACGCTGACCGACGCCGAAGTCGCCGAGCACGCGTTCGCCGCGCGCCGCGAGAAGACCGGCGGCGATTTCCTGCCGCACCATCTGCAACGTGTCGCGGCCATTTCCTGCGTGTTTCGCGACAACAACGGCTTCCGGGTGCGCTCGCTCGGCACGCCGGAAGACGGCGAGGCCGCGCTGGTGCAGTCCTTCTATCGCGTGATCGAGAAGTACACGCCGCAACTCGTGTCGTGGAACGGCGGCGGCTTCGACCTGCCGGTGCTGAACTACCGGGCGCTCGTCAACGGCATTCCGGCGTATCGATTCTGGGATCTCGGCGAAGACGACCGCGAGTTCAAGTGGAACAACTACATCAGCCGCTATCACGCGCGCCATACCGATCTGATGGACGTGCTCGCGATGTATCAGGCGCGCGCCAATGCGCCGCTCGACGCGCTCGCGAAGATGTGCGGCTTTCCCGGCAAGATGGGCATGGACGGCAGCCAGGTATGGCATGCGTATCAGGAAGGGCGGATCGAGGAAATCCGTAATTACTGCGAGACCGACGTCGTCAACACGTACCTGCTGTATTGCCGCTTCCAGCTGATTCGCGGCGCGTTTTCGGCGCAGGAATACGCCGATGAGATCAACCTGGTGAAGAACGCGCTCGCGCAGGAAACCGCGCCCCAGTGGGCCGAGTATCTGGCGGCGTTCGAGCAGTAGCGGTTTCGTTCGTTCCGCGGCTGGCCGCGCGTTTCCCGCATCGACCCACGTCCCGGAATCGCTGGCGCGGCCCGCGCTTCGTCTACAATCTCGCCTTTCCCCCAAGTTTGTCAGGAAGTCGCAGGTGTCCCGAACTGCCCCCCATCGTCGCTCGCCGAAGCGCCAGAAGACGCCGCCGCCGGCGCCCGCACTCGTCGTCACCGGCCATGAGCCGATTATCGAAATCGTGTCGCTCGACATGGAAGCGCGCGGCGTCGGCCGTACCGAGAGTGAGGACGGCACGCCGGGCAAGGTGATCTTCGTCGAAGGTGCATTGCCCGGCGAGCGCGTCAGCTATTCGACGCATCGCAGCAAACCGAAATACGAGCAGGCCGAAGTGGTCCAGGTGTTCCGCGAAAGCGTGATCCGCACCAAGCCGAAATGCGCGCATTTCGATATCTGCGGCGGTTGTTCGATGCAGCATCTGGACGTGCGCGCCCAGGTCGCGGTGAAACAGCGCGTGCTCGAGGACAATCTGCAGCATCTCGCGAAGCTGCGTCCGGAGACGGTGTTCCGGCCGATCCACGGACCGTCGTGGGGCTACCGTTATCGCGCCCGTCTGGCCGTGCGGTATCTGCCGGAAAAGGGCGGCATGCGCATCGGCTTCCATGAGAAGAAGAGCAGCTACATCGCGGATATGAAAACCTGCGAGGTCTTGCCGCCGCACGTGTCGGCCATGCTGATGCCGCTGCGCTTCATGGTCCGCAAGCTGTCGATTCACGACCGCATGCCGCAGATCGAACTGGCGGTCGGTTCGTCCGTCACGGCGCTGGTGCTGCGCAATCTCGAGCCGATCACCGAGGCCGACGAGCAGGTGCTGCGCGACTTCGCCGATCAGCACAAGGTGCAGTGGTGGCTGCAGCCGGGTGGCCCCGATACGGTGACGCCGTTTTACCCGCTTGATCAGCAGCTCGACTACACGCTGCCGGAATACGACATCCGCATGCCGTTCAAGCCGACCGATTTCACCCAGGTGAATCACGCGATCAACCGCGTGCTGGTCAGCCGCGCGCTGCGGCTGCTGGCGCCGGCGCGGACCGACCGGGTGCTGGATCTGTTCTGCGGGATCGGCAATTTCACGCTGCCGCTCGCGCGGATTTCGCGGGAAGTGGTGGGGATCGAAGGCAGCGAGGTGCTGACTTCGCGCGCGCTTGCCAATGCCGAATTGAACGGCGTGGCGGCGCACACGTCGTTCGCGTGCCGCAACCTGTTCGAAGTCACCGCCGACGACCTCCGCGCGCTCGGCCACTTTGACAAGTTCCTGATCGATCCGCCGCGCGAAGGCGCGCTCGCCGTCGCCAAGGCGCTCGCGGAGATCGCGCAAAGCGGTAACGGGCCGTTGCCTAAGCGTATCGTCTACGTGTCCTGCGCGCCGGCGACGCTCGCGCGCGATGCCGGTCTGCTGGTGCACGAGGCCGGCTACCGGCTGGTTGGCGCGGGCGTGGTGAACATGTTCCCGCATACATCGCACGTGGAGTCGATTGCCTTGTTCGAGCGGGATTGAGTTTGCTCGATTGAATCGATCCGGACGGGGTGGTTGACCGCCTCGCACAAACAAAAACGCCACGATTGTGAAATCGTGGCGTTTTTGTTTTGAACCCTGAACGTCAGCGTGGTCGGCTTAACGCTCAGGTCGGGTTCAGGGCAGATTCAGCTCAGCTTCAGTGGATCGCGGCTTAGAATTGCCACCACGACTTTTCCTTGCCCGGACGCGCGTGACCCGTGATGTATGGGCTGTCCGGGAAGGTGCCGGCCAGCACGCGCTTGGTGTCGTCGGCCAGTTGCGGCTGGTTCAGCTTCTGGTACGACAGCATCATGATGTGCAGCGCGTCTTCGATTGCCGGTGCGTTCTTGTATTGCGTCAGCGCCAGCTGCGCGCGGTTGATCGCGGCGACATACGCGCCACGGCGATAGTAATAATCCGCCGCGTGGACTTCGTGCGACGCCAGTGCGTTCACGATGTAGCGCATGCGTTGCGCGGCGTCCGGTGCGTACTTGCTGTTCGGATACTTGTCGACCACCACCTTGAACGCGTCATACGACTCGCGCAGCGACTTCGGATCGCGCTCGCTCATGTCCTGGCCGGAGAAGCGGCCGAACAGACCGAGGTCGTCGTTGAAGTGGATCATGCCCTTCAGGTAGTACGCGTAAGCGATGTCCGGATGATCCGGGTGCAGCTGGATGAAGCGGTCGATCGCCTGGTCGGCGGCGGCGTTCTCGTTGTCTTTCCAGTTGCAGTAAGCGACGTTGATCTGTGCCTGTTGCGCGAAGTGGCCGAACGGGTCGCGGCCTTCGAGCAGTTCGAAGTATTTCGCGCACTTGCCGAAGTCACCACCGGTCAAGGCATCGTTCGCCTCCGTATATAATTTGTTGTTGTTCCACGTTGCCGTTTCGTCGGTCTTTTCCGGCAGGCCGTGGCAAGCCGCGACAACGGCGACGGCCGCGGCACACGCAAAGTATCCGGCCACTTTCCGGGCCGCCTTCTTGATGGCCGCCAAATTGATCGCCGCTTTAGTGATGGTGTTCAAGGCTCGCATTTTCCAGTCTAGCTTTACGTCCAGGTGACCCAGACTCAATGACCCGCTCAAATACTCCAGGTACCGCTACCGGTGCCGGGAATAGCAACGAAGATTATAGCGTAAGCGCCGACCCCTCCGACGCGTTGGGCGTCGATTCCCTAGACGACGATCTCGGCGCCGACGCGCTCGCCGCCGTCGACCCGCAAAGCCTTGTGCCGACGGTCGCGAACCGGGTGACCGACGAGACCCCGCGTAACATTGTCGTGCCCGACGAACTGGCCGGCGAACGGCTCGACAAGGTGCTGGCGAGGGTATTTCCCGAGTTCTCGCGCAACCGCCTGCAAAGCTGGATCGAGGCGCAGCGCGTGCGCATCGACGGCAAGCCGGCAAAGATCCGCCAGCCGGTGCCGCTCGGCGCGAGCATCGAACTCGTGCCGGATCTGCTGCCCGAACAACTCGCGTTTACGCCCGAACCGGTGCCGCTCGAGATCGTCTACGAGGACGACACGCTGGTGGTGATCAACAAGCCCGCCGGCATGGTCGTGCATCCGGCGGCCGGCAACTGGAGCGGCACGGTGCTCAACGGGTTGCTCTACCGCTACGGCGAGGCCGCCGCGGGACTGCCGCGCGCGGGCATCGTGCATCGGCTGGACAAGGAGACGTCCGGGCTGATGGTGGTGGCGCGCACGCTCGAGGCGCAGACCGATCTGGTGCGCCAGTTGCAGGCGCGCACGGTGAAGCGCCGCTATCTCGCGCTGGTGTGGGGCAACATGCCCGAGGAAGGCACGATCGACGCGCCGATCGGCCGCGATCCGCGCGAACGTACCCGCATGGCGGTGGTGACGGGCGCGTCGGGCAAACCGGCGCGCACGCATTTCCGCCGAGTCGAGACGACGATCTGGGAACGTCAGCCGGTGACGGCGATCACCTGCGATCTGGAAACCGGCCGCACGCATCAGATTCGCGTGCATTGCGCGCATACCGGGCATCCGCTGCTCGGCGATCCGGTGTATGGGCGCGCGCGCGGCAAGCGTTCGGTCACGCCGCTGCCTGGGGGCTTCGCGCGTCAGGCGCTGCATGCCTGGCGGCTCGGCCTGGTCCATCCCCGCACCGGCCGCACGATGAACTGGCGCGCCGATGTGCCGGAAGACATGGAGGCGCTGTCGGCGGCGCTCGGTCTCGGCCGCGATGACGCGGGCGAGTTCGACGAGACGTACTACGAGGAAGACGATTACGAGGCGTCGCTCGATGAGGACGAGGGTGCGGACGTGGGCGAAGACGGCGCATCCGGGCACGACGACGGGCACGACGAGCACGACGAGCACGACGAAGAAGGGCAAGACGAAGAAGGGCACGACGAAGCCGGCGTCGAAGAAGGCGATGACGAAGCGGCCGACGAAGTCGACCACGACGAAGCGAATCCCGCTGACGATGCAGCCGCCGGGAACGACACCGCGACCGACACCGTTCGCGACACCGCTCGCGACAATGCCGATCCCGCCGCGCCCAAACCCAAAGCCCCGCGCAAAACAACCCGCCGCTCCGCCAGGGACGATCGCGCATGAACCTGCCCGACCTGAGCATCGCTGACGTCGTGCAACCCGCGTGGAACGTCTCGCCGCGCGTGCGCGCCCTCGTCACCACCCGCGACGGCGGCGTCAGCCTGCCGCCGTTCGGCCGCTGGCGCGACGATGCCGACTTGCCTGGTGGCCTCAACCTCGGCATGAAAGCCGGCGACGATCCGGCCGCGGTCGCCGCCAATCGCGCACGACTGCTGAACGTCGCCGGCGTCGAGGAAGCCGCGTGGCTCGAACAGATTCACGGCGCGGGCATCGTGCGTGCCGAGGACGTGCTGGCGCAATTGCACGCGACCGGCGCGCCCACGAGCGCCGACGCGAGCATCGCCGATCGTCCCGGTGTCGTCTGCGTGGTGATGGTCGCCGATTGCATGCCGGTGCTGTTCTGCGATGCGGCGGGCCGCGCGGTCGGCGCGGCGCATGCTGGATGGCGCGGGCTGGCGGCAGGCATCGTCGAACGCACCGCGCAGCGGGTTGCTGGGCTCGCAGGTGTCGAGCCGTGCGAATTGCATGCGTACCTCGGCCCGTCGATCGGTCCGACGGCATTCGAAGTCGGTGCAGACGTGCGTGACGCCTTCATGAACGACGCAGGCAACGTGGACGACGCACAACGCGACGCGACGGCGCGCGCCTTCGTGGGCCATCCGGACAACGAGGGCAAATATCTCGCCGATCTGCCGGCACTCGCGCGCCTGCGTTTGCAGCGTCTCGGCGTGACGCGCGTGACCGGCGGCGATCTCTGCACGGTCACCTTGCGCGAGCGTTTTTATTCGTATCGACGCGATCGCGAGACCGGACGCATGGCCGCGCTGATCTGGATCGACGACCGCGCGCAGACCATCGCGGATTGAGTTGCGCGTACCGGTGCCGGCCGGCGATTCGTATCGACGTAACAGCCGCGCGATGCATTCCCGGCACTTCCCCTATGCGGGTTTATTCGGAGGCGCGGCAGGCTGTTTTGCTGCGCTGCCAGAATTTTGTGCGATAGCGCAAATCCACCGCGAAAAGCGTTCTTGAGCGAATGGATAAACGCAGATAAACCTATGCTGGATGAGCGCTTTTTTTCGCTCATCCAGCGCTCGCCGATTCATGCCGCAAAAGCGCGATCTGCTACACAGGGAAAACGATAATTAAAAAACTATCGCACTGCGGCAAAATCGGGAACAAGCATTGACATGCCTTGGGATGGGGAGCAAGAATGTTCCTCACGGCTCCTCGTACAGGGACAGGGCGTGACGAGGTCGCGAGCAATCGCCCACTTGCGCACGAACCTGCCTCTCAACCCGTCCGCAAGGACTTACCGGTCAAAAGCAGGCATGGCAGCATCTCATTCCTCAGCTTCCCCCAGCACGGACTCCGCCAAGGAGCAGACGCAGCAGGCCGGTACGAGCGGTGCAACGCCGGCCGCTGGCATGCAGCAATTTTTCGACGTGTGGATGAATGCATGGCGTTCGCTCGGCACGCCGCCGGGCGCCAGCGGCGCACCGTTCACCATGCCGCAGATGCCTCCCCAGATGTTCAACATGCCAGGTATGCCGCCGGTGGGCATGCCGTCCATGGCCGGCTTCGGTTTGCCGCAGATGCCGTCGTTCCCCGGCATGCCCGATTTCAGCAAGCTGGCCGCCGGCGCCATGCCGTCGCTGCCGTCGTTTGCCGGTCTGAATATTCCCAGCGCCGCGATTCCCGCCGACCGCCTGCAGAAACTGCAGGCCGATTATTCGCGCGAGGCATTGGAGCTGATCCAGCAGGCCAGCTCGTCGGCCGTCAAGGCGCCCGAACTCAAGGATCGCCGCTTCAGCGCGGAAGCCTGGAGCGCCGCGCCGGCCTATGCGTTTACGGCCGCCTGGTATCTGCTGAACGCGCGCTATCTGCAGGAAATGGTCGACGCGCTCGACACCGAGCCGAAGGTGCGCGAGCGCGTGCGCTTCGCCGTCCAGCAATGGACCGCGGCGGCCTCGCCGAGCAACTTCTTCGCATTGAATCCGGAAGCGCAGAAAACCCTGCTGGACAGCAAGGGCGAGAGCCTGCGGCAGGGTGTGATGAATCTGCTCGGCGATCTGCAGCGCGGCAAGATCTCGCAAACCGACGAGTCGCGTTTCGTGGTCGGCGAAAATCTCGCGAATACCGAAGGCTCGGTCGTCTTCGAAAACGAGCTGATGCAGCTCATTCAGTACAAGCCGCGAACCGCCACCGTGCGCGAACGGCCGTTGCTGATCGTGCCGCCTTGCATCAACAAGTTCTACATCCTCGATCTGCAACCCGAGAATTCGCTGGTCGCGCACGGGCTCGATTCGGGTCATCAGGTGTTCCTGATTTCGTGGCGCAATGCGGATCAATCGATCGCGCACAAGACCTGGGACGACTACATCGGCGACGGCGTGCTTGCGGCCATCGAGACCGTCGGCAAGATCAGCGGGCGCGAGCAGATCAACACGCTCGGCTTCTGCGTCGGCGGTACGATGCTCGCCACCGCGCTGGCCGTGGCCGCGGCGCGCGGCGAACATCCGGCCGCGTCGATGACGCTGCTCACCGCGATGCTCGACTTCACCGACACCGGTGTGCTCGACGTGTTCGTCGACGAGGCGCACGTGCAGATGCGCGAGCAGACCATCGGCGGCAAGAATGGCGCGCCGGGACTGATGCGCGGCATCGAGTTCGCCAACACGTTCTCGTTCCTGCGGCCGAACGATCTGGTGTGGAACTACGTCGTCGACAATTACCTCAAGGGACGCACGCCGGTGCCGTTCGATCTGCTGTACTGGAACAGCGATTCGACCAGCCTGCCGGGACCGATGTACGTCTGGTATCTGCGCAATACGTATCTTGAGAACCGTCTGCGCGAACCGAACGCGTTGACCGTGTGCGGCGAGCCGATCGATCTGTCGAAGATCGACGTGCCGACCTTCATCTACGGTTCACGCGAAGACCATATCGTGCCGTGGCAAACCGCGTACGCGTCCGTGCCGCTGCTGACCGGGCCGCTGAAGTTCGTGCTCGGCGCATCGGGACACATCGCGGGCGTGATCAATCCGCCTGCCAAGAAGAAGCGCAATTTCTGGACGCTGGAGGGTGACCCGAAAACGCTGCCGGAAACCGCGGACGACTGGTTCGACGCTGCGGTCGAAGTACCCGGCAGCTGGTGGCCCGAATGGACCACGTGGCTCGACCAGTACAGCGGCAAGAAGGTCAAGCCGCGCGCGGCGGCCGGCTCGGACGACTTCCCGGTGATCGAACCGGCGCCGGGCCGTTACGTGCGGCAACGGGAGTAGGTCGGCACGCGCTGGAAAGCGCGGTGTCGTGCGAAGCGAATGCGCGTCGGGAGCAGGCGATGCGCGTGGAAACTGCGGGTTTGGGCAACGAGATTTTTTTAACTTGACGGGCTGCGGCGTAGTTGGCCGGCTTGCCCGGAGGATAAGCAAATGACTGATGTTGTGATCGTATCGGCCGCCCGTACGGCAGTTGGCAAATTCGGTGGATCGCTGTCGAAGGTTCCGGCGCCCGAGCTTGGCGCCACGGTGATCAAGGCGGTGCTGGAGCGGGCCGGTCTGAAGCCCGAACAGGTGAGCGAAGTGATTCTGGGTCAGGTGCTGACCGCGGGGTCGGGCCAGAATCCGGCGCGTCAGGCGGTGATCAAGGCCGGCCTGCCCAATGCCGTGCCCGGCATGACGATCAACGTGGTGTGCGGCTCGGGTCTGAAATCGGTGATGCTGGCGGCCAACGCGATCATCGCGGGCGATGCCGACATCGTGATCGCCGGCGGTCAGGAAAACATGAGCGCCGCGCCGCACGTGCTGCCGGGTTCGCGCGACGGTTTCCGCATGGGCGACGCGAAGCTGGTCGACTCGATGATCGTCGACGGCTTGTGGGACGTCTACAACCAGTACCACATGGGCGTGACGGCGGAAAACGTCGCGAAGGAATACGGCATTACGCGCGAGCAGCAGGACGCGTTCGCGGCGCTGTCGCAGAACAAGGCGGAAGCCGCGCAGAAGGCCGGCCGTTTCGACGACGAAATCGTGCCGGTCGAGATCCCGCAGCGCAAGGGCGAGCCGCTGCGTTTCGCCACCGACGAATTCGTGCGTCATGGCGTGTCGGCGGAATCGCTGGCGGGTCTGAAGCCCGCCTTCTCGAAGGAAGGCTCGGTCACGGCGGCCAACGCGTCGGGTCTGAACGACGGCGCGGCGGCGGTGCTGGTGATGTCGGCGAAGAAGGCCGAAGCGCTCGGTCTGAAGCCGCTCGCGCGCATCAAGGCTTACGCGACCTCGGGTCTGGATCCGAAGGTGATGGGCATGGGCCCGGTGCCGGCTTCGCGCCGCTGTCTCGAACGCGCGGGCTGGACGCCGGCCGATCTGGACCTGATGGAAATCAACGAGGCATTCGCCGCGCAAGCCTGCGCCGTCAATCAGCAGATGGGCTGGGACACGTCGAAGATCAACGTGAACGGCGGCGCGATCGCGATCGGCCATCCGATCGGCGCGTCCGGCTGCCGGATTCTCGTCACGCTGCTGCACGAAATGCAGAAGCGCGATGCGAAGAAGGGGCTGGCGTCGCTGTGTATCGGCGGTGGCATGGGCGTGGCGCTGGCGGTCGAGCGCGATTGAGCGCGATCGACGATAGGCGGTCACCGATCAGTATCAGGCGAGGAAAGAGGCTGCCGGCCGGCGCCTCGAAAACGATAACGGAGTGTAGTGTATGACACAGCGAATTGCGTACGTAACGGGCGGCATGGGTGGCATCGGCACGAGCATTTGCCAGCGGCTGCACAAGGAAGGTCTCAAGGTGGTCGCGGGCTGCGGCCCGAATTCGCCGCGCCGCGTGAAGTGGCTCGAGGAGCAGAAGGCGCTCGGCTACGACTTCGTCGCGTCCGAGGGCAACGTCGGCGACTGGGAATCGACCAAGGCCGCTTTCGACAAGGTCAAGGCGGAAGTCGGCGAGATCGACATTCTGGTGAACAACGCCGGCATCACGCGCGACGTCGTGTTCCGCAAGATGACGCACGAAGACTGGACCGCGGTGATCGACACCAACCTGACGAGCCTCTTCAACGTCACCAAGCAGGTGATCGACGGCATGGTGGAGCGGGGCTTCGGCCGCATCATCAATATCTCGTCGGTGAACGGTCAGAAGGGCCAGTTCGGCCAGACCAACTACTCCACCGCGAAGGCCGGCATTCACGGCTTCACGATGGCGTTGGCGCAGGAAGTGGCCACCAAGGGCGTGACGGTCAACACCGTGTCGCCGGGCTACATCGGCACCGACATGGTCAAGTCGATCCGTCCGGACGTGCTGGAGAAAATCGTCGCGACGATTCCGGTGCGCCGTCTGGGTCAGCCGCAGGAAATCGGTTCGATCGTCGCGTGGCTCGCTTCGGAAGAATCGGGCTTCTCCACGGGCGCTGATTTCTCGCTGAACGGTGGTTTGCATATGGGCTGAGTCACCGGCGCGCCGCTCACAAGGCGGCGCGCCATGACTCGGATGGTTCCGGCGGCGTCCCGATTGCGCAACCGCCCGATTGCGCAGCCGGCATCACGCCGTTTCCGCGCTCAACTCGCGCTCAAAGGCGTTACATGACTACTACTACAAAGAAAACAGCCGAACGACTGATCAAGAAATACCCGAATCGTCGGCTCTACGATACCGAGACAAGCACGTACATCACGCTGACCGACGTCAAGCAGCTCGTGCTGGATCAGGAGGATTTCAAGGTCATCGATGCGAAGAGCAACGAGGATCTGACGCGCGCCATTCTGTTGCAGATCATTCTCGAAGAGGAGAGCGGCGGCTTGCCGATGTTCTCGTCGTCGATGCTGTCGCAGATCATCCGTTTCTACGGTCATGCGATGCAAGGCATGATGGGCACGTATCTGGAGAAGAACATTCAGGCCTTCATCGACATTCAGGCGAAGCTCGCCGACCAGTCGAAGAATCTCTATGAAGGCAAGGCGATGAACCCGGAAGTCTGGTCGCAGTTCATGAACATGCAGGCGCCGATGATGCAGGGCATGATGACCAGCTACATCGAGCAGTCGAAGAACATGTTCGTGCAGATGCAGGAGCAGATGCAGAACCAGGCGAAGTCGATGTTCGCGACGTTCCCGTTTACGCCGGGCGGCGCGGTCAATGCCGGCACGCCGCCGGGAAGTCCGCAGGGTAATCCGGAGCCGGAGAAGAAGTAGGGCGGTGATGGGCGTCGGCGGGGCGGTGCCGCGGTTTTTCCGGTGTTGGGTCTGGGCCGGGGAGCCGTGATCGCAGGTCGATGCGCTGTTCTGCTTTCGCGTCATTCGCAAACGCCGCGCTTAGTGCGCGGCGTTTTGCGTTTAGGCGGCTGAGTTGGGGCATGGATGTGGGTTGGGGCATGCAGCTGGACGAACGGGGCGGCGCGGTACAATCGCGGGCTGCGTGCGTGGGGCGTCTTTCTCGATGAGATGCGTTCTGTCCGCCAACGCCATCCCGATGCCCATCTTCCGTCCGACCACTTATCTCATGCCCTGTAGTCGCAGCCCTTTCCACTGTTTCCCGTTCGCGCGCCGTGTCGACGTGACGTGGGCCGTCGCATGAGCAAACTGTTTCTCGCGCCGATGGAAGGTGTCGCCGACTACGTGCTGCGCGACGTGCTGACCGGCATCGGCGGGTTCGATGGCTGTGTGTCCGAGTTCATCCGCGTGACGGGGTCGCTGCTGCCCGACCGCGTGTATCAGCGCGAAGCGCCCGAGGTGCAGCATGGTGGCCGCACGCGGAGCGGCACGCCGGTGGCGATTCAATTGCTCGGCAGCGATCCCGGGTGGATGGGCCGGAACGCCGCGCGTGCGGCCAGGTTGTCGCCGCATGGTGTGGACCTGAATTTCGGCTGCCCGGCGAAGATCGTCAATCAACATGGCGGCGGCGCGATGCTGCTCGACGATCCCGAGCAACTGAACCGGATCGTGTCCGCCGTGCGCGCCGCGGTGCCGGCGAACATTCCCGTGACCGCGAAAATGCGTTTGGGCGTGTCCGATACGTCGCGCGCGATCGATTGCGCGACGGCGCTGGCGGACGGTGGCGCGGCATCCCTCGTCGTACACGCCAGAACACGCGACGATGGCTACCGGCCGCCGGCTCACTGGGAATGGATCGCGGCGATCGTCGCGGCCGTCGATGTACCCGTGATCGCCAACGGCGAGGTGTGGACGGTCGCCGATTGGGAACGCTGCCGTGCGGTGAGTGGCTGCGACGACGTGATGATCGGACGCGGCGCGGTGTCCGACCCGTTTCTGGCACTGCGCGTACGCGGGCAGATGGAAAGAACGCCTTGCGGCGACGAGTGGCGCCTCGTGTTGGGGTACATCGCCGGTTATCTGCGCAAACTGCAGTCTCGCGCGACGCATCGCCACGAGCATGGCCGCGTGAAGATGTGGCTCAGCTATCTGAAGCGGACGTGGCCGCAAGCTGCGGCATTGCATGAAGCGATCCGGCGCGTTCATGAGTCGCGCGAAATTCTCGGTGTGGTCGAGGGTGCTTTGGCGCAGCACGAGATGGCGCAAAAACATTCCTCAGACGAGTCATTGACAAGGGCGAGCGAACTGCTTACGATCTCATAACGATTAGGAATACCTAATTGGCCGTCGAACGGGGAAACTCGGCGACAAATACGGTCCTGGACCGCCAAACAGCCGCTTTAGCGGCTGTTTTCATATCCAGATGGAGGTGCAAACGCAGTGTCGTATATCTGCTATATCGACGAGGCCGGGTGTAGCGCAGCGTTACCCGTCAGAAAGACCGATATTCAACCTTTGCTCGTGATCGCTGGTCTGGTGGTTCGACAAGAGGCGCTTCCCTTCCTGACTCGCGAGTTTCTCTCGCTCAAGCGTAAATTCTTCCCCGGCTTGTTCACTTCGCCCCACCCGCTCGACGACGTGCGGGAAGAAATCAAGGGCGCCGAACTACGCGGCGCCATCCGCAGAAAAGGGCACAAAGCGGGCACGCAACTGAGATTCATCGACGGTACGCTGGATCTGCTCGAACATTACAAGTGCCGGATTCTCGCGACGATCTGGATCAAGGGTATCGGCGCTCCTTTCAAGCCGCGCGAAACCTACACACAATCGGTCCAGTACGCGTGTAAGGCGTTCCAGTCGTTTCTTAAGGAAAAAGACGCGCAGGGTTTCATGGTGGCCGATTTTAGAACCACGCAGCTGAACGACCAGGTCGCACATTCCATCTTCACGCAAAAGTATCGGGCGAAAGGCGATCCGTTCGACCGCGTCATCGAATTGCCCACGTTCGGTGTCAGCAACAATCACGTTGGGTTGCAGATCACCGATGTCCTGTGCAGCGCGTTGCTTTTTCCGATGGCGTCGTCGGTTTATTGTTTCGGGCATGTATCGGGCGTCCATGTGAATGGGCGTGATCTGGTCGCGCGTCGTCGTTACAGTCGGCGTCTGAAGAGGCTTCAGTTTCGAGTCGGCACGGGGTGGAGCGTTTGCGTATCCGACCGGCATCAGCGGCGCTCGTCGGCGGAACTGTTTGTCGTGCCGCCGGTTTGCCTGCAGGCGCGGGACGATAGGGGCGAGCTTGACCTCGCGTTGGCAGCCATCGCCAATGCACAGCGCATCGTCCCGGACAACCCCCCTCAAATCGCCGTCGAACCCGCGCTGGCCCGAACCGAATAGCCGTTCAAGCCGCTCCGCGCGAAGCGCACGGCCGCCCGGCCATCGGCACGGTACAATGCGAGGTTGCGTGTGCGGGCGTTCGCCCGGGGCTGGGTCGTCGCCTCGGGGGTCTATCGAGCCGTCCGGCACCGTCCCCATTTGTCGTTACAGTCACCGCATTACGCCGGACCATCTATGTCGCAGACTACTTCCCCCGCCGCGCCGACAGCTTCGCCACCGAAGGTCGGATTCGTCAGCCTCGGCTGCCCGAAGGCTCTCGTCGATTCCGAACAGATCATCACGCAACTGCGCGCCGAAGGTTACGAAATCTCCGGCACCTACAACGGCGCGGATCTCGTGGTCGTCAACACCTGCGGTTTCATCGACGAGGCGGTGCAGGAAAGTCTCGACGCGATCGGCGAAGCGCTGCATGAAAACGGCAAGGTGATCGTCACCGGCTGTCTCGGCGCGAAGAAGAGCGCGAGCGGCTCCGGTCTGATCGAGGAAGTGCATCCGAAGGTGCTGGCCGTGACCGGTCCGCATGCGCTCGGCGAGGTGATGCAGCACGTGCATACCCATCTGCCGAAGCCGCACGATCCGTTCGTCGATCTGGTGCCCGCTGCCGGCGTCAAGCTCACGCCGCGCCACTACGCGTACCTGAAGATTTCCGAAGGCTGCAACCATCGTTGCACGTTCTGCATCATCCCGTCCATGCGCGGCGACCTCGTGTCGCGACCGGTCGCCGACGTGATGCTCGAAGCGGAAAACCTCTTCAAGTCGGGCGTCAAGGAATTGCTGGTGATTTCGCAGGACACCAGCGCGTACGGCGTCGACGTCAAATACCGCACGGGTTTCTGGAACGGCAAGCCGATCAAGACGCGCATGACCGATCTGGTCGGCGCGCTCGGCGAACTCGCCGCGCAATACGGCGCGTGGGTGCGACTGCATTACGTCTACCCGTACCCGAGCGTCGATGAAGTCATTCCGATGATGGCCGAAGGCCCGTACAAGGGTCACGTGCTGCCGTATCTCGACGTGCCGTTCCAGCACGCGCACCCGGAAGTGCTCAAGCGCATGAAGCGTCCGGCCAACGCCGAGAAGGTGATGGAGCGCGTGAAGAAATGGCGCGAAATGTGCCCGGATCTGACGATCCGCAGCACCTTCATCGCCGGTTTCCCGGGCGAGACCGAGGAGCAGTTCGAGACGCTGCTCGATTTCATCCGCGAGGCCGAGCTGGATCGCGTGGGTTGCTTCGCGTACTCGCCCGTGGAAGGCGCCACGGCCAACGAACTGGACGGTGCATTGCCCGACGAGGTCCGTGAGGAACGTCGCGCGCGCTTCATGGAAGTCGCCGAGGAAGTGTCGGCAAAACGTATCGCGAAGAAAGTCGGCAAGACGCTGAAGGTGCTGATCGACGAGGTCAATGCCGATGGCGGCATCGGCCGTACGGCTGCCGATGCGCCGGAAATCGACGGCGTCGTGTATGTCGCGCCGGCGGTCAAGGCGTCCAAACGCTACAAGGTCGGCGATTTCGTGTCGGTGAAGATCACCGGCGCCGACGGCCACGACCTCTGGGGCGAGGTCTGAACGATGACGGTTAGCGCAGGCGCCGCTCAGTCAGTACCGGCGCGTACTCCCGAGATCCTCGCGCTCGGCGAGGCGATGATCGAATTCAACCAGTCGGCGCGGGATCAGCCGAACTATCTGCAGGGCTTCGGCGGCGACACGTCGAACTTCTGCATCGCGGCCGCGCGGCAAGGCGCGCGCACCGGCTTCGTGTCGGCGGTCGGCGCGGACCATTTCGGGCGCCTGCTGATCGATCTGTGGGAGCGTGAGCAGGTGGATACGGCGCAGGTGAAGGTCGATCCGCGCGCTTCCACGGGGGTCTATTTCGTGTCGCACGGCCCGCAAGGGCACGCGTTCGACTATCTGCGCGCCGGCTCCGCCGCGAGCCGCTACGCGCCGCACGATCTGCCGCTCGACGTGATCGCGGCGGCCAAAGTCGTCCATCTTTCCGGAATCAGCCTCGCGATCAGTCTGAGCGCCTGCGATGCGGCGCTCGAGGCGATCGCCCACGCCCGCGCCAACGGTGTGCGCGTGAGTTTCGACACCAATCTGCGGCTCAAGCTGTGGCCGCTCGCGCGGGCGCGTGCGGTGATGCTCGAGGCGATCCGCCAGACCGATATCTGCCTGCCCAGCTGGGACGACGTCACCGAACTCACCGGCTTGACTGGCCGCGACGAGATCGTCGATTTCCTGCTCGCGCAGGGGCCGCGCGTGGTCGCGCTGAAGCTGGGCAAGGAAGGTTCATACATTGCAACGCCGGACGAGCGGCGCGTCGTGCCGGGCCACGCGGTTCAGGCCATCGACGCCACCGGCGCGGGCGACTGCTTCGGCGGCGCATTCATCGCGCGGCTGGTGGCGGGAGACGATCCGTTCGCGGCGGCGGGTTACGCGAATGTCGCCGCGGCGCTGTCCACCGAGGGTTACGGCGCGGTAGCGCCGATTCCCTTGCGCGCGGCCGTCGAACAACGATTGGCGGGTTGAAGCCGCGCGCCGCTCGCAATCGTCATGCAGGCAGAAAAGCCGATCACGCATTGAATAGCGGGCAACGTGGCTTCAACCCGAAAACGATTATCTTGAGAGACTAGAAGAGGAGCGAGCGATGCAACGGGACGTAGTGGTGGTAAGCGGTGTGCGTACGGCAATCGGCGGATTCGGCGGCAGTCTGAAGGATTTTCCGCCGACCGATCTCGGCGCGCGCGTCGTGCGTGAAGCGCTGGCGCGTGCCGGCGTGTCGGGCGACGAAGTCGGTCACGTGGTGTTCGGCAACGTCGTGCATACCGAGCCGAAAGACATGTACCTGGCGCGTGTCGCCGCGATCAACGGCGGCGTCGCGCAGCACGCGCCCGCGCTGACCGTGAACCGTCTGTGCGGCTCCGGCCTGCAGGCCATCGTGTCGGCCGCGCAAAGCGTGCTGCTCGGCGATGCCGACATCGCGATCGGCGGCGGCGCCGAAAACATGAGCCGCGCGCCTTATTCGATGCCCGCCGCGCGCTTCGGCCAGCGCATGGGCGACGCCCGCCTCGTCGACATGATGGTCGGCGCGCTGAACGACCCGTTCCAGTCGATCCACATGGGCGTGACCGCCGAGAACGTCGCGCGCCAATACGACATTTCCCGTGAAGCGCAGGACGCGCTCGCGCTCGAATCGCATCGTCGCGCGGCCAACGCGATCGCCAACGGTTACTTCAAGGACCAGATCCTGCCGATCACGATTCCGTCGAAGAAGGGCGATGTCGTGTTCGATACGGACGAGCACGCGCGTCTGAACGCATCGGCGGAAGATTTTTCGAAGCTCAAGCCGGTGTTCGCGAAGGAAAACGGCACGGTGACGGCGGGCAACGCGTCGGGCATCAACGACGCCGCGGCGGCCGTGGTGCTGATGGAGCGCGGCGTCGCCGAGCAACGCGGCATCAAGCCGCTTGCACGGCTGGTGTCGTACGCGCATGCCGGTGTCGATCCCGCGTACATGGGCATCGGCCCGGTGCCGGCCACGCGCAAGGCGCTGGAACGCGCGGGCTTGAGCGTTGCCGACCTCGACGTGATCGAGGCCAACGAAGCGTTCGCCGCGCAGGCCTGCGCGGTCAGCAAGGAACTCGGCTTCGATCCGGCCAAGGTCAATCCGAACGGCTCGGGCATTTCGCTCGGCCATCCGATCGGCGCGACCGGCGCGTTGATCACCGTGAAGGCGCTGTACGAGTTGCAACGCACCGGCGGCCGCTATGCGCTGGTGACGATGTGCATCGGCGGCGGGCAGGGTATCGCGGCGATCTTCGAGCGCATCTGACGCGCGGACCGGCAATACGCGGCAGGTAACAAAGCAATACGCAACAGGAAGGAACGAATGCGGGAATCGAAAGCGAACAATGGAGCGATGCGGCGGCGCGCGTCGGTGGTGATGAGCGTGGCGGCGTTGCTATGCGCCGGTGCGGCGGCAACGATGTCCGCGCCTGCGTGGGCGGAAAGCGATGCGGTCAAGGAGCTCGCCGCACCGCCGCCGATCCAGCTACCGCTCAAACCCAGTCCCGAGTTCGCTAAATTCCCGCGCTATGCCGGCATGCTGGGCTCGCGTCAGATCGTGCTGCGTCTGGGCGCGAAAACCGACGATCCGTCCGGCGTGCACGGCGAGTATCAGTACACGGACAACGGCGAGGTGATCCTGATCGCCGGCGACCGTGATGGCGATACGCTCGAAGTCGAGGAATCGAACGACGGCACGCACATCACCGGGAATTGGGTCGGCAAGTTCGCGGCGGACGGCTCGGTGGCGGGCGACCGGATGAACGTCGACGATTCCGATCCGCAGCCGTTCGATCTGAAGCCGCTGGCTGCCGGGCAGGCGGTGCCGCCGCCGGGAGCGCCGGCGAGCAGCGGCGCGGCCATCGGCGCGAATGGCGCGGCAGGCGGTGCGATTGCTGGTGCAGTTGCTGGTCCGGTTGCTGGTACTGCTGGCGGCACCGGCACGGCCAAGGCCGCGCCAGCCTCGGCGCCCACCGCGAGCGGCGGCCACGCCGTCGGCGGCGTCAGCAATCTGCAAACCGGCGAATGATGCCGGCCGCACGCGGACCCGACAGTCCGCGTGCGCGGTTCGGCTCGCGGCGTACATCATGTGCCGCGTGGCCGCTTCCGCTTCAACATAACGCCATCGGCGGCGCGCGCCCCGAATCCGCGTCCCCGTCGTCCCTGTCAGTCCTTCACCGAATTCCATCATGACCCAATCCAAACTCAAACGCGGCCTGCAAACCCGTATCGTGCGCGCCGAGGACCAGCTCACGCCGGGTTTCGAATCGTTTTCGATGCCGGTCACGCGCGCCTCGACGGTCGTGTTCCCCGACCTCGCGACCATGCGCGCCCTCGACTGGCAGAACGACGCGCAGTGGCGCTACGGCCTGCACGCGACGCCGACCTCGCTGGTGCTGGCGCAGCGTCTGGCGACGATCGAGGGCGGTCATCACGCGTTGCTGCAGCCGTCGGGTTTGTCGTCGATTTCGAATGTGTATTTCGGCATCGTCAAGGCCGGCGACGACGTGCTGATCCCCGATAACGTGTACTCGCCGAACCGCGATCACGGCGACTGGCTCGCGCGCGATTTCGGCGTGACGGTGCGCTATTACGATCCGATGATCGGCTCGGGCATTGCCGCGCTGATCCAGCCGAACACGCGGCTGATCTGGCTCGAGGCGCCCGGTTCGGTGACGATGGAAGTGGCCGACATTCCCGCGATCACCGCAGCCGCCCGCGCGCGCAATGTCGTCACGGCGATCGACAACACATGGTCGGCGGGGCTCGGATTCCGGCCGTTCGACCACGGCGTGGACATTTCGGTGCAGGCGCTGACCAAGTACCAGTCGGGCGGCGGCGACGTGCTGATGGGCGCGACGATCACGGTCGATCGAGAGTTGCATCTGAAGCTGAAATCGGCGCGCATGCGGATGGGTATCGGCGTGTCGTCGGACGACTGTTCGCTGATTCTGCGCAGCCTGCCGAGCATGCAATTGCGTTTTGCTCAGCACGACCGCGCGGCGCTCGGGTTGGCGACGTGGCTGAAGGCGCGGCCGGAGATCAGCGCGGTGCTGCATCCGGCGCTCGCCGATTGTCCGGGCCACGAGTTTTTCAAGCGCGATTTCACGGGCGCGGGCGGCCTGTTTTCCGTGGTGTTCGACGATCGCTACAGTCCGGCGCAGATCGATACGTTTTGCGAGTCGCTCGAACTTTTCTCGATCGGCTGGAGTTGGGGCGGCGCGCAAAGTCTCGTCATGCCGTACGACGTCGCGTCGATGCGCACCGCGGCGCAGTGGCCGCATCGCGGCACGCTGGTGCGCTTCTACATCGGCCTGGAAGAAGAAGCGGATTTGCGTGCGGATATCGAACAGTGTCTGACGGCGCTGGCTTGAGCGGAGCGCATGATCGTCTGAATGCCTGAGTATGGATAGCGGGTAGTCGAGCCCATCGGGAGTCATTCCCGATGGGCTTTTTAGTTTGTCAAGCTAGCCGGTCGGCCTGGCCATTCGGCGAATGTTCAGCGCAGTGGCGCGCGGCTACGATGATGTGCATTCCTACTCGACGGTGGCGACATCATGGTGAGCTTCGATGAATCTCTTCTTCTGGACGTTGTTGAATCTTGGCGTGCCGATCATCGGCCCGATCTTCACGCTCGGGCTCGTCGCACTCGCGCGCGATTGGCGCGCCGCGAACGTTCTGATAGCCGCATCGGTGAAAAACGGCCAACTGTTCTGGTGTGCGACGGGTCTGTGCGCATCCGCGATCTATGAAGGCCTGACAGCGCTGGAGCGGGGCAGCACAAATCTGCCGATGCTGGCGGTCAGCATGACGGGTTCGTGTCTGCTCGGCTTCGCCTGTTCCGTCACGGTGATGATCGGACTGCTCGACATGAATGATCAGCAGACGGACAGTTTTTCTCGCGGCGCGATACGTGTGTCGATTTTCGCGGTCACGCTCGCCGCCATTCTCCTGGCATTCCTACATGGATACCTGAATTTGGGTTTTCCTGGATAGTGGAGCACTTATACTGATTGCTTTCAAGGAGGCTTCGATGAACAGGCTGTTTATCTACCTGGCAAACAAGGAAAACAACGAGCGCGCCGTGAAGTGGGTGGGCGCGGTCATGATCTTCAACTGGACCGTCACCATGACGATCCTGATCATCGGCCAACTGACTCGATGAGCAGGGCTGTGATCAACTGGCGGGGCCGGCAAGGGTGACCGGCCGGCGTGATGAGCCGGCGTGATTCGTCAGTGTGACTGACAACGCCGGCCAGCGATCTCGATCAAAACAACCGCAGCAGCCCGTCCAGTCCAACGTAATTGAACGCCACGCTGGCCGCTTCGCGTACCACGGGCTTCGCACGGAATGCGACGGACAATCCCGCTTCGGCCATCATCTTCAGGTCGTTCGAGCCGTCGCCCATCGCAATGGCGCGGCTCGGTTTGATACCGAGTTGCGCGCAGATTTCGCGCAGCGTGCGAGCCTTCACTTCCGCGTTGACGATTTCGCCGATCACCTTGCCGGTCAATTTTCCGTCGACGATTTCGAGCGTGTTGGCGCGGATGAAATCGAGCCCGAGACGTTGCTTCAGTTTCTCGGTAAAGAAGGTGAAGCCGCCCGACACGAGCAGCGTTTTCATTCCCGCGGCCTTCACGCCCGCCAGCATCTGTTCCGCGCCCGGCGAGAGTTGCAGGCGTTCTTCGTAGACGCGTTCGAGGGCGCTGGCGTCGAGGCCGGCAAGCAACGCGACGCGACGTGCCAGGCTTTCGTTGAAGTCCTTGATTTCGCCGCGCATCGAAGCTTCGGTGATCGCGGCGACTTCGGCCTTCAGGCCGCAGAAGTCGGCGATCTCGTCGATGCATTCGATCGTGATCAGCGTCGAATCCATGTCCATGGCGACCAGACCGAAGTCGCGCAGTTCACGGCCGGGTTCGACGAACGCGTAGTCCAGGCGGTGGGTGCTGCAATAGACCTCGAGGTCGGCGCGCTGTTCGACGTTGGCGTCGGCAACGCGAAGCGCGTTCTCGTCGATCGGGGTGGCGCGCGAACCACGCGCGAGCGCGATCAACGTCTTGTGGTGGTCGGCGGAAAGGGGAGCAGGACTTTGAATGACGAGGTTCATGGACGACGCAGTGACGCAGAAGAGGACGGGACGCAACGCGCGTGGAAAATCCCGCTATTGTAGCGGGTCGGCAAACGGGGCCCGGGCTGGCCTTGCTGGCCGCCGTGCAATCCCGCGGCGCCCGGTTCATACTGGCGCAACCGACGACGTCTCTGGACTTTTCCGCACCCGCTGGTGAGTGGTAAGCGTAACTCGCAGGTCGAGGTGCCGCGCAACGTACCCGGTCCAACATAAAGAGACGCATCCCACCATGGAGACAACGCATGCCCGTAGCGACCGTCGACGATTCCTCCCGTCTCGCGCACGACTTCGATCTGCGCCACTTGAGTCCCGCGTTCTACGCGAACCCGTATCCGGTCTACCACGCGCTGCGCACGCATGAACCGATCCGGCGCATGCCGGACGGTTCGCTATTCCTGACGCGATTCCGCGACGTTCAGGCGGTCTATCGCGACCCGAAAACCTTCAGTTCCGACAAGACGGTCGAGTTCAAGCCGAAGTACGGCGACTCGCCGCTCTACACGCATCACACCACGAGTCTGGTTTTCAACGATCCGCCGCGTCATACACGCGTGCGCAAGCTGATTGCCGGTGCGTTGACGGCACGGGCGATCGCGGCGATGGAGCCGGGGCTTGTCCGTCTCGTCGACGGTTTGCTCGATGCCGCCGCCGGCCGCGGCCGCATCGATCTGATCGGCGAGTTCGCGTCGGCGATTCCGGTCGAGATCATCGGCAATCTGCTGGACGTGCCGCATGACGAGCGTGCGCCGCTGCGCGACTGGTCGCTTGCGATTCTCGGCGCGCTCGAACCGTCGCTGACCGACGCGCAACGCGAGCGGGGAAACCGGGCGGTGAGCGAATTCGTCGCGTATTTGCGCGATCTGGTCGCGCGTCGCCGGCATGCACCAGGCGATCCGCAGCACGATGTCCTGACGCGATTGATTCAGGGTGAAGAAGGTGGTGAGGGCGGCGAGCAACTTTCGGAAATGGAGTTGCTGCAAAACTGCATTTTCATTCTGAACGCCGGTCACGAGACCACCACGAACCTGATCGGCAACGGGCTCGTGACGTTGACCGAATGGCCCGACGCACGGAGTGCGTTGCTGCGCGAGCCGGAATTGATCGAGTCGACGGTCGAGGAGTGCCTGCGTTTCGAAAGCTCGAACCAGTTGGGCAACCGCATGGCGACGGTCGATACCGAGATCGGCGGCGTCGCCGTGGCACGCGGCACGCCCATCACGCTGTGCATCGGCGCGGCCAATCGCGACCCGGAGCAGTTCGCGGAGCCGGATCGTTTCGATATTCGTCGTACGCCTAACCGGCATCTCGCGTTCGGTTTCGGCATTCACCAGTGCGCGGGGCTGTCGCTCGCGCGGCTGGAAGCGCGCGTGGCCATCGGCCGTTTTGTGCGGCGATTTCCTGACTACCGGCTGGACGGCGAGCCGGTTCGCGGTGGACGCGTGCGCTTCCGGGGTTTCGCCGAAGTGCCGGTGGCGCTGGAAACGGTGGAAGACGTGGCGCCGTAGCTTTTTCTCGTCCGACGCAAGAGTTACTGCGGGGGTGACTTGCTGGATTCGCATTTGCCCGTGCGGTGCCCGTGCGGTGCGCGTGCCTCCGCGTTGCGACGTCGGCAGGCTCTTTGACGGATTTCCGTGCGCCGGCGCCGCCAACGATGGTCCGCAAACCTGGTCCTTAAGCCGAGTCTTCAGCGTTTTTCAACGCGCGATCGGCCCCATTCCACGTCCACGCCGGCCCGTTGCGCCCCGTGGCACGCCGTCTGCTTCACCTAAGCTCTCACAGGCTTTCAGCCAACGGAGCGGACGATGGCACACATGATCTGGAAGGGCGCAATCAGTTTCGGCCTCGTCCACGTCCCGGTGCAGCTTTATCCGGCGACGCAGTCCGAGAAAGTCGGCTTCAATCTGCTCGACAAACGCACGATCGACCCGATCGGCTACAAGCAGATCAACAAACGCACGGGCAAGGACGTGACGCGCGAGAACATCGTGCGGGGGTTCGAGTACGAGAAGGAAAAGTACGTCGTGCTGTCCGACGATGAAATCCGCTCGGCGAATCCCGAATCGACGCAGACAGTCGATATCCTCGGCTTCGTCGATGCGCCCGATATCTCGTTTCTTTATCTCGACACGCCGTATTTTCTGACGCCGGATCGCAAGGGCGAAAAAGTCTACGCATTGCTGCGCGAAGCGATGAAGGCGAGCGGCAAGATCGGCGTGGCAAACGTGGTGCTGCACAACAAGCAGCATCTGGCCGCGCTGATTCCGCTCGGACCGATGCTGGCGCTGAACACCTTGCGCTGGGCCGCCGAAGTGCGCGACATCGGCGACTTCAAGGTGCCGCCCGAGGGCATGAAAGCGGCTGGCGTGACCGCGCGCGAACTCGACATGGCGAAAAAACTGATCGACGACATGAGCGACGCGTGGGACCCGTCGAATTATCACGACACGTTCCGCGACGACATCATGGCGCTGGTCGACCGCAAGATCCGCGCGGGAAAAACCGAGGAGATCGCCGATGTCGAGACGCCGCGCGAAGCGCGCCGCTCGGCGGACATTCTCGATCTGTCGGATCTGCTCAAGCGGAGTTTGGGGCGCGGCAAGGGAAAGCCGGCGGGCAGTGGCCGCAAGCGTGCCGGTGATGATGAGGATGTCGAAGACGACGATGAGCAGGACGATGCCTCGGCCGAAACGTCGGCGCCGGCACGTAAGAAGGCCCGGAGCGCGGCGACGGCATCGAAGGCGGGCGCAGCGGGGGCGTCGCGTGGTCGAAGTGGCGGCGCGGCAGGCAAAAGCGGCGGTGGCACGTCGAGCGGTGCGAACGGCCGAAAACGGGTCGCTGCCAAGAGCACGGCGGCGTCCGCCTCGGCAGCGCGTAAGCGCCGCGCTGCCGCTTGATAGCCGATGCTGCGCATGCTGGTCTCGCTTTTGTTGAAATTCACTTGAGCCGGCGCCGATCCCAACGCCCAACGCCCAAAGCCATGACCGACCGACTCGCCCACTACACCCGCAAGCGTCGTTTCGACGAAACGCCGGAGCCGTCGGGCGCGCGTGCTGGCGGTGGTCAGGCAAAGGGCAAGGCAGCGCGCCAATCCGCCTCGTCGCGCAATACAAATGCCTCGCTTTCCTACGTGATCCAGGAACACCACGCGCGGCGCCTGCATTACGACTTCCGGCTGGAATTGAACGGCGCATTGCTGTCGTGGGCGGTGCCGAAAGGGCCGAGCCTCGACCCATCGGTGAAGCGGCTGGCGGTGCACGTCGAGGATCACCCGGTCGAATACGGTTCGTTCGAGGGAGAAATTCCGCCGGGCAACTACGGCGCGGGCACCGTGATCGTGTGGGATCGCGGCACGTGGGAACCCGTCGACGGTGCGAAGGAGGCGCAGCGCGCGTACGAAGCGGGCAAACTCAAGTTCCGGCTCCACGGCGACAAACTGCACGGCGGCTGGACGCTGGTGCGCAGCCATATGCGCGGCAGCGGCGACAAGGAGCAGTGGTTGCTGATCAAGGAGCGCGACGACGAAGCGCGCGACGAAAGCGACTACGACGTGCTGGCGGCGCGCCCGGGCAGCGTGCTGGCGGGGGACACTGCGTCGTCCGTCGAGAAACGAAGCGAGGCCAAGACCGCGTCGCGACGAACCACCGCCTCAAAGCGATCCCACGCCGATCCGGGGAACGCGAAGAACGGCGAGAACGCACAAAACACGCAAAACGCGAAAAATCCGAAACGCCCGGACATTGTCGCGACGCGCAGCGCGCCGTCGCTGCGTGAGCTGGCGCAGGCGCCGTCGATCGAAGGTGCGCGCGAGGCCCATCTGCCCGCCGCGTTCAAGCCGCAACTGGCGACGCTCGTCGACAGCGCGCCGGCGGGCGGCGAGTGGTCGTATGAAATCAAGTTCGATGGGTATCGCGTGTTGGTCCGCATCGATGCGATGGAAAAAAACGCAGGCAAAGACAAAGATGAAGGCGAAGACAAAGACAAAGACAAAGACAAAGCGCGAAGCAGAACTCAAAACAAAACTCAAAACAAAGCCAACCCCGCCGTAAAAATCTTCACCCGCGCCGGCAACGACTGGACCGCGAAATTCAGCAAACAGGTGAGTGCGTTCGAACGGCTCGGCGTCCACAGCGGCTGGCTCGATGGTGAAGCGGTCGTGCTCGACGAGCGCGGCGTGCCGAATTTCCAGGCGCTGCAAAACGCATTCGATGCCGATCGTCCGCAGGACATCGTCATCTATCTGTTCGATCTGCCGTTCCTGAACGGCTACGACTTGCGCGGCGTGCCGCTCGAACAGCGCCGCGCGTTGTTGCGCGCGCTGCTCGAGACCGTCGACGACACGGTGCTGCGCTTCTCCAACGATTTCGACTTCAGCGCCGACGACCTCCTGAAAAGCGCGTGCGATATGGCGCTCGAAGGCATCATCGGCAAGCGGCGCGACAGCGGCTATCAATCCGGACGCTCGTCGGCGTGGATCAAGCTGAAATGCCGGCGCCGCCAGGAGTTCGTGATCGGCGGCTACTCGGAGCCGTCGGGCAGCCGCGCGGCGTTCGGCGCGCTGCTGCTCGGCGTGTATGACGGCGACGGCAAGCTGCGTTACGCCGGGCGCGTCGGCACGGGTTTCGACGCCGCGTTGCTGCGCTCGGTGAAGCAGCAACTCGACGCGCACGCGACCTCGCGCATGCCGTTTGCCACCGCACCGCGCGAGCGTAGCCGCACGCCGGTGCATTGGGTGAAGCCGGTGCTGGTCGCCGAGTGCAATTTCGCGGAATGGACCGGTGACGGTATCGTGCGGCAGGCGTCGTTCTTGAGTCTGCGCAACGACAAACCGGCGCGCCAGATCGTCAAGGAAGCACCCCGTCAAGGAGGCGACGTGCAACAGGAACACTCGATGGAAAACGCGTCCGGCACCGCGCCGAAAAAACGCGCGGGGAAGAAAAACGCCGCTGCGGAGCGCGCCGCTGAAAAGAGCACAACCGCGAAGAGCACAACCGCGAAGAGCACAACCGCGAAGAGCACAACCGCGAAGAGCACAGCCGCGAAGAGCACAGCCGCAAAAAGCGCAGCCGCAAAAACCACCGCCCCAAAAACCACACCATCAAAGCGCGCCGCATCGCAACCCACCCCCAAACCGTCCACCACCCGATCACCCGCATCGGCCGCCGAAATCGCCGGCGTCCGCATCTCCCATCCCGACCGCGTGATCGACAAAAGCACCGGCACACGCAAGCTCGACCTCGTGCGCTACTACGAATCCGTCGCCGACTGGATGCTGCCGCATCTGCGCGACCGGCCGGTGTCGCTGGTGCGTGCGCCCGAGGGCATCGGCGGCGAGCTGTTCTTCCAGAAGCACAGCCAGAAGCTATCGATTCCCCACGTCACGCAGCACGCCGGCCTCGACCCCGGTCATCCGCCGCTGATCACCGTCGATGCACTCGACGCGCTGGTCGGCGCCGCGCAAATGGGCACGGTCGAATTCCACACATGGAATGCCGTCGTATCGAACATGGAAAAGCCGGACCGCATGGTGTTCGACCTCGACCCCGACGCGAAGCTCGACTGGCAACGCATGATCGACGCCGCGCAACTGACCCGGTCGCTGCTCGACGAACTCGGTCTGACGTCGTTCTGCAAGACCAGCGGCGGCAAGGGGCTGCACATTGTGGTGCCGCTCGCGAAGCAGGCCGGCTGGGACGACGTGAAGGCCTTCTCGCAGGCCGTCGCGCAGCACATGGCGACCACCTTGCCCGAGCACTTCAGCGCGAAGATGGGCGCGCAGAACCGCAAGGGGAAGATCTTCGTCGACTATCTGCGCAACAACCGCGGGTCGAGCACCGTGGCGGCCTTCTCGGCGCGGGCGCGGCCGGGGCTTGGCGTGTCCGTGCCGCTGTCGTGGGACGAAGTCGCCGCGACGACGGCCGGCGATCAATGGACGATCGCCAATCTGCACGAACGGCTCGCGGACCTCAAAACCGATCCGTGGGCCGCGTACGCGACAACCCGTCAACGCCTCACCGCAGCCATGCGAAAACGTCTGGACCAGGCGCGTTAGGCGCGTTCCGGTCGTTCCATTCCGCTCGACCAACCCAGCAAGGAGTCGAAGATGAAAACCTCAACCCAATCGTCGGACGGCGCATCGGACGACGCACCGGACGACGGCAAGCAGCCCGATCCGCACGCCGGCAAGCATGCCCGTCCGATGCAGGAGGCGTCCGCGCCGTTGCCGCATGAAGCCGATCAGAGCCCGGAGTCGCAGCACGAAGGTGGCCCGCGCCACGTCGGCAAGCAGGCGCATCGCGACCTCGAGCGCGGCCTGAAGGACACCGACCGCCGCGGCGGCGACGAGTATCAGCAGAAAACCCAGAACGACGCGCACACGGACGTCAACTCCGACGACAAAGACGGCGGGGGCGGCGGCAAGGCGTGAGCAAAAGCGTGAGGCGACGCGTGATGAAATGCGTGATGAAATGCGTGAGGCAACGCGAGAGACAGCGCGAGAGACAGCGCGCATGAGGCCGCGCCTCACTCCACCTCATCCCAATACGGCGGATCGCCGAAATGCGCGGCGAGAAAGTCGATGAATGCGAGCGTCTTCGGCGGCACGAACGCGCGGCTCGGATACACCGCCCAGATCGCGACGGTTTCGGCGAGCGGATACGAATCGAGCACGCTGACCAGCGCGCCGCTGCGCAGATACGGCGCGACGTCCCACGTCGATTTGAGCGCGATGCCGAAACCGTCGAGCAATGCATCGCGGATCACTTCGCCGTTATCGGTGACGAGCCGGCCGCGCACGCGCACGTCGATGGGCCCGGTGGGGGTGACGAACCCCCAGTCGCGCTGATCCGACAGGATGATGCATTCATGCTCCGTCAGCTCCGACGGATGGCGCGGCGTGCCGCGTTCCGCCAGATAGGCCGGCGACGCGCACAGCACGCGGCGATTCACCGCGAGCCGCCGCGCGACCAGCGACGAGTCTTTCAGCACGCCGACCCGGATCGCCACGTCGATGCCCGCATCGACCAGATCGACCAGTTGATCGGTCAACCGCAGGTCGACGCTGACGCCGGGATGGCGCCGCAGAAACTCGCTGATGACCGGCGACACGTGCTGTCGGCCGAACGACGACGGCATCGACACCCGCAAGCGGCCTTGCGGCGCCGCCTGCCCGCAGCCCACCGCCGCGCGGGCCGCGTCGGCGGCGTCGAGCAGCGTCTCGGCGCGCGTCATGAAGACTTCACCGTCCTGCGTGAGGCTGATGCGGCGGGTGGTCCGGTGCAGCAGGCGGGCGCCGAGCAGTTTTTCCAGTTGCGCGATACGCGAACTGGCCACCGCCGCCGAGAGCCCGAATTCGCGGCCGGCCGCCGACACGTTCGCGAGCAGTGCGGCGCGCACGAACAGCGCGACGTCGAGCAGATCGAGCCGTTCCCGGTCCCGCCCACGCTCACGCTCCCGGGAAGCGGCGCGCGGAGCGTCGGGGGACGAATGGGTCGAAGCAGCGGATCGGGAGCGCGCCATTATTCTGAAATTCAAAAAGATGTTTCAGCCATTATGACGGTTTTACGCGAATAAGAACCGTCATAGGATGACGCCAGTGGGATCGACGGACGTTACCAGCCGTCGCCGCCGATCCTCTCCTTCATCCGGATCACCTGAAAAACGCACAGGAGCACATTCATGAAAGCTGTCGGACTCTACCGTTACCTGCCGATCGATCACGCCGAAGCCCTGGTCGATGTCGATATCCCCAAACCCGAAGCCACCGGCCGCGATCTGCTGGTGAAGGTCGAAGCCATCTCGGTCAACCCGGTCGACTACAAGGTGCGCGCCCCGAAGGACACCGTGGAGCAGGCGCCGCGCATTCTCGGCTGGGATGCCGCGGGCACGGTCGTCGCAGTCGGACCGGAGGTGACGCTGTTCAAGGTCGGCGATCCGGTTTTCTATGCGGGCAGCATTACGCGTCCGGGCGCCAATAGCGAGTTCCATCTGGTCGACGAGCGGATCGTCGGGCACAAGCCGGCATCGCTGGATTTCACGCACGCGGCCGCGCTGCCGCTGACCGCGATCACCGCGTGGGAAGCGTTGTTCGACCGCCTCGGCGTATCGCCGCAAGGCGCGCATGAAGACCGCTCGGTGCTGATTTTCGGCGGTGTGGGCGGGGTCGGCTCGATCGGTATTCAACTCGCCAAAAAGCTGGCGAAGCTGAAGGTGATCGCGACCGCGTCGCGTCCCGAATCGGCGAAGTGGGCGAAGGATCTGGGGGCGGATCACGTCATCGACCATTTCGGCGATGTCGCCGCGCAACTGAAGGAGATCGGCATCGACGAGGTGGACTACGTGCTGATCTTCAACGACACCGACAAGAATTTCCCGGTCGCCGCGCAGGTGCTCAAACCGCAGGGCGGCATCAGCACGATCGTCGAGAACGGCAAGCCGCTGCCGGTGGAATTGTTGAAGGCGAAAAGCGGCGCGTTCCATTGGGAGTTCATGTTCACCCGCTCGATGTTCGGCACGCCCGACATGATCGAACAGCACAAGCTGTTGACCGAGGTCGCGCGACTCATCGACGCGGGCGAATTGCGCACCACCGTCGGCGAGGATCTCGGCACGATCAATGCGGAAAATCTGCGCCGCGCGCATCGGCTGCTCGAAGGAGGGCGCGCGATCGGCAAACTGGTGCTGACGGGTTTCTAAAACGCAAGCGGGTTAACACCCGATTCGCGTGAAGCCCGCGCGGGGCCGCTTGGCGTTAGACTGGCAAGGCATCATGCCTGGAACAGTTGCGCGTCTCGCGGCCCGCCTGGCCTTGATGGATCGACACGCTCCGCTACGCGGTTTCAATCGCGTGCCGTGCCGGTACCAGGAGGCATGGGCGGCAATAGCGGCATTAGCGGGCAGTAGCGCCGAAGCGGGCGCGCAGCGGCACAACAACGAGGTGACAGTATGAGCTCCAGCTTCAAACTCTCCGCCGTGTCCGTTGTCGCTACTCTCGCCTGCGCGCTCGTGCCGGCCGCGCACGCCGCCACGCCGATCACGGTCACATCCCAATCCGCACTCGACGGTCCGATCCGCTACACCGTGCGCGTCACGTCGAAGCAGTTCGGCAACGCCCAGGAAACCCGCACGATCCGCTCCGGCGAATCCGACGACTTCACGTGGAAAACCGTGCCGCCGGGCGGCGCGGTCGCCGCGACCGACGCGTGCCCGAACTATGCGTCGCTGCCCATCGACACCAACGGCGCGATGATCCGCCAGACGCAGATCCGTTTCGCCCCGGTCGTCGCTGCCGATGGCACGGCGAGCGTGCAGTTGAGCTTTCAGGCGCAGACGCCGCACGGCGTGAAGACGGTGACGGCCAACGGCAAAACGCTCAAGTGTCCGAACGACGTCACCGTCAGCCAGATTCTGCGTTTCACGATGCCGGTCAACGGCAGCACGAAGACGCTGACGCTGAGCGACGGCACGGAAGTGGCGATCACCGCGAAGCGTTGACCGGCGCGGTGCGCGCGGCGCGCGGCGGCCGGCCGGTGAGGCCACGGCATGTCACTGCATCAAGGTCTCAGCGTTTCAGCGTTTCAGCGTCTCGCTGCCGCACGCTCCACCAGCCGCCCGGCCAGAAAGCGGTGCTCCGCCGAGAACAGCCGCCGGTAGGTGAGCAGCACCGCGCCCACGGTCCCCAACGCTGACGACGCGGCGATCAGAAACATGATCACGATCTGATAGCGCACGGCCTGCAACGGCGACTGCCCGGCCAGCACCTGGCCGGTCATCATGCCGGGCAAACTCACCACGCCGACCACCGCCATCTGATTGAGCGTCGGCATCATGCCCGCGCGCACCGCCTGGCGAGCCGGCGCCTGTGCCGCCTCCCAACGCGTCGCGCCGAGCGCGAGCGCCATGTCGACGCGATCGCGCCGCGCGGTCAATTCCTCCGTCATCCGTTCGATGCCGAGCGACACGCCGGTCAGCGTATTGCCGAGGATCATCCCGAGAATCGGAATCGCGTATTGCGGCTCGTACCACGGATGAATGCGGATCACGACGAACAGCCCGACCGCGCCCACCAGCCACGAACTGACCCAGATCGACATCACGCTGTCCGCGCGCTGTCCGGCGTAGCCGAAGGTGCCGCGTTGCGCGCCGGCGAATCCGGCGATCAGCGTCATCACGATCATCAGCGGCAGCACGACGTACCAGCGGTCGTAGTGGAACACCCAGCCGAGCACGTAGCCGATCGCGAGCAACTGCACGACGGTGCGCACCGCGGCCCACGCGAGCTGGCGTTCGAGATCGAGCTTCAGCGCGACCGAGATTGCGCCGTTCACGACGATCAGCAGCGCGGCGATCGCCACGTCCCAGAGACTCAGGTTTTGCAGGGTCATGGACGTGGCTCGTGGTTGGGTTGCGATGGGACTTGAGTGATGTTCTGCCGCGTTTCTCGTGTCTGCATGCCGGTGCGTGTCTGAAGACCGGTCACGCCTTCGTCGAGCACGCCGGCGCGCATCGTCAGGCGACGCTCGCTCATGCGCGCGGCCTGCGCCGGATCGTGCGACACCCACATCGACGCGTGACGGCCCGGTTCGGCATCGAACCACGCGCGCACCAATCCCTCGATCGCATGCGACGACTCCGGGTCGAGCGACGCGGTCGGTTCATCCAGCAGCAAGACCTCGGGCGCGAGTTGCAGCACGCGAATCAACGCGGTGATCTGCGCTTCGCCGCCGGACAGTTCGCTGGCGCGTTTGTCGAGAAAATCGGCGCCACGTCCGGCCTGAACGGCGAGCCGCGCCGCGCGCTCGCGATCGAAGCGCACGTCGCGATACGCGCGCAATTCGAACGGATAGCGCAGATTGTCTTCGACGCTGCCGTCGAGGAGCGCGGGCCGTTGACGCAGATACGCGACGTGGCGCCGGTATCGCGGAATCGCGCTGCGTTCGATCGGCTTGCCGTGCCACAAGATGCGTCCTGCATCGAGCGGATCGAGCAGCGCGAGCGCGCGCAGGAACACGCTCTTGCCGGAGCCGGACGGCCCGGTGACCGCGACGCGCTGGCCCGCGTGCAGCTCGAAGCGGGTCGGCTGCAGCAGCGTCTGGCCACCGGGCTTGTCGCGGCGGACGATGCCGTCGGCGAGGACGAGGGGAACGTCGGTCATGGGTGCTTGGTAGGGATGGGGGGAAATGGTCTTTAGTTGTGTTGTCCGGGGCGATACGCCGGCGGTCTCATGACGCCGCTCAACATCCGCGCATCGAGGCCGCTTCAAAGACGCTGCCGAACCACATCGGCGCCGCTTCGTACCGCATGATAAAGCCGCCACGTGACCACGCCGCATCGACCGGCATCTGGGCACGATACGTGCTGACCGGTACGCAACGTGGCACTAAAGCGGAGCTTATCAATGGCAGGGTCGAGCACAGTCGGACGGCGGATCGGAAAAATCATCGCGTGGCTCCTGGCGATCATCGTCATTCTGATTGCCGCGCTGGTCATCTTCATACTGACGTTCGACTGGAACCGCGCCCGGCCGTACATCGACGACAAGGTCACGCAGGCGATCGGCCGGCCGTTCGCGATCAACGGCGATCTGAAGGTCGGCTGGCGGCATCCGGTGGGCGAAACCGGCTGGCGCGCCTGGGTGCCCTGGCCGCGCTTCTCGGCGGCCAACATCACGGTGGGCAACCCGGACTGGACCCAACGCCCGCAATTCGCCACGCTCGACGAAATCGACTTCGAAGTGAAAGTCCTGCCGCTGCTCGCGCACGACATCGTGATCCCGGCCATCAATCTCGTGAACCCTTCCGTCGATCTGGAGCGTCTGCTCGACGGACGCGACAACTGGACGTTCAAGCTGGCGTCGTCGAGCGGACCGTCCGAATGGAAGCTCGATCTGCACGACATTGCGTTCTCGAAGGGCAACATCGCGCTGTCCGATCAGCAGAAGAAGGTCGAACTGCAGATGGTCGTCGATACGCTCGGCCAGCCGATTCCGATCGGCGAGGCGATGAAGCAGCAGGAAGAGGCATCGCGTAAGGCGTCGGCGGAGGCGGTGGGCCGCGCGGGCGCCAGCAAGCTGACCGCGCAGGCGAATGCGCAGGCGGCGTCGGAAGCCGCGGCGGCGTCGGCGGCGGCCGCGTTGGGTGCGTCGGCGACGGATATCAATGCGTCGGGCGTGACGCCGGCCACGGGCGCATCGGGCGCGCTGATCGCGGGCGGAGCCAGCGAGGGCGCGAGCGGCGCCGTCTCGGGCTCGACGGCATCGACCATGGCATCGGCTTCCGGCGCAAGCGCCGCCGAGGGTGGGAGCGGGACCATGGCCAACGCCGGTACCGCGAAACGTGAGATTCCGCCGTATGCGATCGGCTGGACCATCAAGGGCACGTACAACAAGACGCCGGTATCGGGCAGCGGCAAGGTCGGCGGCGTACTCGCGCTGCAGGACGCGGACCGTCCGTTCCCGGTGCAGGCCGACGTGAAGGCCGGCGACCTGCACGTGGGTCTCGTCGGCACGATCACCGACCCCGCGCATCTGGCGGCGGTCGATCTGCGCCTCTGGCTGCAAGGCAATAGCATGGCGCGGCTCTACGCGCTGACGGGCGTCACGTTGCCGGACACGCCGCCGTACGCGACCGAAGGGCGGCTGGTCGGTCAGTTCAAATCCAGCGGCAACGTTTTCAAGTATGAAAATTTTACAGGCCGGGTGGGCGGCAGCGATCTGAACGGTTCGTTGACCTATACCGCGCGTGAACCGCGGCCGTTGCTGCAGGGCGAACTGGTGTCGCATCTGCTGCAATTCTCCGATCTCGCGCCGGTGATCGGCGCCGATTCGAACGCGAGCAAGGCGAAGCGCGGCGATGCGACCGCGCAGCCGTCCAGCAAGGTGCTGCCGGTCGAGGAGTTCCGCACCGACCGCTGGAAGGCGATCGACGCCGACGTGAAGTTCACCGGCCGTCGCATCGTCAAGAACGCCGATCTGCCGATCACGGATCTCTACACGCACGTGATCATGACCGACGGCGTGCTGTCGCTCGAGCCGTTGAAATTCGGCGTGGCCGGCGGCTCGCTCGCATCGAACATTCATCTGGACGGCAGCACGACGCCGCTGAAGGGACGCTTCTCGACGTCGGCGCGGCATCTGAAGCTCAAGCAACTGTTCCCGAACTTCAAGACGATGCAGAACGCGCTCGGCGAAATCAACGGCGACGCCGCGTTGACGGCGACCGGCAATTCGCCCGCGGCCCTGGCGGCGACATCGAACGGCGAGGTGAAGGCGCTCGTCACCGACGGCACGGTCAGCCGGCTGCTGATGGAAGCGGCCGGGCTGAACGTCGCGAACGTCGTGTACGAAAAACTGTTCGGCCAGCGCGACGTGAAGATCAACTGCGCGGCCGCCGATTTCGTCGCGACCAACGGCGTGCTCGATTCGCGCGTCTTCGCGCTCGATACCGACGACGCGGTGATCGACATCGACGGCAACGTGAATCTGCGCGACGAATCCATGGACCTCGGCGTGCATCCGCATACGAAGGGCTTCCGGGTCTTCTCGCTGCGCTCGCCGCTGTACGTGAAGGGCACGTTCAAGGATCCGCACGTCGGCGTGAATGCGGCGGCGCTCGCGTTGCGCGGCGGCGCGGCGGTCGGGCTCGGCTTGATCAATCCGTTCGCGGCGCTGATTCCGCTGCTCGCGCCGAGCAACAACAAGCCGCTGCCGTGCGCGCAACTGCTCGCCCAGGTTAGGCAGGCGCCGACGGCGCCGCCGCCGGGCGTCAAGCAGCAGCCGAAGGCGGCGATCTCGCTGGATGGCGCGCCGGTCAACAAATCGTCGGGTGGGGCGTCGGGTAGTTCGTCGAACGGCGGCTCGAACGGTTCGAAGTCGGCGCCGCCGGCGGCGAATCGCAAGCCCGCGACGTTGTCGCCGGCAAGCGCGGCCGAATACAAGGGGAGCTGATGTCGACTTTATTACCCGCGGGCTGGCTGAGCTGGAGTGTCGGCGGCGGACTGTCGTTCGTGTTTCTGTGGCTGATCAGCGTGCCGTCGCTACGTGGCGCCGGCACGCCGGATGAGCCAGGCCGGACGATGTCGCCGCATCGCGAGGTGGTGCGATTACGTCGTCACGACGGACATCGCGCGAGAGCGGCCGCGCATCGATACGCAGCGCAAAGCGGCAGGACAAAACGAAACGCCGCCCGTTGATGCGGGCGGCGTGACTGGGTGCGCCTGGTGTTAAACGCGTTGCCGACGGCTGTGGCGAAATAGTGCGGAAGCCTGGCGGAGCGTATCGGTGTAGCGACGCCGTTAAGCGACACGCGTCGCCGGCTGGCTACGCTCGCTACACGCTAACGAAGCGAGCGCGGCGTGGCATCGCCCGCCGCATCCTGCCGACGCACGCCGCGGCGGGCACCGCCCACGCGCGTCGCGCCGAACTCCGCGAGAATCTTGCCGCGCGCACGGCTCGCGAAGACGAGGAAGCCGAAGCCATCCGCTTCATACCAGTAACCGCCGTTCTCCAGACCGTCGAGCGGTTGTTCCAATGCATTCGTAATGGATTCGACACAGCGGCGGCGCAATTCGGCGACTACCGGGTAGGGCGGTTGTGCGCCGCGCACGCTGCACAGAAGTACATCGAGGCCGGGCAGGACATGTGCATAGAGAACCGGCTCGTCCTGCGCGCGAGCGCGCGCAATCTTGGTGTCGAGCTGACCGAACGGCTTGAAATGCCGTAGTACCGCGAGGAACGACTCGTCGCCGTCCACCTTCGCGCGCCTACGCTTTTTCGGGAAGGACATAAAAATTCGCCTGAAAAAGAATTGCAAGAAACGCAGCGTCCTCATGCGACCACTCCCGGCTTCGCGCGCCGCACGTCGATCTTTTATAGCATACGACAAGGCCGGATTCACGGTGATTCGACGACTACGCCGCCCCTACCGCTTCCCGCACGAATCATGCCGAACCGCCTCGCCGCGCGCTTTCCCTTCCCATCACATCTGCCTCCATGATAGACGCACGACGCGCGGAATAAACAAGTCGCATCAATAAAAAAGTCATTTTTATGTGGGCTGACGCTGCTTGCCGAGCCGCTTGCAGATCGCTTGCCAGGCGCTCCCCGCTGCATTGAAATATCTGCGAATCACGTCGATAATGGCCCGTCCGGTGGCACCGCGCGGTGCCTGCCGGCGCCGCGCCGGAACCTCCGTCCGGGCGGCACGATACGAATCCGCGAAGCGCCTTCGCGAGCCGCCGCGGCCTGAATGCGGCTCGAATGCGCCTTCGTCCCTTCGACCCTTCGGGCGAACATGAAATTATTCACCAAGGGTCTGCTGCTGATTGCCGTGCCGAGCGTGGTCGAGCTGGCGCTTCTTGGCGTCGTCTTCGATACCCAGGAGCAGACAGCGCAAGCCGCCCAATGGGTGAACAACAGCAAGCAGATCCTTTACCAATCGTCGGCGATCGTCGACCCGCTGCTGCGTCAGGCCGCGCGCGTGCGCACCGGTATGGCCGTCGGCGATCCGTCGTTCATCGACCGGCATACGGTGTGGGTCGATCTCGGCGACCGGCTGGGCAATCTCGACCGCCTCGTCGCCGGCACGCCGCAGCAGGTCGCGCGCGTGCACAGGATGCAGCAGGCTATCGACGCGTATCGCGCGCAGACCGTCGAGATCTCCCGCGCATTGCACGAGGGGCGCAACCCGACCACCTTCAGCGCGCTCGAAACCGAAGCGCTGCCGCAACAGATCGCGATCTTTCGCGACGAACTGGCCGCGTTCGGCGAAGAAGCGTCGCGGCTCGATGCCGAACGCGGCGCGGCGCTCGCGCGTCGCCGCGAACGTCAGCAGTACGCGCTGATCGCCGCCGTGCTCGGCTCCATGTTGATCTGGGCTGGCACCGCCGTGGTGTTCGCGCGCAGCATCGGGCGCCGGCTGGAAACGCTGACCGACAATGCCGAGCGCCTCGGCAACGGACGGACGCTCGCACCGCCGCTGTCGGGCGACGACGAAATCGCCGCGCTCGACGCCGTGCTGCATCAGACCGGTGCGCGTCTGCGTGCCGCCGAAGCCGAGCAGGCCACGCTGAAGACGCGCCTCGAAGCGCGCGCGCAGGAGTTGGCGGGCGTCAATGAAGAGTTGCGTCAGGAGACGCAAGATAACGAAATGTTCATCTACAGCGTGTCGCACGATCTGCGCTCGCCGCTGGTGAATCTGCAAGGGTTTTCGAAGGAACTGCAGGTCTCGTGCGACGAGCTGGACGGCATCGTCGAGAAGGCGGGTCTGCCGCCGGCCGAGCATCGACGCATGACGCATATTCTCGATGGCGACGTGCGCGAGTCGCTGCAATATCTACGCACCGCGGTGACGCGCGCGGCCTCGATCATCGACGCGTTGTTGCGGATTTCACGCGCCGGCCGGCTCGAATACCAATGGCAGCGGGTCAGCGTCGGCCGCACGGTGAGCCGGGTCGTCGATGCGCTGCAAGGCGTGATCGCGCAACATGCGGCGGTGGTCACGGTGCGCGAGTTGCCGCCCGCGTGGGGCGACCCTGGCGCGATCGAACAGATCTTCAGCAACCTGATCGGCAATGCGCTGAATTATCTCGACCCGGCGCGGCGCGGGCGCATCGAGGTCGGGGCGCTGGAGCCCGATCCCGTGGACGAAACCGAGCCGCGCGCATTGCGCACGCGTACCTATTACGTGCGCGACAACGGGCTGGGGATTCCGGCGGCTTATATGTCGAAGGTGTTTCGCGCGTTCCAGCGTCTGCATGGCGACGTGGCGAGCGGCGACGGTATCGGCCTCGCGGTCGTGCGGCGCACGGTGGAGCGGCATGGCGGGCGCGTGTGGGTCGAATCGGCGGAGGGCGCGGGATCGACGTTCTTCGTCGTGCTGCCGGAACAGCCGGCGCGGCTTTGACGGGGCGTTGACCTGCATTGACCGTCGAGCAGCGTTGCGCCAGCGGCCGGGCGCGCCGTTTACAATACGTGCATCAACCATCTGTTCGCACGGAGAGCCTATGAGTCACGGGGAAACGGTCAGCATCGTGCTGATCGAAGACGACGACGGCCATGCCACGCTCGTGGAGCGTAATCTTCGCCGTGCCGGTATTTCGAACGGCTTCGTGCGCTTTCGCGACGGGCAGCAGGCGCTCGATTATTTCTTCGGCCCGGCGCCTCAGCCGGCTTCGGCCTCGGCCTCGGCTTCGGCCGATTCCGCCAACCCGATCCCCGCGCGTGAAAATCTGACGAATTTCGTCGTCCTGCTCGACCTGAAGATGCCGCGCGTCGACGGCTTCGAGGTGCTGCGCCGTCTGAAGGAATCGCCGCAGACCGCCGCGGTGCCGGTAATCGTGCTGACCACCACCGACGACCCGCGCGAAATCTCGCGCTGCTACGAGCTCGGCTGCAACGTGTACATCACCAAGCCGGTCGAATACGACGCCTTCATCGAAGCGGTGCGCCGCCTCGGTTTTTTCCTGCAGGTGGTCAAGCTGCCGCCGGGCCATCGGCTCGCGGCGCCATGACAGCCCTGAGCATGTGCCGCGTTCGTGAAGCTGCCCGAAAGCCGCGCGTGACAGGATAATCCACCCGAACCCGTCAAAGAAGATTCCGCATGACCGAAGAAGTGTCCACGCAGCAAGCCGCATACGTGCTGGTCGTCGACGACGACGAAGGCATCCTGCGGCTCGCGCGCAAGTCGCTCGAACGCGCCGGCTGCCGGGTCGCGATCTGCGCCGGCGTCGAGTCGGCGCGCACGCGGCTCGCGGACGCCACGCCCGATCTGCTGGTGCTCGACTATCAGTTGAGCGGACCGGAGACCGGACTCGACTTCTTTCGCCGTCTGCGTTCGGAAGGCGTGCGGATTCCCGCGATCCTGGTGACGGGCTTCACCGACGAATCGCGCGTGATCGAAGCGTTGCGCGCGGGCGTATCGGACGTGGTGCCGAAATCGGGCGACTACCTCGATTACCTGCCGGAAGCCGTCGAGCGCGTGTTGTCGCAGGTGCGCCTGCAACGCGCGTCGGACGAAGCGTTGTTGTTGCGCGATCGCGAGCAGCACTACCGTACGTTGTCGGAAGCCTTGCCGCATCTCGTGCTGACCTGCAATGCCGAGGGCGATTGCGATTTTCTGTCGAAGCAGTGGTACGACTACACGGGCCTCGCCGAAAGCAGTTCGTACGGCCTCGCGTGGCTCGACGCGGTGCATCCGGACGATCGCGAGGAAATCCGCCGGACGTGGCTCAAGGCGGTCGCGAGCCGCGCCGGCGATTACCGGCACGAACTGCGGATTCGCCGTCACGACGGCGAATACCGCTGGTTCGACGCGCGCGTGGTGGCGATGCGCGACGCCGACGGCAACGTCAGCAAGTGGTTCGGCAGTTGCACGGACATTCATTCGCAGCGCGAGGCGATCGAGGAGCGCGAGCGGCTGCTCGCGTCCGAACAGGCCGCGCGGCAGATCGCCGAGGACGCGAACCGCGCGAAGGACCGCTTTCTCGCGATGCTGTCGCACGAATTGCGCACGCCGCTCACGCCGGTGCTGGCCGGCGCGAGCGTGCTGGAGATGATTCCCGATCTGCCCGAGCAGGCGCGCGCGAGCGTGCGGATGATTCGCCGCAACGTGGAACTGGAAGCGCGGTTGATCGACGATCTGCTCGACCTCACGCGGGTCGCGAACGGCAAGCTGCGTTTGTCGCTGGAGACCGTCGATGTGCACGAAGTGATGGACAGCGTGCTCGAACTGTTCCGCAGCGAAATCCAGGTGAAGCAGCAGGACGTGCACGTGCACAAGCTGGCGCGGCATCACTATGTGCTGGCCGACCGCGCGCGGCTGCAGCAGATGCTGTGGAACCTGATCCGCAACGCCGCCAAGTTCACGCCGGACGGCGGCCACATCTATCTGCGCACGCGCGACGAACGCATGCATGTGCAGATCTCGGTCGAGGATACCGGCATCGGGATCGAGCCGGAGCAGATCGGCAAGCTCTTCAACGCGTTCGAGCAGGGCGACCAGAACATGACGCGGCAGTTCGGCGGCCTCGGTCTCGGCCTCGCGATCACCAAGGCCTTGACCGACGTGCACGGCGGCACGGTCATTGCGCAAAGCCCCGGCGCGCACTGCGGCGCGACCTTCACGATCACGCTGCCCACCGCGGCCGCCCCCGCTGCGGTGGAACCGGTGGTGGTGCCGAGCGAAGCGCGCTCGGGCGGATTGCTGACCATTCTGCTGATCGAGGACCACGTGGATACCGCCGAGGTCATGGCGCAACTGATCCGCAGTCTCGGTCACGACGTGACCGTGGTGGGGCGCGTCGACGATGCGCTCGCCGCCACGCAGTTGCAGACTTTCGACCTGATCGTCAGCGACGTGGGTCTGCCGGACGGCACCGGGCTCGACTTCATCAAGGCGTTCCGCGAGCATTCGGATGCGCCGGCGGTCGCGTTGACCGGCTTCGGCACCGACGAGGACGTGCGCCGCTGCGTGAGCGCCGGCTTCACTTCGCATCTGACGAAGCCTGTCAATTTCGGCCAGCTCGAGGCGATGATCGACAGCGCGGTCAGCCGGAAAGAGAAGAAGGACGCTTAAGGCATCCGCTTATCCGTTCGCTACCGTCATTGCCATTAAAAAAGCCTGTTGCGATTTACATCGCAACAGGCTTTTTTGTTCAAGAACCCAGCCGCCAGAATCCAGGCGGTCTAACGAGTCTTATCGCGGCGAATTCTTCAGCGAATCGCGGATCTCACGCAGCAGCAGCACGTCTTCCGGCGTGGGCGGCGGTGCGGCCGGCGCGGCTTCGGCCGGCTTGCGCAGATTGTTGATGAATTTGACCATCAGGAAAATGATGAACGCCAGGATGATGAAGTTGATCAGCACGGTGATGAACGAGCCGTAGCCAAACACCGCCACGCCGGCCGTCTGCAAATCCTTGTACGACTCCGGGCTACCCTTGAAGGTGGGCGGAATCTCGCCGAGGCGGATGAATTTGTTGGAGAAATCGAGGCCGCCGGTGGCAAGCCCGACAACCGGCATGATCAGGTCTTTAACAATCGAATTGACGATGGTGGAGAAGGCGCCGCCGATAATCACACCGACCGCAAGATCCATCACGTTGCCCTTGAGGGCAAATTCCTTGAATTCCTTGACCATGCTCATAGGTGTTCCTCCCGGATATCGATTAACGAATGATACCAACCTGAGAAGGATAGGCTAGTCCCTTGACAAGGAAAGCCGAAGCGCAATGTTTATTGCGCTGATTGCGCGGGAAACTCTGACGCATGCTGGCGCGCGCGTTCGATATGCGCGGCAAAACTGACCGGGTCGGTATTGGTGCCGCACAGCAGCACGCCCACGCGCTTGCCTTGCAGACGTTCGCGCAGCGGTCCGAGCAAGGCGGCCGTCGCGGCCGCGCAGGCCGGTTCGACCGCGAGCTTCAGTTGTCCGAACAAGGTCAGCATGGCGGCGCGCAGGTCGTCGTCGGATACGGTGACGAGCTCGTCGATATGACGGCGGCACAACTCGTAGCTGTACTCCTCGGTATGCGGGGACATCAGCGAATCGGCGATGCCGTGCATGGAGCCCATCTTGATGGTGTGATTGGCCGCGAAGCTGCGGCCCATCACGTCCGCGCCCTCGGGTTCCACGCCATACACGTGGATGCGCGGATTCGCGAGCCGCATCGCGGTGGACACGCCGGCCGCGAGACCGCCGCCGCCGATCGGCAGCACGACCGCTTCGAGGTCGGGCGTCTGCGTCGCCCATTCGTAGCCGAGCGTGGCCGAACCGAGCACCGTGCGATAACCGTTGAACGGGTGCACGAAATAGCGGCCTTCCTCCGCTTCGATGCGGCGCACGAGTTCGAACGCCTCGGCGATGTTCTCGGCGAACACGATGTCCGCGCGATACTGCCGGCACAGCGCGACGCGCGCCGGGTTGGCCGCGCGAAACAGCACCACCTTCGCGCTGACGCCAAGCCGCATGGCCGCGTACGCGACCGCCACCGCATGATTGCCGCCCGACACGCAGGTCACGCCTGCGCTGCGCTGGGTTTCGTCCAGCGCGAGCAGATTGGTGAACGCGCCGCGCGCCTTGAAACTGCCGCTCACCTGCAACAACTCGAACTTGAAGTTGACCACCGTGCCTTCCAGCGACGCGAAATCCATCCGGTCGAATACCGGCGTTCGCGTGACCCACGGCGTCAACGCGAAGTGCTGGGTGGCGATGTCGTCGAGCGTGGGGATCGGCTCGCCGTCGATCGTGTGGTCCGTATGTTGCGGCGTGGCGGTTGACATGGCGTGGGCGGCTCGTGGTGTGTCGATATGTATAGGACTTTTTTCGTGCCGCTCAGTTTCGCTTGCGTGCGCCAGGATTCATCAGTGCGCGTGCGCGTCGACCGTCATGCTGTGAATGAATTTTTGCAGGAAGCGTTCGCACGCCACCAACTGCTCCAGCGCGACGAATTCATTGGCCTTGTGAGCCTGCTGGATATCGCCGGGCCCGCACACGATGCTCGGAATGCCGGCCAGCGAGAACAGCCCCGCTTCGGTGCCGTAGGCCACCTTGCGCTTGTCCTGATCGGCGGTCAGCGCGCGCACGAGTTGCGTGATGGCCGCTTGTTCAGACGAATCGAGCCCGGGCGCCGCGGCGATCTTCGTGATCTCGATCGCCGCCGATGGATGTTCGCGCAACATTTTCGGCAACAGCGTTTCACGCGCGTATTGATCGATGCGCGCGAAGATCGGCTCCGGGTCCAGGGTGGGCAGATTGCGGAATTCGAACTGGAATCTGCATTCGGCCGGCACGGTATTGATCGCGTTGCCGCCGGTGATCGTGCTGGTCTGCGCGGTGGTGAAGGGCACGTCGTACAGTTCGTCGAACGGGCCTTGCTCGCGGAACTGATCGGCCATGTCGCGGATATAGCAGATCAGACGCGCCGCGTATTCGATCGCGTTCAAGCCCTTCGGCGTGAGCGACGAATGCGCGGCCTGGCCGCGCACGCAGCACTGATACGCGTTGATGCCCTTGTGCGCGACGATCGGGCGCATGCTGGTCGGTTCGCCGACGATGCAGCCGTCCGGCTTCACGCCGCGCTTCATCAGGTCGGCGATCATCAGCGGCGCGCCGGCGCAGCCCACTTCTTCGTCGAACGAGAGCGCGAAGTGAATCGGCTTCGCGAGCTTCACGCGCTGCATGTCGGGCACGAGCGCGAGCGCCGCGCCGATGAACCCCTTCATGTCGCAGGTGCCGCGGCCGTACAGCTTGTCGTCGCGAATCTCGGGCTTGAACGGATCGCTGTCCCACTGCTGGCCGTCCACCGGCACCACGTCCGTATGACCGGACAGCACCACGCCGCCGTTGGTCTCGCCGTCGTGCGCGGGGATCGTCGCGAACAGGTTCGCCCATTTGCCGCTTGGGTCATGCGTGAGCGTGGCTTGCACGCCGGCCGCGCGCAGTTCGTCGCGCACGGTTTCGATCAGGCCGAGATTGGGATTGCGGCTGACCGTGTCCATCGACACGAGGCGGGTGACCCAGGGGAGCGAAACGGGAGAGGAAGCGGAAGAAGCGGAAGCGGGCGTTGACGACTGCGCTGTATCAGCGACGTGAGACATGACAGGACTCCGGCATTTGAGTCTTTCGATCATACCCAAAAAATAACCCCCCGTATGCCGCGCCGCGTGTTTGCGCAGCGCAGCATGAGCGGAAAAACGCTATACGTGCCGCGTTTTCCAGCGACGGCACGTATTCCATTCAAGCCGACCCACGCCGATCCATGCCGATCCATGCCGATCCATGCGATAGCGGACAAACCTATCGCGTAGCAGCGGCGCCCGCATTGCCTGGATTGCCACGGGCCGGCGCGCCAAGCGCACGCAAGGTTTCCTTGACCGTCGCCACCCGCACCGCGAGGTCGGGGCTGCGCGTTTCGATGCGCAGCTTGTCCTGGCCCGCGAGCTTGATGTGCTTGTGCTTCTGCACCATCTCGATGATCCGCATCGCGTCGATCGGCGGATTGGGGATGAACTGCAAACCGATCACCGCTTCGCCGGCATCGATCTTCGAAATGCCGAGCGGTTTCGCCGCGAGCCTCAGCCGATGCGTCTCCACCAGCGCATGCGCCTGCGGCGGCAACTTGCCGAAGCGGTCGATCAGTTCTTCCTGGATGCCGTCGATCGAATCGTTGTGCTCGCAATTGGCGAGGCGCTTGTACAGCGACAGACGCTCCTGCACGTCGCCGCAATAGTCGGCGGGCAGAATCGCCGGTGCGTGCAGGTTGATCTCGGTGGTCGCGGCGAGCGGCGCGGTGAGGTCGGGTTCCTTGCCTTCCTTGAGCGCCTTCACCGCGTCGTTGAGCATGTCCGTGTAGAGCTGGAAGCCGATCTCGTGAATCTCGCCCGACTGCTTGTCGCCGAGCACCTCGCCGGTACCGCGGATTTCCAGATCGTGCATGGCCAGATAGAAGCCCGAACCGAGTTCCTCCATCTGCTGGATCGCTTCGAGGCGACGCTGCGCCTGCTTGGTGAGGCCTTGCGGATCGTGCACCAGCAGATACGAATACGCCTGGTGATGCGAGCGGCCCACGCGGCCACGCAACTGATGCAATTGCGCGAGACCGAACTTGTCCGCGCGATGGATCAGGATCGTGTTGGCGCTCGGCACGTCGATACCGGTTTCGATAATCGTCGTGCACAACAGCACGTTGGCGCGCTGCGCGACGAAGTCCCGCATCACGCGTTCGAGTTCGCGCTCGTGCATCTGGCCGTGCGCGACCGCGATCCGCGCTTCGGGCACGAGGGCCTCGAGCATCTGCCGGCGGTTCTCGATGGTCTCGACTTCGTTGTGCAGGAAGTACACCTGGCCGCCGCGCTTCAGTTCGCGCAGCATCGCCTCGCGAATCACGCCGTCTTCCTCGCGGCGCACGAAGGTCTTGATCGCGAGACGTTTCTGCGGCGCGGTGGCGATCACCGAAAAATCGCGCAGACCTTCGAGCGCCATGCCGAGCGTCCGCGGGATCGGCGTGGCGGTCAGCGTAAGCACGTCGACCTCCGCGCGCAGCGCCTTGAGCGCTTCCTTCTGGCGCACGCCGAAGCGGTGTTCCTCGTCGATGATCACGAGCCCGAGGCGCTTGAACTGCACATCGGACGACAGCAGCTTGTGCGTGCCGATCACGATATCGACGCTGCCCTCGTTGATCTGCTGGATCGCCGCGTTGACTTCCTTCGTCGACTTGAAGCGCGACAGTTCCGCGATCCGCACCGGCCAGTCGGAAAAGCGGTCGCTGAAGGTCTGCGTGTGCTGTTCGGCGAGCAGCGTGGTGGGCGAGAGCAGCGCGACCTGCTTGCCGCCCATCACCGCGATGAAGGCCGCGCGCAAGGCGACCTCGGTCTTGCCGAAGCCGACGTCGCCGCATACCAGCCGGTCCATCGGCTTGCCGCTTGTCATGTCGCCGATCACGGCGGCGATCGCGGCGGCCTGGTCGGGCGTTTCCTCGAAGCCGAAGCTCTCGGCGAACTTCACGTAATCCTTCGGTTCGAGCGGGAACGCGTGGCCCTGGCGCGCGGCGCGGCGCGCGTACAGATTCAGCAGTTCGGCGGCGGTATCGCGAATCTGCTGGGCGGCCTTGCGCTTGGCTTTTTCCCACTGGCCGGAGCCGAGCGAATGCAGCGGCGCGCTTTCCGGGTCCGCGCCGCTATAGCGGGAAATTACGTGCAACAGCGCGACCGGCACGTAGAGCTTGCTGTCGCCCGCGTATTCGAGGTGCAGGAACTCGGTCTCGCCTTCGCCGAGATCCATCGTCACGAGTCCCATATAGCGGCCGATGCCGTGCTGCGAATGCACGACCGGATCGCCGACCTTCAACTCGGACAGATCGCGCACCATCGAATCGACGTTGCTCGCCTGTTCCTGGCGGCGGCGTCCCGCGCGGCGCGCGAGCGGTCCGTACAGCTCCGTTTCGGTGATGACCGCGATACCGTCGATCGGCACCGCGAAACCGTTGGCGAGCGGCGCGACGCCTAGCGAAAACCGCGCGTCGCCCTGCAGCCACGCCTGGAAACTGTCGCTCGACGCGGGGCGCAGCTGATTGTCGGCGAGCAGTTGCAGCAGCGTTTCGCGGCGGCCCGCCGATTCGGCGGCGAACAGCACGCGGTTCGGCGTGGTGGCAAGATACGCGCGCAGTGCGGCGACCGGGTCGTCCGCATGGCGGTCGATCGCCAGATTGGGCAACGGCGTGGACCAGCCGCCGCCCGCGTTGGCGGGCAGCGCGAGGCGCGCGAACGGCCTGGCGAACGCGTAGAAATCTTCGTCCGACAGGAACAGCCGCTGCGGTTCGAGGATCGGCCGGTCGCGGTCGTGCGACAGGAAGTTGTAGCGCTGCTTCGTGTCGTTGGTAAAGCGCCGGATCGCCGCATCCAGATCGCCGACGAACGCCAGTTGCGCGCCCTCGGGCAGATAGTGGAACAGCGTCGCGGTGTCGTCGAAGAACAGCGGCAGATAGTATTCGATGCCCGCCGACGGCACGCCGTTGCCGATGTCCTTATAAATCGACGCGCGGCTCGGATCGCCCTCGAAGGTCTCGCGCCAGCGGCTGCGAAACGCGGTGCGCGCGGCTTCGTCGAACGGGAATTCGCGGCCCGGCAGCAGGCGCACGTCCTTCACCGGGTACAGGCTGCGCTGCGTATCGGGATCGAACGCGCGGATCGAATCGACCTGATCGTCGAACAGGTCGATCCGGTATGGCAAGGGCGAGCCCATCGGAAACAGGTCGAGCAGCGAGCCGCGCACGCAGTATTCGCCGGGACGCACCACCTGGCTCACGTGCTCGTAGCCGGCCAGCGTCAGCTGCGCCTTGAGTTTCGCTTCGTCGAGACGCTCGCCCTGCGAGAACGAGAACGTATACGCGGCGAGAAACGAGGCCGGCGGCATGCGATACAGCGCGGTGGTGGCCGGCACCAGCAGGATGTCGCAGCGCGCCTCGCCGAGATCGTGCAAGGTGGCGAGCCGCTCCGAGACCAGATCCTGGTGCGGCGAAAAGGTGTCGTAAGGCAGCGTTTCCCAGTCGGGCAGCAGGCGTACCTTCGCTTCGGGCGCGAAGAAGCCGATTTCCTGCGACAGACGCTGCGCGTCGACCGCGCTTTCGCAGACGACCGCCAGCAGCGGCACCCGGTCGCGATACGCGAGATGGTAGCGGGCGATCAGCAGCGCATCGGCCGAGCCGTGCGTGCCGTCGAAGGCGAAACGCTGGCCGGCCTTGACGAGCGCGACGGGCGAAGTGGACTGCGATGATGCGGCGATGTCTGGCATAGAAGAGAAAAGGCGGCCTCGGGCTCACACGTGAGCGGCAAGTTTACGCGTGTCGGGGCGTGGATGCGAAGGACCTATTATAAAATCCGTCCTTTACTTTGACTTCGCGGCTGCCGCCCTCGTGACTTCCCGCCTTTTTGCCCTGATTCCCTCCGCCGGTACCGGCAGCCGTTCCGGCGCCGCGATGCCCAAGCAATACCGCACCGTCGCTGGCCGCGACATGCTGCATTACTCGCTCGCCGCGTTCGACGCCTGCAGCGAATTCGCGCAGACCCTGCTGGTGATCGCGCCTGACGACCAGCACTTCGACGGCCGCCGCTTCGGCGGCTTGCGCTTCGCGGTGCGCCGTTGCGGCGGGGCGTCGCGCCAGGCGTCGGTGCTCAATGGCCTGCATGCGCTCGCCGAATTCGGCGCGCACGACGACGACTGGGTGCTGGTGCACGACGCGGCCCGTCCCGGCATCACGCCCGCGCTGATCCGCGCGCTGGTCGCCGCGCTGAAGGACGATGCGGTCGGCGGCATCATGGCCTTGCCGGTGGCGGATACCTTGAAGCGGATCGACCCGGCCTCCACGGACAACCGCATCGCCCGCACCGAGGCGCGCGACGGTTTGTGGCAGGCGCAAACGCCGCAGATGTTCCGCATCGGCACGCTGCGCGACGCGATTCTGCGTGCCCAGGCCGACGGTCACGACCTGACCGACGAGGCGAGCGCGATCGAATGGCTCGGGCTGGCGCCGAAACTCGTGCAAGGCAGCCTGCGCAATTTCAAGGTCACTTATCCGGAAGATTTCGATCTGGCCGAGGCGATTCTGAGCCGGGCGTCAGCCGCTTGAGCGGCCTGATCGCGGCGATGCCATGGTGGCATCGCGGCCGGTTGCCGGACTCGGCGACATCATAGTTTCAATGAACCCGCGGACTTGAGGACTTGACGCACATGGATTTCAGAATTGGGCAAGGCTACGACGTGCACGCGCTGGTGCCGGGGCGTCCGTTGATCATCGGCGGCGTGACGATTCCGTACGAGCGCGGCTTGCTCGGGCATTCGGACGCTGACGTGCTGCTGCACGCGATCACCGACGCGCTGTTCGGCGCCGCCGCGCTGGGCGACATCGGCCGTCATTTCTCGGATACGGATGCGAAGTTCGCCGGCGCCGACAGCCGCGTGCTGCTGCGCGAATGTGTCGCGCGCGTGAAGGCGGCGGGCTTTTCGATCGGCAACGTGGATAGCAGCGTGATCGCGCAGGCGCCGAAGCTCGCGCCGCATATCGACGGGATGCGCGCGAATATCGCCGCCGATCTCGGTCTGCCGCTCGAACGGGTCAACGTGAAGGCGAAGACCAACGAGAAGCTCGGCTATCTCGGACGAGGCGAGGGGATCGAGGCGCAGGCGGCGGTGTTGCTGGTGAAGCACTGAGGAGAAGGGCGTGCGCGTCGTCGCGTGCGCGGTGGAAGCATCGTTTTAAAGCACCGCGCGACGCGATGATTCACGCTTCACATCGCGTCGCGCATCGAGCGCATCAAGCGCGCTCAACCGTGTTCAACCGCTATTTCCCCTCGGCGGCAATACACTGCGCGGTGGCATTGATCACCGCCGCGATGCGACCGACATCGCGCAATTGCGTCGAACTCATACCTTCCGCGACCAGCGTATCGAAGTGCGACTTCACGCAGAAGTGACACTTGCCGATGATCGACGCCGCCAGCGCATACATCTCGAAGCGCCGCTTATCCACGCCGCCGTGCGACGCATAAGCATTCATCCGCAACTGCGCGGGTTGCGACTTCAGATCCGCGCTGCCCGTCATCTCGACGTACGGATACCAGACGTTGTTCATGCCCATCAACGCGGCGGCGGTCAGCGCGCCGTTGGTTTCCTCCGCCGACAGCACGCCCGCTTCCCGAATCGCGGTGACGATCAGCGTGCTTTTCGCGGCGAAGGCCGCGGCCAGCGCGACGCCGACCGCATCGTTTCCCTCGAGCGACGAGCGCGCGATCGTGCCGTCCAGATTCAGACGGATGTCTTTCGCGTAGTCCGGCACGAGGGCCTTGATCGAAGCCAGGAATTCCATCGAGCTCTCCTATCGGTGGTCGATAAAAAAGCCCGCGGCTTTTTCAAGCGCAGCGGGCTTTCGGTGACACGGCTTAAAGCGTTGCGCCGCCGACCGCGCGGTTACACGGACACAGTTCGTCCGTCTGCAGGCCGTCGAGAATACGCAGCACTTCTTCCGGATTGCGGCCGACATTCAGATTGTTCACCGACACGTGCTGGATCGTATTGTCCGGATCGACGATGAAGGTGGCGCGCAGCGCGACGCCGGCTTCCTTGTCGCGCACGCCGAGTTGATCGATCAGTTCGCCCTTCACGTCGCCGAACGCATAGTGGTTCAGCTTGTCGAGATCCTTGTGCTCGCGGCGCCAGGCGAGCTTCACGAACTCGTTGTCGACGCTGCCGCCGAGCAGCACCGCGTCGCGTTCCTCGAAATCCTTGGCCAGCTTGCCGAACTCGACGATTTCGGTCGGGCACACGAAGGTGAAGTCCTTCGGATAGAAATAGATGATCTTCCACTTGCCCGGAAACGACTGCTCGGTGATCTCCTCGAACGCGGAGACACCGTTTTCCTCGTGATTGTTGAAGCCGGGCTTGGCGGCGGTGATGGTGAACGCTTCGACTTTATCGCCAACGGTTTTCATGCGAGTGCTCCTTCGTGAGTTGGAAAAACAGCATGTCTGAGGCTACTGGCTCGTCATAACGAGCGCGTTACACGTTGATCACTATAGTTCTATTGACCTATCCGTTCAATAGTTTTTGACTAACCACCCGGATAGTTATTATTCAACGCGGCCGATGGCCGCGGCGGCTATCTGGAAGCAGTGATTGCTTCCAGACGCGCATTGGAACTCAAGCGCCCTTGGCGAGCGGGAACTCGATCGTGACTTCGAGTCCCGGGCCTGGCGTGCGATTGCGCAGACGCAGCGCGCCGCGATAACGGCCGACGAGCCGCTGCACAATTGCCATGCCCAGGCCCGTGCCGTTCGCCTGGGTGCGCGCCGAATTCACACGATAGAACGGCCGCGTGACGAGCGCGAGTTGATCTTCCGGAATGCCGGGGCCTTCGTCGACCACCGAAAGCTCGACGCGCGAGTGCGACACGCGCGTCTCCAGAATCACGTGCGGGATGCCGTCGCCGTCGCTCAGGCCATACTTGCGCGCGTTCTCCAGCAGATTGCCGACCACGCGACGCATGTCGGTCTCGTCGGCCTCGATCACCGCCGACGGCGCCAGCCGCGTGATCAGCCGCATGCTGTCCTCGCTCTGCATGCGCGCGGCGAGTTCGCCGGCGATCACCGACAGGTCGACGGGTTCCGGCACGCGCTGCACCGGCCGCGCGTAATCGAGGAAGCGGCCGATGATCATGTCCATCTGCTCGATGTCGTCGACCATCGCGTCCTTCGTGCTCTGATCGGACGGGCTCATTTCGGTTTCGAGCCGCAGCCGCGCGAGTGGCGTGCGCAGATCGTGCGAGATGCCCGCGAGCATCAGCGCGCGATCGGCTTCGAGCTGTTCGAGATCCTGCACCATCTGGTTGAAACTGCGATTGGTTTCGGCGGCCACACCCATGCCGCGCTCGGGCAACGGTTCGGGCGACTGGCCCGAGCCGACCTTGCGCGCGGCCATCGCAAGACGTGCGAACGGCCGGTTCACCAGACTCGTGATGAAGGCCGCGCCGAACAGCGACAGCGCCAGCGCGAACACGCCCCAGCCAGCCCATTGCAGACCGGTCGCGTTATCGAGTTGATCGCGGTCGAGCGCGACCCAGTAGTCGTCGTCGTCGATCTTGAAGCTGATCCACACGCCGGGGATGTCGTTCACGCTCTGCGCGATCACGGTGTCGTCGCCGAGCCGGCCGCGAATGTCGTGTTCGATCAGCCGGTTCAGCGACTCGTCGGGCTGGAGCTTGTACTTGTCGGAGGTTTCGCGCGGATACACGCGCACGCCTTCATTGCTCTCCAGATCCTGCAGCAGGGCGCGCCGCAGGTCGGGATCGGAATAAAGGAGGGCGGTGCGCGTGAGCTTCACGATCGCGACCAGTTGCAGGGCCACGCGCTGCGCGCGCGGCTCGCGTTCGATCACCCGGAAGCTCTGGAACCACGCGGCGAGACTCACTGCGATCAACAGCGCGATCAACAGAAAGGTCCGCCAGAAAAGGCCGCCGAACGCGAGCGTCAGGAGGCGCCGGTCGATCCGCATGGGCCCTTCTTATCTGAGATCAAAAACAGGAGGCGAGAGCAAACTCAGGCTGCACCGTCGGGGATGAACACATAGCCGAGACCCCAGACGGTTTGAATGAAGCGCGGGCTGCCCGGGTCCGGCTCGATCAGCTTGCGCAGACGCGAGATCTGCACGTCGAGACTACGGTCGAACACTTCGTATTCGCGGCCGCGCGCGAGCTCCATCAGCTTTTCACGCGACAGCGGTTGACGCGGATGACGCGCGAACACCTTGAGCACCGAGAACTCGCCCGTGGTCAACGGGATTTCCTGGCCGGCCTTGGTGAGCGTGCGGGTGGCGAGGTTCAACGCGAACTCGCCGAACTCGAACACCTCGGTGGTTTCCGACGGCGCGCCCGGCAGTTCCGACGGCGACTGGCGACGCAGCACCGCGTGGATGCGCGCGACCAGTTCGCGCGGGTTGAACGGCTTGGGCAGATAGTCGTCGGCGCCCATTTCCAGGCCGACGATGCGGTCGACGTCTTCACCCTTGGCCGTCAGCATGATGATCGGCGTGCGGTCGTTGCTGCCGCGCAGACGGCGGCAGATGGACAGGCCGTCCTCGCCGGGCAGCATCAGATCAAGCACGAGCAGATCGAAACGCTCACGTACCCACAGCTTGTTCATGGACGGCGCGTTTTCGGCGACATAGACATTGAAGCCTTGTTCACCGAGGTAGCGGCGCAGCAGATCGCGCAGGCGTGGATCGTCGTCGACGACGAGGATTTTCGAAGGGTTTTTAGTTTCCATGGTCGGCATCTTAGCGCGATTAGAAAGTGGTGCGCGTTTGCTTCATTTAACGGGTTACAGTCAGTTACAAAATTTACCCGCACTGTGGCACGACGTAAAGGACGGGCAGGTAGACTGCTTTACTGAATGCGGCTGTTCGGTGGATACTTCACTCGACTAAACACTCTCGCACCCGGCTTATTCCCGGGCTTTGCACCCGGTTCGTTGCTGGGGTCTGTATACGCATTTGAGGTAGCCGTTTGCCGCGCCACGAAGGGAACAAGATGATGGGAGGGGTTTGGCCGAATGTGCGCTTGAGCGTTGTTGCACTGGCAGTTGCCGGAACGCTTGCAGGCTCACTGGGACCGACGCTCGCCCATGCCCAGCCTTCCGCCGACAGAGCCGCGAGCGAGCGCGCGCCCAGGCAAGGCAACGGTAGGTCGAATCGCCACAACCTGCCTGTCGAACGTCCCGCATCCGATGTGATGTTGCGCACCGCCGTCCCCCCCGATCTCGATCAACGCCGCCGTGATGGTCATATGACGCCCGACGAACGGCGTCTGTTACGTCAGCATATCGAAGACGCCGTCCGCGAACTCTATAAGCGGTAGCCATTTTCGTGCCCGGCCGTGGGCCGCTGTCTTGCTCATCCCTTGCCTGTCCGTTTTGTCCGCTGCGCGCCCTCCGCGCTGAAAAATTTCGTTGCACTTCCCCCGTCAACTTTCCCGTCCAGTCTGCCGTTGAGTCGTCAGAGCGGAGCGCTGGCTGTCGTTGGCCGATCTTTCGGCAGGATGCGCGAACGCCTTTCATAACGTAGGGCCGACCCGGATGACCCATGATGAAATTGCCAGCACGTGGTAATCGCGGCTATCGCGTTTGTGCGCTAGCCGCATCGGCCACCCTGCTTGCCGCGGCGTACGCCTGGCCGGCCTGGGCCGATCAGCCGGGTGTTCCTCACGGTCCGCACGTCAAGCATCGCGCGGCCGCCGCGGCCACCGCGGCATCCGACGTGACCGCTAGCCCGGAGAGCGGGCAGGCCGCGTTGCTGGATGCCGACGACGCGCGCTTCTTCCTCACCCGCGTCGGCTTCGCGCCGGACAGCGCCGAGCTTGCGCAATACGTCGGACTCACGCGCGAGCAGGCCGTCGATAAAGTGCTGGCGGGCACCCGCACCGAAGCGTCGACGCCGCTGCCCGACTGGGTGCTCGAACCGGTTCCGACGCGCGACGAACGCAAAGCCTGGACCGACGACCAGCGCCGCGACGAACAGCGTCTGCGCGGCCAGCGTTACGAAGCGCTACGCGCATGGTGGGTGCGCGAAATGCTCGCGACGCCATCGCCGCTGACCGAACGCATGACCTTGTTCTGGTCGAACCACTTCACGTCGGGACAGGACAAGGTCGGCTATCCGCAGCAGATGGCGCAGCAGAACATGCTGCTGCGACGCGACGCGCTCGGCAACTTCGGCGAAATGCTGCACGACGTCGCGAAAGATCCCGCGATGCTGCAGTACCTGGACGGCGCAAGCAATCGCAAGGGCAAGCCCAACGAAAACTTCGCGCGCGAAGTGATGGAGCTGTTCACCCTCGGCGAAGGCCATTACACGCAGCGCGACGTGTCGGAAGCAGCGCGCGCGTACACCGGCTGGAGTCTCGATCCCGACACGCAGGCGTACGTATGGCGCGCAAACCAGCACGACGACGGCGAGAAGACGGTGCTCGGCGAAGCCGGTCCGTTCGACGGCGATCAGGTGCTCGACATCCTGCTCGCGCGGCCGGAGACGGCCACCTTCGTCACGGACAAGCTGTGGCGCGAGTTCGTCTCCGATACGCCGGACCCGGCGCGTATCGCGCCGATCGCCGCGCGCTTTCGCGCGAGCCATTACGACATCAAGGTCGCGCTGCGAGGTCTCTTCATGAGCGACGCGTTCTGGGCCGACGACGATCGCGGCGTGCTGGTGAAATCGCCGGCGGAATTCGTGGTCGGCACGCTGCGGGCGTTCGACATCGGTTACGACAACACCACGCCATTTGCCGCGCAGATCCGCACGCTTGGCGAGAACCTGTTCTATCCGCCGAACGTGAAGGGCTGGCCGGGCGGCACGACGTGGATCAATAGTTCGACACTGCTGGCCCGCAAGCAATTCGTCGAGCAGTTGTTTCGCGCGACCGAGGCGGGCAGGCCGCGTGCGATGAGCAAGCCGGTGAACGGGAAGGGCGCAGCGGCCGGTCCGGCGAGCGGCGATCTCGCGGCGCGAGGCTCGACGGCTCCGGGTGGTCAGACGATCAACGCGTCGGCGGCTGTCGCCACGCGCGGTAATCCGCCGTTACAACCGCAGTTGCAACATGTGATGGCGCGAACGGGCCAGGGCGGGCAAGGAGGCGTACGCTTCGATATCGACACGTGGCTCGCCCGCTATAACACCGCGCCGACCGCGAAGCCGGGCCTGTCGGCGGAACTGCAGCTGCAGCACGCGGTCCTGCCGCTGACGCCGGTCGATGCGATCGAAACCGATTCGACCGCGAGCGCCTATCTGGAAGCGCTGCTGATGGACCCGGCTTATCAATTGAAGTGAGCGCCCGGCGCGCATCACGACGGGTCGCGCGAAGCAACGGTCTGAACAACGCAAACAATCGATCGAGGTGCAGGATGAAACGACGCAGCTTTCTCTCGATGGGCGCCGCCGCGAGCGCCGCGCTCTGGCTGCCGCGCGCGTTCGGCGCGCAGCAGGAAGGGTTGGGCGGCACGTCGGCTCGCGGCTACGACAACCTGCTGATCCTCGTCGAACTCAAGGGTGGCAACGACGGGTTGAACACCGTGATCCCGTTCGCCGATCCTGTTTACTATCAGCTGCGCAAGAACATCGGTATCAAGCGCGAGCAGGCTATCCAGCTCGATGAGCGCACCGCGCTGCATCCCTCGTTGCAGGCGTTGATGCCGCTGTGGCAGAGCCAGCAACTGGCGATCGTGCAAGGCGTGAGCTATGCGCAGCCGAACCTGTCGCATTTCCGTTCGATCGAGATCTGGGATACCGCGTCGCGCTCCGATCAGTATCTGCGCGAAGGCTGGCTCACGCGTGCCTTCGCGCAGTCGCCGGTGCCGTCCGGTTTCGCCGCCGACGGCGTGGTGATCGGCAGCGCCGAGATGGGGCCGCTCGCGAACGGCGCACGCGCCATCGCGCTCGTGAATCCGGCGCAGTTCGTCAAGGCATCGCGTCTCGTGACGCCGGTCTCGCTGCATGAGCGCAACCCCGAACTCGCGCACATTCTCGACGTCGAGAACGACATCGTGAAAGCGGCCGACCGGCTGCGTCCCACGCAAGGTCAGGCGCAGTTGAAGACCGTGTTTCCGGGCGGCGCGTTCGGCGGCTCGATCAAGACCGCGATGCAGGTGCTGGCCGCCGGCGACACGTTGCAGCCTTCGCCCGCGGGCGGTCCGCCGCGGGAAAAACCGAAGCGCGGGCAGGGCGTCGCGGTGATCCGTCTGACGCTGAACGGTTTCGATACGCACCAGAACCAGCCGGGGCAGCAGGCGTCGCTGCTCAAACAATTGGCGGAAGGGTTCGCGTCGCTGAAGTCGGCGCTCGTCGAGCTCGGCCGTTGGGACGACACGCTGGTGATGACATACGCGGAGTTCGGGCGGCGTCCGCGCGAGAACCAGAGCAACGGTACCGATCACGGCACGGTGGCGCCGCATTTCGTGATGGGCGGACGCGTGCGCGGCGGCCTGTACGGCGTGCCGCCGGTGCTCGCGCGACTCGACGGCAACGGCAATCTGCCGGTCGGTGTGGATTTCCGGCAGATCTATGCGACGGTGCTGGGACCGTGGTGGGGACTTGATTCGTCCGCGATTCTGCAGCAGCGCTTCGAGCCGCTGCCGCTGTTGCGGGCGTGACGGCGGCCGCGATCCGCGTTGCTTCGCTTCAATCCGGCCGGTTTATTTCGCGCGCCACGCGATCCAGAGCTTGCGCACCGGCGTCAGCGCGATGCGTTGATGCAGCACGTGATAACCGTCGCGTTCGATTTCCTCCAGCAGCGCCAGTGCGAGCGCCGTCAGCGCGAGCAGCGTGCGCTGCGCGCGACGCTCGGCCGCCGGGATCGCCGTGCGCGCGGCAATCAACGCATCGCGCGCGCGCGAGGTTTCGAAGCGCATCAGCTCGGTGAACGCGTCGGAGTATTTCCGGTTGATCAGATCCGCGGCCGTCACGTTGTAGCGTTGCATCTCGTCGATCGGAATATAGATGCGGCCGTGGCGCGCATCGTTGCCCGTTTCGACGACGAGTTGCGCGAGCAGCAGCGCGTCGCCCAGCGGCGCGGACCACTCGGGCGAGTGGGCGGTATCGCGCGCCGATGCACGCGCGACCAGCGACGCGAACGTGCCGCCGACGCTCTGCACATAGCGCCGTAGATTCGGGAAGTCGAGATAACGCGCCTGGTCGAGATCCATCTCGAAGCCGGCGAGCAGCGCCTGCAAGGCCGGGTACCCAGCCTGCACATCGGGCAGATACGCGGCCAGCGCCTGACTCACCGGATGCGAAGGCGAGCCCGACGCCAGCGCGGCCAGTTCCTTTTGCCACCACGCGAGCTTGGTGCGGCCGATGGCCGGATCGCTCAGTTCCTTGACCGTTTCCTCGAACTCGCGGCGCAGCGCGAACAACGCGGTCAATAGCGGCTGGCTTTTCGCGGGCGCCTGCCGTAGCGCGTAGTAGCTGCTCGATCCGGGCGGCGCCGCTTTCTGCTGGCAATAGTCGTCGAAATTCACTGGTCGTCGAAATTCACTGGAATGGGCGTGTGGGGAACGGGCGGCGAGGCATGGGCACGATGGTCGTGCATCGAACCAAAAATTGTAGCATCGGCGTCGTCCAGACAGATGCCAGGCAGATGCAGACAAGCGCGAATCTATCGGTTAGAATCTCGCGCTTACGCTTTCGGGCGCGTGTTTTGAGCGCGGCCGCGAGTGTACAGGACATCGGCACGGCGCCTTGCGCTGAGCCGGCTGCGAGGGTGGCGAAATTGGTAGACGCACCAGGTTTAGGTCCTGACGCCCGCAAGGGTGTAGGGGTTCGAGTCCCCTCCCTCGCACCATGTATTCGTCGCGAAGAACCCCGTCAAGTCTCTGGACTGGCGGGGTTTTTTGTTGGGTTTTCGTTGCGCGCGCGCGTTGCTCCCGCTCAGGCGTCCGGGGCGTCGGGTTGCGCCGGCGTGCCCGGCAGTTCGGCCTGTGCCGCGCCTTCGAGGAAACGGCGGGTCGATTCGAACGCCTGCAGCATCTGATCGGGCCACGGCGTTTGCAGCATGACCGCCTGATGATTTTCAAAGGCCGACGACAGCAGCTTCACCAGTTCGGGCGAGCGCAGATGACGCAGCAGCACGCTGACGGCAATCGCCGTCGCCTGGCTTGCGCCGGCCGTCTGGAGTTCCGAAGCGGTGAGAGCCGCGAGCTGTTTGTTGATGTCCACTGAAACTTCCTTGGATGAAAATGGGAGATGAAGAGGGAGGGTGGGCCCGGTGGCCGGTGGCGAATTTTGACATGGTTGGACCGAACCCCAAACCGTAAAATCGCCGCGCGTCGCGGATGAGCGCTGCCGTACCAACGCCGCGAAATTTCGGAGTCGAGGTCGGTACGGGCCGAAGTATCGTTATCGTGGAGGCGGTGTGTTCGCCGCGTCGGGACATCACCTTCCTGGATGGATCGCAGTCGTGGAAACCGAGCAATGAAGCGTGTCCTGAAACTGACCGGTTGGCGTGGTGCATGGGTGTCCGTCTGGGCATGGGCGCTGACGTCCGCTCCCGCATGGGCGACCGACGACTTCGCCCGGCACTTTGCGCTGCAGATGGAAGAAGGCGCCGCGTACTACAGCATGCCGTTGCTGGCGCCGGTCTACGCCGCGAGCCGGCGCGGCGATCTCGGCGACCTGCGGGTTCTGAACGGCGCGGGCGACGCCGTGCCTTACTCGCTCGACGTCCCGCCCGAAGCCGCGCGCGGCACACGGACATTGCGCGCGGTGAACTGGTTTCCGTTGCCGCTGACCACGACGGGATTGGCGAGCGCGTCGAGCGCGCCTTCCGCGCCCATCGGTCTGGCGATTTCCGCCGACGGCTCGCTGCGCGCGACCGCCGCGCCGCCGTCTCGCGATCAGCACGACACCGATCTCGTCGACGTCGGGCGCGCATCGCGCACGAGCCACCTGAGCGCGCTGCTCGTGCACCTGCGCGACGACAATTACCAGGGCCGCGTATCGGTCGATGCCAGCGACGATCTGCGTCACTGGCAGCCCGTCGGCGACGCGCAACTGCTCAAGGTCAACGACAACGGCAGCACGCTCAGCCAGGACCGGATCGAACTCGACGGCACGCGTGCGCGCTATCTGCGCCTGCACTGGCTGGATGGTTCGCCCTATGTCGAATCGATCGACATGGAGGCGCGCGCCGGCGCCGCGCCCGCGCAACGCGAAGCCGTCCAGCGGATGTGGCGGGAGGGGATCGTCGCGCATCTCGGGCCGAGGGCCGGCGAGTATTTCTTTTCGACGGGCGGTCCTTATCCAGTCGACCGGTTGCGTCTGAATCTGCCGCAGCCGGATACGGTTGCGCCGGCGCGCGTCTATTCGCGCGCGACGCTGGAGATGCCGTGGCGGGAAGTGTCGAACGCGACGCTGTTCCGCTTGCGCAATGGCGGCGTCGAGCAGAACAGTCCGCCGCTCGAATTCGCGCCGGATACCGACCGGCAGTGGCGTGTGGTGGTCGACACGCGCAACGGTGAATTGGGCAGCGGCGCGTTGACGGTGACCGCCGGCTGGCGTCCCGCGACGCTGGTCTTCGCCGCGCGTGGGGCTGCGCCGTTCACGCTGGCGGTGGGCAATGCCGCGGTGGAATCGGCGGCGGTGAGCCGGGAGAAGCTTTTGATGGATGCCGCGTCGTCGGTACCGGCGGTGGCGCGACTGGGCGATGTGGTGCCGATTGGACGTGATGCGGATGCATCGACGGTTAGCGCGGGTTCTGGTGCGCCGCGCCGCTATCTGTTGGGCGCCGCGCTGGTGTTGGCGCTCGGTTCGCTGGCCATGCTCGCGTGGCGGTTAATGCGCAAGCTGCGCGCTCGTGTCGAAGCAGTGGGGACGAGTAGCGCGGCGATCAATTCAGCGTCGGGTAGCGCGATCCCGGCCGCTGCGTCAGGTGCCGGGGTGGACGGCGCGAGCGTTTCCGGCGCATCGGCCGCCATGACCACCCGCCTCGACACGGAAAGCGACGGCGACGCGTGACGCGAGCCGGCGCATGACAACGCGTCGACGCGTCAGACTTCGCGTGCCGTCATCGTCTCGATGATCCTGTCGAGCGCGTGGCCGAATGCCAGCTTTTCCTGCTCGTCGAGACAGGCGAACAGATCGCTGTTCCACTTGCGCGCGATCGGCATGACCTTGCGATACAGCGCGCGTCCCTCAGGCGTCAGCGACACCAGTACCACGCGGCCGTCCTCGGCGCTCGGCTCGCGCTGCACGAGCCCCTGACGGATCAACGCTTCGGCCGCGCGGCTCGCCTGGCTCTTGTCGAGATTCGCGTGCCGCGCCAGTTCCATGATCGAAAACGGACCGAACGAACCCACCGACGCAATCACGCGCGCCTCGGGCAGGCTCACGCCGAGCTTGTCCTGATAGCGTTCGCCGATGCCGCGCTCGGCAAGCTTGTTCAACACATGCAGGCGATACGTGAGGAACTGTTCGAGCCCGGTCTTGGCGGAGTCCTTCATGGTCTTCCCGTGGTGAGTGAGGCGGTTGCGGCGCAGTGATTGTTGCCGCAACCGTCCCGCGGGTCAACGCGCGCCGTATTTCAGGCGCGTCAATTGTTCGGCTTCGTCGGCCAGCAGACGCGCGGCGTCGCGAATCGCCACTTCCAGCGTGATCGGGCCGGGCGCCGGCGAGAAGCAGCCGCTGAAGTGCTCGGCCAGACGCGGCAGCGCGGCGGAGTCGACCGCGCCGGACAGCAGCGTGGCCGGCACGCCCGCAGCCTGGGCATGGCGGCAGGCGATGAAGGGCGCCTTGCCGTGCAGTGTCTGCACATCCGAGCGGCCTTCGCCGGTGATCAGCCAGTTCGCGCCTTCGAGCGCGGCGTCGAGGCCGATCAGGCGCGAAACGGTTTCCGCGCCCGGTTCGAATTGCGCGCCGAGCATGTGCAGCGCGAAGCCGAGACCGCCGGCCGCGCCCGCGCCGGGCAAGTCGCGCGCGCGACGGCCGAGCGCCGCTTCGAGCAGATCGGCGAAATGCGCGAGGGCCGCGTCGACCGGTGCGACCTGATCCGGTTTCACGCCCTTTTGCGGACCGAACACGGCAGTCGCGCCATGCTCGCCGGTCAACGGGTTATCCACGTCCGACATGCCGACGAACTGCGTGTCGGCAAGACGCGCGTCGAGTTGCGATACGTCGACCCGCGCGACCCGCGCGAGTTGTTCGGGCGTGGCGTCGAGTTCCTGATTCTGCGCGTCGAACAGTTTTAGGCCGAGGCCGACCAGCAGACCGGCGCCGCCGTCGTTCGTGCTGCTGCCGCCGAGCGCGACGTAAAAGCGCCGCACGCCTTCGTCCAGCAGCGCGCGGATCGCTTCGCCCATGCCGCGCGTGCTGCGCGCCTCGACCGGCACGCCCATGCCCACCGGATCCGTGATACCGACGACTTCCGCCGTTTCGACGATCGCGCTACCGTCGGCGAGCAGGCCGGTGAGCGCCGCGCGCACCGGACCGGCCGCGCCGCGCACGTTCAGCGTGCGGCGCTCGCCGCCGCGCGTGAGCATGGCGTCGAGCGTGCCTTCGCCGCCATCGGCCATCGGACAGATGCGCACGTCGGCGTCGGGGCGGGCGCGGCGGATGCCGGTCGCGATCGACTGCGCGACCTGTTCCGCGCTAAGCGAGCCTTTAAAAGAATCGGGAGCAATGACGACGACGGGCGAGGACGGCGAATTCGGCATGGTGTCTCTTAAAGTTTGAAGTCTTGGCGAGGGCGGTGAAACGGACTGTCGTGGCTCTTGTGTCAATCAGCGTTAGCGTGGCGCGGCCCCGAGCGAGTGCGTAACTTTAGCAGCATGGGCGCGCCGACTGAATATGTCGAACGGCATAGCCGGGATCGTCCGGGGTGCGCCGCGTTCTGCCGACGACTGGCCGATGGCTGAGCATGGGCTGGCCGTCGCGCGGCCGGCTCCGGGGTCGGGCGCGCTGGCGCAGCAGGCCGCAAGCGGGTCGCCTTGCACCGGAAATGGTCGAAAAGGCACGTGAAAACAGGGCAAAAGCGCGAGAAAAACGCGGCCGATCACGGAATCCCGCTTGAGCGCGCAAATAGTTTGCTAAAATATTCGGCTCTTTGGACCCAACCGTGCTGCCGGCGGCCTGCAAGCCCGCGGCGCAGGCGCGAAATCGATGCGAGGCTATGTAGCCGAACGCGAAGCGACATCGAGACGCGGCACGGAGAAGATAACTGATTCGCTCGAATAATTTTAGGACGATTGAAGCCATGGCTAACGTTGTTGAAAACCTCGGCAAGCTCGAACGCCGCGTCACGATTTCCCTGCCGAAGGATGCCGTGCAGAAGGAAGTGGATTCGCGTATCCGCCAGCTCGCGAAGAATGTGCGCATGCCGGGTTTCCGCCCGGGCAAGGTGCCGCTGAAGATGGTCACGCAACAGTATTCGGGCCAGGTGGAAGCCGAAGTGCTGAGCGACAAGGTCGGCAAGGAATTCTTCGACATCAGCCGCGCCGAAAACCTGCGCGTTGCCGGCCAGCCGAGCTTCGCGCCGAAGGCCGACGCGGTGGAAGGCGACTACGCGTTCGACGCGACCTTCGAGGTGTATCCGGAAGTGAAGCTGGGCGACGTCGCCACGGCTGAAATCGAGCGCACCACGACCACGATCAGCGAAGCGGAAATCGACCGCACGCTGGACATCCTGCGCAAGCAGCGCGTGCATTTCCACGCTCGCGGCGAAGCCGGCGAGCATGGCGACGGCGGCGCTGATACGGCAGCGAAAGACGGCGACCGCGTGACGGTCGACTTCGTCGGCAAGATCGAAGGTGAAGTGTTCCAGGGCGGCAGCGCCGAAGACTTCACGTTCGTGCTGGGCGAAGGCCGCATGCTGCCGGAATTCGAACAGGCAGCGCTGGGTCTGGCGGTCGGTGCATCGAAGGAATTCGACCTGGCATTCCCGGCCGACTATCACGGCAAGGATGTCGCCGGCAAGACCGCGCAATTCACGATCACGATGAAGAAGATCGAGTGGCCGCATCTGCCGGAAATCGACGCTGACTTCGCGAAGTCGCTCGGTATCGAAGACGGCGATCTGACCAAGATGCGCGCCGAAATCAAGGACAACCTCGAACGCGAAGCGAAGCGCCGCACGCAAGCCATCGTCAAGAATCAGGTGATGGACGCGCTGCTGAAGATTTCGGAACTGGACGTGCCGAACGCGCTGATCGAACAGGATCAGGAGCGTCTGGTCGCCATGGCGCGTCAGGATCTGGAGCAACGCGGCGTGCCGAACGCCAAGGATGCGCCGATTCCGGCAGCCATGTTCAAGGATCAGGCAGAGCGCCGCGTCAAGCTGGGCCTCGTGCTGGCTGAGCTGGTCAAGGCCAACGAACTGCAAGCCAAGCCGGAACAGATTCGCGCCGAAGTCGACGAATTCGCGAAAAGCTATGAAGACCCGAAGGAAGTCGTCCGCTGGTATTATTCGAACCAGCAACGCCTTGCTGAAATGGAAGCGTACGTCGTTGAAGCCAACGTCGTCGATTTCGTGCTGGGCAAGGCGAAGGTGACGGACAAGGAAGTGAGCTTCGAAGAACTGGCAAGCGCAACGGCGCAAGCGTAAGCGTCGCTGCAACGGCGTGCCGGCTGTCGGAGCGACGGCCCGCACGCCGTTTTTTTGTGCGGTGATTTTTGTGCTGCGAACGGGTAATGAGCGTTGCGTTTCGCATGGCCGGCTTGCATCGAGCCGCACCAGTCGCCCGCACTGATCGCGCACTTGAATACGGGGTCGTCGACCACACCTGTCCAGAATCTAATATTTAGAATATTTCCAGACAAGGATCCATTGCATGACCTTTCGCGCCCAAATGCTGGACACGTTGACTTCCCAGTCGTCCCGGGATCTCGAAGCGCAGGCGCTCGGACTGGTGCCGATCGTCGTGGAAACGAGCGGCCGGGGCGAGCGCTCGTATGACATCTACTCGCGTCTGCTGAAGGAACGTATCGTGTTCCTGGTCGGCGAAGTGAATGACCAGACGGCGAACCTCGTCGTCGCGCAGATGCTGTTCCTTGAAAGCGAAAATCCGGACAAGGACATCAGCTTCTACATCAACAGCCCGGGTGGCTCTGTGTCGGCAGGTATGGCGATTTACGACACGATGCAGTTCATCAAACCGGACGTCTCCACGTTGTGCATGGGTCTCGCGGCCAGCATGGGCGCGTTCCTGCTGGCGGCCGGTGCGAAGGGCAAGCGCTTCGCGTTGCCGAACTCGCGCGTGATGATTCACCAGCCGTTGGGCGGCGCGCGTGGTCAGGCATCGGATATCGAGATTCAGGCGCGCGAAATTCTGTATTTGAAAGAACGCCTGAATCATCTGCTGGCGCACCATACCGGCCAACCGGTCGAACGTATTGCCCGCGACACCGACCGCGACAACTTCATGTCCGGCGACGACGCGCAAGCTTACGGTCTGGTGGACCAGGTCGCGCATAAGCGTCCGTGATCCGGTGCGGGTTTGCCCCGATTCAGGGTGAATTTGTCACCTGATCGGTTGTGAAATAATCAAGACTCGTCCGAGCGCCCGCGGCAAACGCCGTCACCTTGGCTCAGCCCCGTCCGCGCCCAACTGCGAGGCCGGGGCAAACGGCGTATCATGTAATTGAGTGTCCGGAGGCTCACACATCTATGGCGGACAAGAAAGGTTCTAACAGCGAAAAGCTGTTGTATTGCTCGTTTTGCGGCAAGAGCCAGCATGAAGTGAAAAAACTGATTGCCGGCCCGTCGGTATTCATCTGCGATGAATGTATCGACCTGTGCAACGAAATCATCCGCGACGAGGCTGCAGGCGCGGGCATCGAGGCGGGCTTGTCCAAGTCTGATCTGCCGAGCCCGCAGGAAATCCGTGAAATTCTCGACCAGTACGTGATTGGTCAGGAACGGGCGAAGAAGATTCTCGCGGTCGCGGTGTACAACCACTACAAGCGCCTCAAGCATCTCGACAAGAAAGACGAGATCGAGCTGTCCAAGAGCAACATCCTGCTGATCGGCCCGACGGGTTCCGGCAAGACCTTGCTCGCGCAAACGCTCGCACGTCTTCTTAACGTTCCGTTCGTGATTGCCGACGCAACCACGCTCACGGAAGCCGGCTATGTCGGCGAAGATGTCGAGAACATCATCCAGAAGTTGCTGCAGAACTGCAATTACGAAGTCGACAAGGCTCAGCGCGGTATTGTCTATATCGACGAAATCGACAAGATCAGCCGCAAGTCGGACAACCCGTCGATTACGCGTGACGTGTCGGGCGAAGGCGTGCAGCAAGCGCTGCTGAAGCTGGTCGAAGGCACGATGGCGTCGGTGCCGCCGCAAGGTGGCCGCAAGCATCCGAACCAAGACTTCATCCAGGTCGACACCACGAACATTCTGTTCATCTGTGGCGGCGCGTTCGATGGCCTCGAAAAGGTGATCGTCGATCGTACGGAGAAGACCGGTATCGGTTTCGGCGCAAGCGTGAAGAGCAAGCAGGACCGTGATGCGGGCGAGGTGCTGCGCGAAGTGGAGCCGGAAGATCTGATCAAGTTCGGTCTGATTCCCGAACTGATCGGTCGTCTGCCGGTGGTGGCCACGCTCGGCAAGCTCGACGAAACGGCGCTGATGAAGATTCTCGTCGAACCGAAGAATGCGCTGGTCAAGCAGTATCACAAGCTGTTCAACATGGAACGGGTCGAGCTCGAAATTCGCCCGGCGGCATTGCAGGCTGTCGCGCGTAAGGCGATTCGCCGCAAGACCGGCGCGCGTGGGCTGCGCTCCATTCTGGAACAGGCGCTGCTCGACGTGATGTACGATCTGCCGGCAATGAAAGGCGTTAGCAAGGTCATCATCGACGACAACGTGATCGATGGCGACGGCAAACCTTTGCTGATCTACGAAGATGCGCCGAAAGTGGCGGGTTCGAACTGATCGGCTTTCAGTGTTCTGCAAAAAAAGCCGTTCATGGCAACGTGAACGGCTTTTTTCGTTTATCGTGTGGTCAACGATGCCTGTTTTCACTATGGAGTCATTGAACCTTCGGAGTCACTGAACTTTTCCCACACGCGGAGGCTTGCAATATTTTCTGCTGGCCTCACCTATCGAACGAACTGATTCCACTCATGGGGAAATGAAATGTCAGGAACCCAACTCCTCCCGCCGGAACGCATTACGCTCCCGCTGCTCCCGCTGCGAGACGTAGTCGTTTTCCCGCACATGGTGATTCCGCTCTTCGTAGGCCGCCCGAAGTCGATCAAGGCACTCGAAGCAGCGATGGAAGGCGGCAAGCACATCATGCTCGTCGCCCAGAAAACGGCTGCCAAAGACGAGCCGACCGAAAAGGACATGTACGAAGTAGGGTGTGTCGCCAACATCCTGCAAATGCTGAAGCTGCCCGACGGCACGGTGAAGGTGCTCGTCGAGGGTCTGCAACGCGCGAAGACGCTTTCCATCGAAGAACAGGAAACGCAGTTCTCGTGCGAAGTCATGCCGCTCGAACCCGACCACGCCGACAGCGCTGAAACCGAAGCGCTGCGCCGCGCGATCGTGTCGCAGTTCGATCAGTATGTGAAGCTGAACAAGAAGATTCCGCCAGAGATCCTGACGTCGTTGTCGGGTATCGACGAGGCGGGTCGTCTGGCCGATACGATTGCGGCGCATCTGCCGCTCAAGCTCGACCAGAAACAGCACATCCTCGAAATGTTCCCGGTGATCGAGCGCCTCGAGCATCTGCTCGCGCAGCTCGAAGCCGAGATCGACATCCTTCAGGTCGAAAAGCGCATCCGTGGGCGTGTGAAGCGCCAGATGGAGAAGAGCCAACGCGAGTACTACCTGAACGAGCAGGTCAAGGCGATCCAGAAGGAACTCGGCGAAGGCGAGGAAGGTGCGGATCTCGAGGAACTCGAGAAGCGCATCACCGCTGCCCGCATGCCGAAGGAAGCCAAGAAGAAGGCCGACGCCGAGCTGAAAAAACTCAAGCTGATGTCGCCGATGTCGGCGGAAGCGACGGTCGTGCGCAACTACATCGACACGTTGATCGGGCTGCCGTGGCGCAAGAAGAGCAAGGTCAACAATGACCTCTCGAATGCGGAGCGCGTGCTCGACGAGGACCACTTCGGTCTTGAGAAGGTGAAGGAACGTATTCTCGAGTATCTCGCGGTCCAGCAACGTGTCGACAAGGTGAAAGCGCCGATCCTGTGCCTCGTTGGGCCTCCGGGTGTCGGTAAGACGTCGCTGGGTCAGTCGATCGCTCGTGCAACGAACCGCAAGTTCGTCCGCATGGCGCTCGGCGGTGTGCGAGACGAAGCCGAGATTCGCGGCCACCGTCGTACGTACATCGGTTCGATGCCCGGCAAGATTCTGCAAAGCCTGACCAAGGTCGGCGTGCGCAATCCGCTCTTCCTGCTCGACGAAGTCGACAAGATGGGTCAGGATTTCCGCGGCGATCCGTCGTCGGCATTGCTGGAAGTGCTCGATCCGGAACAGAACCATACGTTCGCCGATCACTACGTCGAAGTGGACTTCGATCTGTCGGACGTGATGTTCGTGGCGACGTCGAACTCGCTGAACATTCCGCCGCCGCTGCTCGACCGGATGGAAGTGATCCGTCTGTCGGGTTACACGGAAGACGAGAAGGTCAGCATTGCGCAGCGTTATCTGTTGCCGAAGCAGAAGAAGAACAACGGCCTCAAGGAAGGCGAGGTCGATGTGACGGAAACCGCGATCCGCGACATCATTCGCTACTACACGCGTGAGGCGGGCGTGCGTTCGCTCGAGCGTGAAGTGTCGAAGATCTGCCGCAAGGTCGTGAAGATGCTTCTGCTGAAGAAGGCGGCGGGCGCGGTGAAGGTCGACGGCAGCAATCTCGATACCTTCCTCGGCGTGCGTAAGTACGACTTCGGTCTGGCGGCGAAGGAAAATCAGGTTGGCCAGGTCACGGGTCTCGCGTGGACGGAAGTGGGCGGCGATCTGCTGACCATCGAAGCCGCGGTGATGCCGGGTAAGGGCAACGTGATCCGCACCGGTTCGCTCGGCGACGTGATGAAGGAATCGGTCGAGGCAGCTCGTTCGGTGGTTCGTTCGCGCTCCCGCCGTCTCGGTATTAAGGACGAGGCGTTCGAGAAGCAGGACATTCACATCCACGTGCCGGAAGGCGCCACGCCGAAGGACGGTCCTTCGGCCGGCATCGCGATGACGACCGCGCTGGTGTCGGTATTGACCGGTATTCCGGTACGTGCCGATGTCGCGATGACGGGCGAAATCACGTTGCGCGGCGAGGTTCTGCCGATCGGCGGCCTGAAGGAGAAGCTGCTGGCGGCGCATCGCGGTGGCATCAAGCTCGTGCTGATTCCGGAAGAAAACGTCAAGGATCTGACGGAGATTCCGGACAACGTGAAGAACGCGATCGAGATCGTGCCGGTCCGCTGGATCGACAAGGTGCTTGAACTGGCGCTCGAACGTGTGCCGCAGGCTTTGCCGGAAGAAGAGCCGAAGGCGGCTGCGCCGGTCGCAGCAGAACCCGGCAAGGATGCCGGCGCGACGGAAGTCGTGAAGCATTAAGCGAAGCATCGGCAACTTGAACGGCTCGCGGCGAAAGCTGTGAGTCACCCCAAAACCCGCGGTTATGCCGCGGGTTTTTTATTGCCCGTACGGTTCGGTGAATCAGGAATGCGTCGTACTGCATTTGAGCGTGCAAGCGTCGTCGTGGCGATGCGTTTCCCAACCTTTGAGCAGCGTCGTCACGCGTGTCAAAAGTCGTTGCGCGTACATCGATTCGCAGCAAGATTTGGTGACGAACAACACCCGTCGAAACCGCTCGAATCAGGCTCAACCCCGCTTGACACAAGGGTTTCGGCCAATTCTAATGAGTCGGCCCGGCGTTGCCCGCCGGCCGCGTGAATCCAGGTGCCGCGAGCGCCATCATGATTGCCATAAACATTCTCGGGGGTTGGAATGAACAAGACGGAATTGATCGATCACATCGCACAGCAAGCCGATATTTCGAAGGCGGCGGCGGGTCGTGCGCTTGATGCAGTGATCGGTGGTGTCAAGGGGACGTTGAAGAAGGGCGGTTCGGTGACCTTGGTCGGTTTCGGCACGTTCGCGGTCGGCAAGCGCACCGCACGCACAGGACGCAATCCGCGCACCGGTGCCGCGATCAAGATCAAGGCGGCCAAAGTTCCTAAATTTAGGCCTGGCAAAGCGCTGAAGGATGCGCTAAACTGACGGGCTTCGCTGCTTGAGAAGTCGAGCAGCAGAAAAGCGGTTAAGCAGTACCAGCGAAGTACATAAAGCAGTGAGCTGATTCGGCACATTGAATCGTGAAGCGGGTGCTTAGCTCAGTTGGTAGAGCGGCGCCCTTACAAGGCGTAGGTCGGGAGTTCGAGCCTCTCAGCACCCACCAGTTTCCGGTTCGGTTTGTGTCTTGGTCAGTGCAGTACAAGGAGTGGTAGTTCAGTCGGTTAGAATACCGGCCTGTCACGCCGGGGGTCGCGGGTTCGAGTCCCGTCCACTCCGCCAATATCCTCGAAAGGCGAACTCCGGTTCGCCTTTTTTATTGCCCGCTGTTGTAAGATCGGGCGTTCTGTTTTTGGCACCCCTCACGCATGCTCGATTTTTTCCGTAATCACAAACGCCTGATGATGTTCATGCTCATCCTCGTCATTGTGCCGGGGTTGGGTTTTGTGGGCATTCAGGGCTTCCGCGGTTTCTTCGACGAAAGCGCGAATGTCGCGAGCGTCAACGGTCACAAGATCACGCGCGTCGAATATGACGACGCGATGCGTCAGCAACTCGATCGCGCCCGTCAGATGCTCGGCGCGCAGTTCGACATGAAGTCGTTCGATACGCCCGAGCGCCGCAGCGAAATGCTCGACGGTCTGATCGAGCAGCGCGTGCTGGCCGACGAAACGCAGCGCCTGCATCTGACGGCGTCCGACGACGCGGTGCGTCGCGTGCTGTTGAACGACCCGGTGATTTCGTCGCTGAAGAATCCCGACGGTTCGATCGACGTCGAACGTTACAAGCAACTGCTCGCCATGCAGGGCATGACGCCCGATCAATACGACGAGCGCGTGCGCTACAGCATCGCCACGCAGCAGTTGCCGGCCGCGATTCAAGGTAGCGCGTTCACGTCGAAGACGCTCGCGCAGCATCTGACCGAACTCGCCGAGCAGCAGCGTGAAGTGCAGGGCATCGCGTTCCATCCGCGCGACTATGCGGCGAAGGTGCAGCCGACCGACGCGCAGGTGCAGGCGTATTACGACGCGCACAAGAACGAGTTCGCCACGCCCGCCACGGCCACGATCCAGTATCTGGTGTTGTCGCCGGCCACGCTCGCGGCCTCCACGCAGCCGAGCGATGCCGACGTGCAGAAGTACTACGACGACAACATCGCGCATTACCGCACCGAAGGCGAAGTGCGCGCGAGCCACATCCTGATCGCCGCGCCGAAAGACGCGAGCGCGGCCGACAAGGCCAAGGCAAAGCAGAAGGCCGAGGAAGTACTCGCGCAGGTCAAGGCGCATCCGGATCAGTTCGCGCAGATCGCGCAACAGAATTCGCAGGACCCGGGTTCGGCGTCCAAGGGTGGCGATCTCGGCTATTTCGGCCCCGGCATGATCGCCGGCGGCAAGGCGTTCGACGACGCGGTGTTCGCGCTGAAGAAGGACGAAGTCAGCGGCATCGTGCAAACGGATTTCGGTTATCACATCGTCAAGGTGACGGATGTGAAGCCGGCCGTCACGAAGCCGTTCGCCGACGTGAAAGACCAGATCGCGAAGGACCTGAAGACGCAGTTGGCGAGCAAGGTGTTCAGCGACGATTCGGAAGGCTTCACGTCGCTTGTCTACGAAAAGGCGAAGAGCCTGCAACCGGCCGCGGACAAGTACAAGCTGCAGATCCAGACCGCCACCGTCACGCCGCAACCGGACCCGAAGCTGCCGCCTGACAGCCCGCTGAACAACGCGAAATTCCTCGCGGCGGTGTTCGCGAACGACTCGGTTACGGCGCGCAACAACACGCAGGCGATCGACGTCGGCGGCAATACGCTGATCGCGGCGCACGTCACCGATTACAAGGCGGCAGCCGTGCCGGCGCTCGACGCGATCAAGGACGCGGTGCGTCAGAAAGTGATCGCCGCGCAGTCGGACGATGCGGCGCACAAGGACGGAATCGCGAAGCTGGCCGAGTTCGAGAAGTCGAAGGCGACCACCGGTTTCTCGTCGCCGCTGAAGGTGTCGCGCAACGACGCGCAAGGCGTGCCGCCGGCGGCATTGAGTGCAATCTACAAAGCGGATGCGCAAAAATTGCCGGCCTACGTCGGTGTCGATCTTGGCGACGACGGCTACGCGATCTATCGCGTGAATGCGGTGGTCGCGGGTGCGTCGATCGATCCGCAGCGTCTGGCTGCAGCGCAGCAACAGATCGCGCAGGTCGAGTCGCAGTCCGAAGCGGAAGCGTACGTGCAGGCACTGCGGGCGCGTTCGAAGGTGAAGTTCTACGGCTCGCTCGACAGCAGCAACGCGCAGCAATCGGGCGGCGAATAGCGAGACGAATAAGCGAGACGAGTAAGCGAAGTAGTCCGGCTTATACATCATGCCGTGCGCGGAAAAACGCGCAAACGGCACAAAAAAAGCCCCGCAAATGCGGGGCTTTTTCATTCAACGATCACGCGTTCAGGTTGTCGATCACAGACATCCGCTGATCGCGCTGGTCGCATCGCTACCTGCCGCGCCGTTCGCGCGGAAACCCACCCACGTGCCCTTGCCGGAGTACGACGGGCGCACCACGGCGGCGGCGCCGTTAGGCGGCTGCTGACCCGGAACGTAGACATCCATGGCTTGATCGTTGGCCATCGTGTCTTGCGAGACGACTTGCTGCTGCGAGCCGTCAGCCCACTTCTGCGCGATGCAGGTCGCAACGGCCTTCGGCGGTTGCTGGCTTTGACCGACAGACTGGACGCCCGCGGGCGGTTGAGCGGCGCAGGCGGAAATTGCCACGGTCAAAGCGATTAACGGTAGGTATTTCACGTTATCTCCTCAAAAACGCTCAGAATCGAGCCGGGTTACACGGGATTACGAAAGAGTCAGAGGCGACCTTACGGATCCGTGTTCCCAAAGTTCTGGAAACAAGTTGTTAGCTGGCTTTTCAGCGCGGCGAACTTGTACGAAGGAGCGGCTTAACCACAGGCCACACGTTGTTGAGTAGCACTGGCTGTGCCTGCTGGGTCGGATGCATCTGATCCGCCTGGAACATGTCCGGTTTATCCGCGATGCCGGCGAGCAGAAACGGCACCAGCGGCACGCGCAATTGCTGCGACAGCGTGCCGTACATCGCATGGAACTTTTGGGTGTAGTCCGGGCCGTAATTAGGCGGTAGGTACATGCCGACCAGCACGACCTTCGCGTGACCTTGCTGCGCCTGTTCGATGATCGTGCGCAGGTTGTCGTCGGTGGTGGAGAGCGGCACGCCGCGCAACGCGTCGTTGGCGCCGAGTTCGACGATCACGACGCTCGGCTTCAGCCGTTCCATCAGCGCGGGCAGGCGGGCTCGTCCGCCGCTCGTGGTGTCGCCGCTGATGCTCGCATTGGCGACGCTATAATCGATCCGCTCGTCGGCCAGACGCTGGCGCATCAACGCGACCCAGCCCGTGTCGCGAGGCAGGCCGTATTCGGCGGAGATGCTGTCGCCCAGCACGACGATCACCGGCTTCGCCGGTTGCGGTGCGTTTTGCGGTGTGTTGGCGGCACGCGCCGCGACGGGCAGCGAAAGCGAAACCAGGGCGGCGGCGGCCACGAGGCCCATGCCGAATGCCTTACGCGAGGCCGCCAAACGCGGCGTCATGGCGCGCACTCTCAACCTACGCTTCACCATGCTAAACAAAACTGATCCAGTCATTGAAGTGCGGGGTTTGTGCAAGAAAGTTAGGGATGCGACGGGCGAACTGACGATTCTCGACAACATCGATCTTGCTATCGATGCGGGCAGCAGTGTGGCGATCGTCGGTGCCTCCGGGTCAGGCAAGTCTACGCTGCTCGGCTTGCTCGCAGGATTGGACAGCGCGAGTTCGGGCTCGGTTCGGTTGCTGGGTCGCGAGCTGGGCGAACTCAGCGAGGACGAACGCGCCGCGCTGCGCAGCGGCTCGGTCGGGTTCGTGTTCCAGTCGTTCCAGTTGATGCCGCATTTGACGGCGCTCGAAAACGTCACCTTGCCGCTGGAGCTACAGGGTGGCATCGGTACACGCGAGGCCGCGGCGCGCGCGCGCGGTTTGCTGGAGCAGGTGGGACTCGGTCAGCGAACCGGTCATTATCCGAAGCTGCTGTCGGGCGGCGAGCAGCAGCGCGTGGCGTTGGCGCGCGCGTTCGTCACGCACCCGGCGATTCTGTTCGCGGACGAGCCGACCGGTAGTCTCGATGCCGCGACCGGGCACGCGGTGATCGACCTGATGTTCGAGATGAATCGCGCGAACGGCGCGACGCTGATTCTCGTCACGCACGACATCGAGCTTGCGCGTCGTTGCGATACGACGGTGACGATAGAAGCGGGACGGTTGGCGTAACGCGCAGCGAGCGACGCACGACGAAACGTGCAACGCATCGCAAAGCGCACCGCGATCGACCGCACGAAGCCAGCACCCAAAGCCAGCACCCAAAGCAAAGCGGGCCCCACAGGGCCCGCTTTTTTCATTACCGCCTACCCGCACCGTACTCCGCGAGCAAGCGCGACCTCACTTCTTCAACGCCGCCCGCGCGCGCGCGATCAACGCCGACGTCGACGAGTCGTGCTTCTTCTCATCCACGCTCGCGGCGGTCAAGTCGGCCTCGACCACCTTGCCGAGGATCTTGCCGAGTTCGACGCCCCACTGATCGAACGGATTGATGTCCCACACCGATGCCTGCACGAGCACCTTATGCTCGTACAACGCGATCAGCGCGCCGAGCGAACGCGCGGTGAGCGCGTCGACGAGCAGCGTGCTGGTCGGCCGGTTGCCCGGAAACACCAGATGCGGCGCGAGTTCCGGCTTGTCCGGGCCGGCCACTTTCTTCGCTTCCTCGAGCGTGCGGCCGAGCATCAGCGCCTCGCTCTGCGCGAAGCAGTTGGCCAGCAGCTTCGGATGATGGCTCGCGAGCGGATGTTCCGGCGTGAGCACCGCGATGAAGTCGATCGGCACGATCGTCGGGCCTTGATGCAGCATCTGGAAGAACGCGTGCTGGCCATTCGTGCCCGGCTCGCCCCAGGTGACGGCGGCGGTCGGGTAGTCGACCATCGCGCCGTCCAGGCGCGCGGACTTGCCGTTGCTTTCCATTTCGAGCTGTTGCAGATACGACGGCAGGAAATGCAGCGCTTCCGAATACGGCGCGACGAGGTAGCTCTGCGAGCCGAAGAAGTTGCGATACCAGATGCCGATCATGCCGAGCAGCACCGGCAGATTCTTTTCGAGCGGCGCGTCGCGGAAATGCTGGTCCATCTCGTTGGCGCCGGCGAGCAGTTCGTCGAACTGGCGCGGCCCGACCGCGATCATGATCGACAGGCCGACTGCCGACCACAGCGAGTAACGGCCGCCGACCCAGTCCCACATCTCGAACACGTTCTCTTTCGCGATGCCGAACTTGACCACTTCGGCGGGGTTCGCCGACACGCCGACGAAGTGCTTCGCGAGCGCGCTTTCCGGGCAACCCTTCTCGACGAACCAGTCGCGCAGCGAGCGCGCGTTGGTCATGGTTTCGAGCGTGGTGAAGGTCTTCGACACGATGATCGCGAGGGTTTCCTCGGGATCGATTTGCTGCATCACGTTGTACAGATCGGCGCCATCGACGTTCGACACGAAATGCGTGGTGATCTCCGGCGTGGCCAGATGATGCAGCGCATGCACGACCATCTTCGGTCCGAGATCCGATCCGCCGATGCCGATGTTCACCACGTAGCGGATGCGTTTGCCGGTATAGCCGGTCCACGCGCCGCTGCGCACCTGGTCGGCGAACGCGGCCATCTTCGCGCGCTCGGCCTGTACCTCGGCATGGAACGGCGCCTTCGGGTCGCTGGCGCGCAACGCGGTGTGCAGTGCGGCGCGGCCTTCGGTCGGATTGACGACCTCGCCGGCGAACATCGCGTCGCGGCGTTTCTCGACACCGGCTTCACGCGCGAGTTGCACGAGCAGCTTCAGGGTTTCGTCGGTGATGCGGTTCTTCGAGAAGTCGGCCGCGAGACCGCCGCCGGCGAACGCAAAGCGCTCGGCGCGGGTGGGAGCGGGATCGTTCTCGGGAGCGAACCAGTCGCGCAGATGCGCATCGCGAATCTTCTCGTAATGCGATTGCAGCGAGGACCAGGAGGGGAGCGAGTTCTGCGTCATAGCGTCCGTCTAACCAAGGGGCAGGAAGAAAAGCGAGCGCTCGAAGCGCTGCCGGGAGGATGCAACGATGCTGTCAGAGCGATGCCGCGCGGCCGGGTAGCGCCAGGGCGGCGAGACTTCGCGCGCGATGTGCCGCGCGCGAGGCGGGCGGGGCGCCGAAGGTTCGCCGCCGTTCGCGTTCAAGCCGGCGCACGGCGCAGTCGTTCAGTATAGCGGCCTTGCGTGAAGGGTGACAGGCAGGGCGGCAGGCGCTCGGGTAGCCATGCATCGCCGCGCAGAGTGTGGGACGGTTGGGATCGGCATGAGCCGGCGCGCACGCATCAGCGTGACCGGCACGCCGACGCCGAGCGCCTCACGCCACATGCATCAAAGCTCTACTGCCGGATAGAACATCCGGTTCAGCAGACTGCGCACCATCGGCGCGAGTTCGCCCGCGGTCAAACCGGCCGGGCCATGTCCTTGCGCGGTCAAGGTGTCGGCGGCCAGACCATGCAGATACACGCCCGCCAGCGCCGCCTCGTAGCGCGGCAGATGCTGCGCGAGCAACGCACCGATGATGCCGCCGAGCACGTCGCCGGTACCGCCCGTGGCGAGCGCGGCGTTGCCGGTCGGATTGAGCGCGACGCGGCCGTCGGGCGCGGCGACGATCGTGCCGGTGCCTTTCAGCACGATCACGCTGGCGAAGCGCGCGGCCAGCGCGCGTGCCGCGGCGAGCCGGTCGCGTTGCACGCCGGGCGCGTCGGTGCCGAGCAGGCGCGCGGCTTCCAGCGGATGCGGCGTGAGCACGCAGGGGTCGCCCTGCACGCCGCGCGCGGTGACGTCGGCGGCGAGCGCGGCATCTTTGGCGATGAGGTTCAGCGCATCCGCGTCGAACAGCTTCGGCATGTCGAGCTTCAGCACGTCGTGCAGCACGCGCGTCGCGCGCTCGCCGTGACCCATGCCGCAGCCGATCGCCAGCGCGTCCATCGTATCGAGCGGCAAGGTGTCGATGGCATGCAGCATCAGTTCCGGATGCGGCGGATCGTAGGGCGGGGCGCCCGCGCCGAGCAGCGCCACATGCACCTTGCCCGCGCCGCTATACAGCGCCGCCCGCGATGCGAGGATCGGCGCGCCGCACATGCCCGTGTCGCCGCCGACCACCGCGAGGCTGCCAAACGTCCCTTTGTTGGTCGCGAAATCGCGCGGCGGCAGGAAGCCGGCGAACAGCTCGGGCGCGTTCAGCTGCACGGTGCCGCGCTGACCGACGTCGACGCCGATCGGCGCGAGCGTCACCGCGCCCGCGAGATCGCGGCCCTGCGCGGTGAAGAGGCCTGGCTTCAGGCCGATGAAGCTGATCGTGTGGGTCGCGTGGACTGCCGCGTTGTCGTTGCTCTTGCCGTCATGAGCGCCGCCGACCACCGTGCCGGTATCGCTGTCGAGACCGCTCGGAACGTCGAGCGCCAGCACGCCGCCTTTGCGCGGCCTCGCTTTCGCTCGCTGCGACAGTTGCCGCGCGAGCGTCGCGAACACGCCGTCGAGCGGACGCGTCAGGCCAATGCCGAACATGCCGTCGACGAGCCACGTATACGCATCGAGCGAAGCGGGGGGCGCGCTGCTGATCGGCACGCCCGCGGCGCGCGCCGCGTCGAGCGCCCAGCGGGCGTCGTCGGGCTTCACCTCGACCGGCATGCACAGCTCCACCGCGATGCCGTCCTTGTGCAACGCCGTGGCGAGGACCAGCGCATCGCCGCCGTTGTTGCCGGGACCGGCGACCAGCCAGACCTTCTGCTTCGCGCGTTCGATCGACGTATCGCGCGTGATCAATTCGAGCAGAAAACTCGCGGCGGACCGGCCCGCGCGCGCCATCAGCGTGTGCGCGGGCAGACCGGCGGCGGCCTGGGTTTCGGCGAGCCGCAGATCGGTCAGCGAGAGCAGGGGCAGCGCTTTGTCGCGCGGGCGGATGAGAATGGGCGGGGTGAGATCGGCTTCGGTCATGGCGGCGCTGGGCGGCTCGCGTTCGGATCGGCGAGGCGGCGGAAGAAACCGCTATGGTAGTGCCGATAAGGCGTGGCGCGAAGCCCGCGTTCAGCTAGCCATCCCGAGCGAACCGCGCATGACGGCCGCGAAGAACGGAAAGCGGACGCGCCACGGCTGGCGCCGGCTAGAACCGGTCCGCGCGCAGCGCGGCAAGCGTGTCCGCCGGCACGTCAGGCGCACCACCCGACATCAGATCGGCGACCAGTTTGCCTGCGCCGAACGCCAACCCCCAGCCTGCCGGGCCATGTCCGACGTTGACGAACAGCCGTGGATGCAACGCGTTGCCGACCACCGGCAAGCCATCAGGGGAAAGCAGTTTGACGCCCTCCCATGGCAACGCGGCCGAAATCCGCGCCGCGCCCGGAATCCAGTCGTGAGTGGCTTGGCCGAGCAGGGCGAGCGCCTCCTTGGTCAGCGCCTCGGAGAGCGGTTTGTCGATCTGGCCGGCGCCTTGCAGCACCGCGCCGCCCGCGATCCGCAGCCGGTGATTCATCCGGCTGATCGCAATCCGTTTGACCGCGTCGACGATCGCCACATGCGGCGCGCATTCCTCATGGGCGATCGGCGCGACCAGCGTGTGCAAGCGCAACGGATGCAACGGCAGGCGCAGACCCAGCGATTCGAGCAACGCGAGGCTGCCGTGCCCGGCCGCCACCACGATCGCATCCGCGTGGATCACGTCGACTTCGCGCGAACGCGACGCCGCACCCGGCCGCGGCGCCAGTTCCACCGACGCGCGCTGGCCTTCGAGCCGGATTGCCGACACTTCGCAGCCGAGCATGAATTGCACGCCGCCTTGCGTGTCGAGCGTCTGCTTGATGAGCTTGGCGAACAGCGGCGAGTTGGCGGTGCGTTCGTGGTCGAACAGCACGCCGCCCGCGAATTCCGGCTCGGCGCGCACGGAGTGCTCGAACGCCGCGCATTCGGCGGGCGTCAGCACGTGGTGCGGCACTTCGTATTGACGCAGCAGATCGAGCGCGGGCTGGGTCTGCTCCCACTCCTGCGCGGAGCGCACGAGGTACAGCACGCCGCTGGTCTGTTCGAATTCGAGGCCGAAGCGCGCTTCGACATCGGCCATGGTGTCGCGCGACAGCTCGATCAGCGGACGCAGCCGGCCGTACTGGCGGGCGAACGCCTCGGGCTCCTGCAACGCGGCGAGTTGCTTGACGAACTGGCGCGCCGGGCCGGTGAAGCCGGTCTTGCTGATCACGCCGTTGCGGGCGTTCTGGCGGCTGGCCATGAAGGTCGGGCCGAACCAGACGTCGAGCGGGGTCGGCAGAACGGTGCCGCCGTGGCCGTAGGTCGCGCCCTGCGCAACAGTCGCGTGACGCTCGACGACGCATACCCGGTGACCGGCCGCGCGCAATTGATAAGCAGTGGCGACGCCCGCAATCCCGCCGCCGATGACGATGACATCCATGTTCTGATTCGATGTGCCGACGGGGCGCGCAATCCGCGCGTGTGCCCGTATGCGTGACATGCGGCGCCGGGCGGTGATGTGCGACGTGCCCGTGCGCCGATCTGATGAAAGGGCGAATGATAGCAGCCAAACGGGCGCGGCCGCCACGCGGGCGGCGCGCGGCCTACGCGGTCCGCTGCGCGCGAATGAACATTCCGTAGTTTTCGGCGTTGTCGGTCGCGATCAGGCTGTTGCGCGCCGCGAGATTGGCGACCGCGTCCGGACCGTACAGGTGATCCTTCGTGTTGCCGATGTACGGGAAGTGGCTCAACTCGTGAGCAATGACCGCCTCGGCCGTGTTGGCGCCGAACGCGTGATTGAAGAAAAGCGGCTTCAGGTCGATGCGATGCGGCGAGCTGAACAGCACGTGCGCCAGTTCCCAGTTGTCGCGCGGCGCGTCGAGCACGAAGGTGAACTGGTCGTGCGCCATCGCGTGCTGGATATGGGTCAGTACACGTTCGACTTTCTGCATGTTCTGCGCATTGGGGCGGCCGAACCAGCGCGCGAAGTTCTCGTCGGGCTGGCCGGATCGGAGTTGGGCGAGCGCCGCGTCGACCATCCGCTTGGTGTGCTGATAGGCGCTGCTCAGGATAGTGCGTTGCGCGGGCGAGAAGCCGATCAGGATGGGCGCGCGCGCGGGGCCGGGCAATTCGCGATCGTAGTCGGTGCGGCCGATGTTGTTGTCGGGCGTCTGGAAATGATCGTCGAGGCCGGTCGGGGCGAAGCCGGTGGTGCCTGGCGTGCCCGCGATCGGGCCCATGCGTGGTTCGCCGGCACCGCCGACCGGAACGGCGGTCGGGAAGCCGCCGTCGCCGGTCGGCGCCGGATAAGGCGCGCAATAAGGCGCGGAATAGGGCGCTGACCAGGGTTGCCAGCGGGGTGGCCCGCCGTTGTCGCCGGTGAGGGGTGCCCACGGCGTGCCGCCGAGGTTGCCGCCGGTCGGCGCCTGAGTCTGCCCGACGTTTCCGTCGCCGTTATCGCCAGCGTCATCGCCGTCGTCGTCGCCGTTTCCGGCTGGGCCCGTGTTCGGAGGACCGTCGCCGTTGATCGCAGGAGGGAACGCGCCGGGATTTTCTTGCCAGGCCGTGCGCTTGTGCTTGCCGCTGGCGCCCCAGACGTCGCGCACGTGGCTGCCGTTTTCGTCCCACGCATCGCGCAGATGGTTGCCGCGCGGATCCCATACGTCGCGTACGTGCAGTCCGTCGGCGTTCGAGCGTTCGTGGACGTGCGTGCCGTCCGCCGTCCAGACGTCGTGCGTGGCGTTGCCATGCGCATCCAGGGTGTCGCGCGTGTGCTGGCCGTCGAGGGTCCATGCTTCATGACTGTGCGTGCCGTCGGCGCCGGTGATGTCGCGGGTGAGGGTGCCGTCGGCGTTCCAGTGCGGGTTGCCGGGTGTGATCTGGGTGCCCGGCGCTGGATCGCCGGCGCGCGGCGGGTCCAGCGGTCCGAGCGCCAGATCCGGCGCCAGGTCCGGCGGGTAGATGCGCGGCGCAGGGCGCTCGAATGCAGCCATGGCGGGCAATGGCTCCGTCGAGCCGAACGGAGCGAAGCCGGGACTGAATACACTGTCTATGCCGCTGTAGTCATTGACGATCATGAATTGCCTGGTGGAATGGATGGTCTGATTCGCCCGGTGTTCCGGCGAAGCCCGATAGCCCGCATGGGTGTCAATTTAAGCATCGGACCTGCCGCCGGATGACGTATCGGGCGAACACATCCACCCGCGCCAGACAACGCGCGAGACCGTGTGCCGGAGCGCGCGGAGGAGCGCGCGACACAAGCCGAAAGGCCGCCGGAAGCGCGTTCCCGGGTTATAATCTTGGACTTCCCTTCCGCCTCACGTCGCCTGCATGCGCGACTCATAGACGCAACGTCAAGTCCATGGCCCACTTCTCGTGTTTCCCCGGCGCTTCGGCCCTTTCCGATTTCCGTCAAACCCGTCTGCTCGAAACGCTCACGCGCATCGACCCGAACATCACCGGCGTGCGCGGGCAGTACCTGCACTTCGTCAACGCCCAGACGCCGCTGTCCGCCGAAGACACCGCGAAGATCGAGGCGCTGATGCACTACGGCGATCCGCTCGAGGAGACGAAGGAGCGCGGCACGGCCGAAACCTTCCTCGTGGTGCCGCGTTTCGGCACGGTGTCGCCGTGGGCCAGCAAGGCCACCGATATCGCGCATCTGTGCGGCCTCACGCAGGTGCGCCGCATCGAGCGCGGCGTCGAGTACACGGTCACGCTGAAAAGCGGCCTGCTGGGCGGCAAGAAAGCGCTCTCCGACGAAGCCCGCGCGGCCGTCGTCGCGGCCCTGCACGACCGCATGACCGAAAGCGTGTCGAGCTCGCGCGACCACGCGCTGCATCTGTTCGACGAACTGCCGGCCAAGCCGCTGCAAACCGTCGACGTGCTCGGCCACGGCCGCGGCGCGCTGGAAATGGCGAACACGGAACTGGGCCTCGCGCTTGCCGAAGACGAAATCGTCTATCTGGTCGACGCATTCACGAAGCTCGGCCGCAACCCGACCGACGTCGAACTGATGATGTTCGCGCAGGCCAACAGCGAACATTGCCGTCACAAGATATTCAACGCGGACTGGACGATCGACGGCGAAAAGCAGGACATCTCGCTGTTCAACATGATCCGCAACACCGAGAAGCTGAATCCGCAGGGCACGATCGTCGCGTATTCGGACAACTCGGCGATCATGGCGGGCGGCATGGCCGAACGCTGGTTCCCGCGCACGCCGGCCGAACTCGGCGCGAGCGAATTGCCGGAGCACTATCGCCGCAGCGTCGAGCTGACGCACACGCTGATGAAGGTGGAAACGCATAACCACCCGACCGCGATCTCGCCGTTCCCGGGCGCCGCCACCGGCGCGGGCGGCGAAATCCGCGACGAGGGCGCGACCGGCCGCGGCGCGCGTCCGAAGGCGGGGCTGGCGGGCTTCACGGTATCGAACCTGGCACTGCCGGACGGCGTCGAGGCATGGGAAAACGCTCGCGACGCGGCCCAGCCGCTCGCGCACCGCAATCCGGCTGACCAGCACGAAGCGTATGGCCGTCCGGACCGCATCGCGTCGCCGCTGCAGATCATGATCGACGGCCCGCTCGGCGGCGCCGCGTTCAACAACGAATTCGGCCGGCCGAACCTCGGCGGCTATTTCCGCGCGTACGAGCAGAACGTCGCGGGTCTGGTGCGCGGCTATCACAAGCCGATCATGATCGCCGGCGGCATCGGCAATATTTCGGACCAGCACACGCACAAGCACGACCTGCCGGAAGGCTCGCTGCTGATCCAGATCGGCGGCCCGGGCATGCGCATCGGCATGGGCGGCGGCGCGGCGAGTTCCATGGCGACCGGCACCAACACCGCCGAACTCGATTTCGACTCCGTGCAGCGCGGCAACCCTGAAATCGAACGGCGCGCGCAGGAAGTCATCAACGCGTGCTGGCAGCTCGGCGACAACAACCCGATTCTCAGCATTCACGACGTGGGCGCGGGCGGTCTGTCGAACGCGTTCCCGGAAGTGGTCGACGGTGCGAGCAAGGGCGCGCTGTTCGATCTGCGCAAGATCCAGCTGGAAGAAAGCGGCCTGTCGCCGCGCGAAATCTGGTCGAACGAGGCGCAGGAGCGCTACGTGCTGGCCATCGCGCCGGGCGATCTGCCGGCCTTCCAGGCCATGTGCGAGCGCGAACGCTGCCCGTTCGCGGTGATCGGCACGGCCACCGCCGAGCGTCAGCTGAAGCTGATCGATTCCGCGCAGAGCGCGGACAGCACGCACCAGCCGGTCGATATGCCGATGGAAGTGCTGCTCGGCAAGGCGCCGCGCATGCATCGCGATGTCAAACGTGTCGAGCGCAAGCTGGAGCCGGTCGACGTCACCGGCATCGCGCTGGCGGACGTCGCGGCGAGCGTGCTGCGTCATCCGACGGTGGCGAGCAAGTCGTTCCTGATCACCATCGGCGACCGCTCGGTGGGCGGCACGACCGCGCGCGACCAGATGGTCGGTCCGTGGCAGGTGCCGGTGGCCGACGTCGCGATCACCACCATGGACTACGCGGGCTTCACCGGCGAAGCGATGACCATGGCCGAGCGCACGCCGCTCGCCGTGATCGACGCGCCGGCCTCGGGCCGCATGGCGGTCGGCGAGGCGGTCACCAACATCGCGGCGGCGCCGATCGCGTCGCTCGACAAGCTCAAGCTGTCGGCGAACTGGATGGCCGCGTGCGGCGCGGCGGGCGAAGACGCGGCGCTGTACGACACGGTCAAGGCGATCGGCATGGAACTGTGCCCGGCGCTCGGCATCAGCATTCCGGTCGGCAAGGATTCGCTGTCCATGCGCACCAAGTGGGAAGACCAGGGCGTCGCGAAGGAAGTGGTCGCGCCGGTGTCGCTGATCATCTCCGCATTCGCGCCGGTCGAAGACGTGCGCAGGCATCTGACGCCGCAACTGCGCCGCGCGAACGGCGAGCATGGCGTCGGCGATTCGGTGCTGATCGCGATCGACCTCGGCCGCGGCCAGCATCGTCTGGGCGGCAGTATCCTCGCGCAGGTCACGCAGCAGGTCGGCGACACGGTGCCGGACGTCGACGATCCGGAAGATCTGAAGCGTTTCTTCGCCGCGATCCAGGCGCTGAATAGCGACGGCAAGCTGCTCGCATACCACGACCGCTCGGACGGCGGTCTGTGGGCGACGGTGTGCGAAATGGCGTTTGCGGGCCACGTGGGCGTGTCGCTGAACGTCGACATGCTGGTGCTCGATCCGAACCACGAATCCGACTACGGCGACGCGAAGGACTGGGCGAAGCAGACCAGCGGCCGCCGCGAAGACCGCACGATCCGCGCGCTCTTCAACGAGGAACTCGGCGCGGTGATCCAGGTGCGGGCATCGGACCGCGACGCGGTGCTGAGCGCGCTGCGCGAACACGGTCTGTCCACCTGCTCGCATGTGATCGGCAAGATCAACGAACGCGACACGATCGAAATCTATCGCGACGCGAAGAAGATTTACGAAGCGCCGCGCACCGAACTGCATCGCACGTGGAGCGAGGTGAGCTGGCGGATCGCGCGTCTGCGCGACAACCCGGCGTGTGCCGACGCCGAATACGACATGCTGTCCGACGCGGCCGACCCGGGCATCACGCCGGTGTTGAGCTTCGATCCGCGTGAGGACGTGGCGGCGCCTTACGTCGGCAGGAGCGCGCGTCCGCGTGTCGCGATCCTGCGCGAACAGGGCGTGAACTCGCACCTCGAAACCGCCTACGCATTCGACCGCGCCGGCTTCGACGCGCACGACGTCCACATGAGCGATCTGCTCGCAGGCCGCGCGAATCTGGCGGATTTCGCCGGGGCGGTGGCGTGCGGCGGCTTCTCGTACGGCGACACGCTGGGCGCCGGCGAAGGCTGGGCGAAGGCGATCCGCTTCAACGCGCAGCTGGCGGACATGTTCGCCGCGTTCTTTGGCCGTGAAGACACGTTTGCGCTGGGCATCTGCAACGGCTGCCAGATGATGAGCAGCCTCGCGTCGATGATCCCGGGCGCGGAAGCATGGCCGAAGTTCACGCGCAACAAGTCGGAGAAATTCGAGGCGCGCTTCTCGCTGGTCGAGGTGCAGGCCTCGCCGTCGATCTTCTTCAATGGCATGGAAGGCTCGCGCATTCCGGTCGCCATTGCGCACGGCGAAGGCTATGCGGATTTCTCGCAGCAGGGCGATGCGTCGAAGGTGGCGGTGGCCATGCGTTACGTCGATCACCGCGGTCAGGCGACCGAGCAGTATCCGTTCAACCCGAACGGTTCGCCGAGCGGCATCACGTCGGTCACCACGCCGGACGGCCGCTTCACGGTGTTGATGCCGCACACCGAGCGCGTGCATCGCGCGGTGCAGATGAGCTGGCATCCGGAAGGCTGGGGCACGGACGGCACGGACGCGAGCCCGTGGATGCGTGTGTTCCAGAACGCGCGCCGCTGGCTGGGTTAAAGCGTTAAAGCGTTGAAGCGTTAGAGCGCGAAGCGCAGCGTAAGTGGTAAGCGAAGGCTTGATCGTGATGTGATTCGACAGGCCTTCGCGAAACGATCCGCTGGAAAGACAAACCCTCCGCACCAACAAAAAAACCGCCTTAGTGGCGGTTTTTTTGCATTCAAGCGCTCGAGCGCAATCAGTAGAAGCAGCAGTGCAGTACAACTCGGCAACGCGAGGCAGATGCAGCGAAGCGTCGTGCGTCGCCGATCTGCCTGTTTGCTTACTTGCTCGCTTACTGAATCTTCGCGTTCTTGCGAAGGTTCTCTTCGAACGCTTGCAGCTTTTCCTGCTGGATCTGCTGCACGATCTGCGGACGCACCTGTTCCAGCGGCGGCGGCGTGATCGCGCGCGTATCGTCCAGACGGATGATGTGCCAGCCGAACTGCGTGTGCACCGGCGTGTCGGTCATCTGGCCTTTCTGCAGATGCGTGGCCGCGTCCGCGAATTCAGGCACGTAGGCCTTCGGGTCCGACCAGTCGAGGTCGCCGCCGTTCTTGCCCGATCCCGGGTCCTTCGAGTATTGCTTGGCGAGGTCTTCGAAGCTTGCGCCGGCCTTGATCTTCGCGATCAGATCCTTGGCCTGCTGTTCGTTGTCCACCAGGATGTGATGCAGGTGATATTCCTTGCCGCCCGCGTCCTTGATCAGCGCGTTGTAGCGCGCGGTGACTTCGGCGTCGCTCGGCTGGTTGTTCTTCACGAAGTCTTCGATCAGCGCGCGCAGCACCACGGTCTGTTGCGCGACGGCGATTTGCGCCTTCACATCGGGACGATTCGGCAAGCCGCGGCGCAGCGCTTCCTGCATCAGGATTTCACGATTCACCAGCTCTTCGCGCACGGCGGTTTGCAGTTGCGGCGTATTTTGCTGGCCTTGATGGACCAGTTGGTCGATCAGCGCGTCGGCGCGTGCTTTCGGAATCGGCGTGCCGTTTACGACAGCGATGTTCTGTGCAAATGCAGGTGCGGCCGCGAACGCAGCCAGCAGTACCCAGAGGCGGGTTTTCTTCAAGGTCATCGGAAGTTTTCCTAGCGGGGCAACAAAGCAAATTCTTCGGGCGTGTACGCCGTGATGGCAAGGGCATGAATGCCGCGCTGCATGGCATCGGCCAGCGCATCATACACCATGCGATGCCGCGCCACGCGGGGCTTGCCGGCGAATGCGGCGGCCACGATCGTGACGCTGAAATGACCGCCGGCGGAGGCGCCGGCATGGCCTGCGTGCTGCGCGCTATCGTCGGTGATCGTGATCGATTCGACCGGTGCGAGCGCGGCCGTGAGGCGTGCCTCGATCAGCGCGGCGCGCTCGGCGGTGGTGGCGTGCATGAAGACGTTGGACTCCGTGTTCATGTCATTCTTCCTTCATATATTTCGACAGCCACAGGCTCTGTCCGACGATGAACACCACGAGGCAGCCCGTCGCGCCGAACAGCTTGAAGTTGACCCACTGGTCGGTCGTGTAGTGATAGGCGACGAACAGATTGACGAGCCCGAGCAGCACGAAAAAGATCGCCCAGACAATATTCAGCTTGCCCCAGATCGCGTGCGGCAGCGTGATCTGCTTGCCCATCATCGCTTCGATCAGGTTCTTGTTGAACGCCAGTTGCGAGACGATCAGCGCGACCGAAAACGCCCAGTACAACACGGTCGGCTTCCACTTGATGAAGGTGTCGTTGTGCAGCACGAGCGTCGCGCCGCCGAACACCGTGACCACGCCGAGGCTGACCCACAGCATCGGGTCGACCTTGCGGTGGCGGAAGGCGACCCACGCGATCTGCACCAGCGTGGCGACGATCGCCACTGCCGTCGCCGTGAAAATGCCCCAAAGCTTGAACGCGACGAAGAACAGGATGATCGGGAACAGATCGAACAGGAATTTCATTATCTGGTCGGGAATGCGCGGAAAGGAGTCGAACAACGAGGGACGCGGTGCGAAAGGACCGGCGCCGGGCGGCGTGCGCAACGCAAACCCGGCGACACCAACCCAGGGTGACGCAGGCCCGGCCGGCAACGCCGGACTTCGCGCCGCGTTACTTGGGCTCGAATTGTAACGCAGCCGAATTGATGCAGTAGCGCAGGCCCGTCGGCGCCGGTCCGTCCTCGAACACGTGGCCGAGGTGCGCGCCGCAGTTCTTGCATTGCACCTCGATGCGCAGCATGCCGTGCGAGCGGTCGGTTTTCTCGGCGATCACTTCGCCGTCGATCGGCTTGAAGTAGCTCGGCCAGCCGCAGCCGGCGTCGAACTTGGTGTCCGATTCGAACAGCGGCGTGCCGCAGCACACGCAGTCGTAAATGCCACGGTCCCAGTGATCGTGATAGCGGCCCGTGAACGGACGTTCGGTGGCCGCGTGGCGCGTCACCTGGTACTCGATGTCGGAGAGCTGTTTGCGCCACTCGGCGTCGTCTTTCTGCACGGCTGGGGTGGCGGGGTTGAGATCGTCGGGCTTGTTCATGGTCGGGGTTCCTGTCTCGGGCTTGTTTTGGGGACGGCTTGAAAGGCTTCGGGCGATGCGGACTGCCCGTGCAATGGGCTGTGGGCTGGTGTCCGGTGCAGCGCGACGGAGCGCGGTGCGGGGCGGTGAAAGAACGTTCACCCCGCGCCGCGGGCGCATCACGACGAACAACTGACTTCCAGCGAACTCGCCCAATCGGGCGGCAGCCCCGCATACGCTTCGTACTCGGGTTGTTCGTCGAACGGATGGCGCAGCACGTCGGCCAGACGCGCCACTTCGGAGAAATCCTTCTCCTTCGCGCGGCGGATCGCGGTTTCCGCCAGATGATTGCGAAGAATGAATTTGGGGTTCACCCGGTTCATTGCAATGGCGCGTTCGGCATCGTCGCGTGTTTCATGGGACAGGCGCGCGCGATAGTCGTTCGCCCATGCGTCGAAGGCGGCGCGGTCGAGGAACAGGTCGCGTACGCGGGCGTCGCCACTTGCGTCGTGCTTCGACACGCGGGCGAGGTGGCGGAACGTCAGCGTGAAATCCGCGCGGTTCGCGTGCATCGCGTCGAACAGGCGGTTGATCAGCGCGTCGTCGCCTTCCAGTTCGAGCGCGAGGCCGAGCTTGGCGCGCATGCGCGCCTCCAGCGCCGGCGCGAAACGCTCCTTGAAGCCGCCGAGCACACGCTGCGCGTCCTCGATCGACTTGTCGCCGCGCACGCTTTCCTCGTGCTGTGCACCGAGCAGCGGCAACAGGCCCTGCGCGAGACAGAAGAGGTTCCAGTACGCGATCTGCGGTTGCATGCGGTACGCGTAGCGGCCTTGCGAGTCGGAGTGATTGCAGATGTGACCGGCGTCGAAGCCATCCATGAAACCGAACGGACCGTAGTCGATCGTCAGGCCGAGAATCGACATGTTGTCGGTATTCATCACGCCGTGACAGAAGCCCACCGCCTGCCAGTCGACCATCAGGTCGGCGGTCGATCTGACCGCTTCGCCGAGCAGCGCGAGATAGGGATCGTCCGCCTCGCGGCAATGCGGATAGAAACGCGCGATCACGTGATCGGCAAGCGCCCGCAGCGCGTCGGTGCGATCGTTCGAATAGAAATGCTCGAAGTGACCGAAGCGCACGAAGCTCGGCGCGACCCGCGTCACCACCGCGGCGGTCTCGATCTCCTCGCGCCGCACCGGCTGGTCGGAACCGATCACGCACAGCGCGCGGGTGGTCGGAATGCCGAGATGATGCAGCGCCTCCGAACCGAGAAACTCGCGGATCGACGAACGCAGCACCGCGCGCCCGTCGCCCATGCGCGAATAGGGCGTGCGTCCGGCGCCCTTGAGCTGCAGTTCGAAGCGGCGGCCGTCATGTTCGACTTCGCCGAGGCCGAGCGCGCGGCCGTCGCCGAGCTGGCCGGCCCACACGCCGAACTGGTGCCCCGAATACACCGACGCATACGGCAGCGCATCGGCGGGCCATTCGCGCGTGGCATTGCCGGAGAACAGCTCGGCGAAACCGGGATCGTTCTGGAGGCCCGGCTCTAAACCGAGCAGCGCGGCGGTCTCCGCGGAGAAGCCGACCATGTAGGGCGCATTGAGCGGCGCGGCCGGCAGACGCGTCAGAAAGACGCTGCCGAGCCGTGCGAACGCGCTTTCCGGCGAGTTGACGAGTGAACTGGAAAGAGCCGCTAACGGCCCGGATAACCCTGCAAAGCTTGGGGAAAACGACATGTTGAGCGCCTCTGGATTAACCGATATTGTAAATCCGCGCCAGCGGGGATGCTGGCTGGCGCTCAGCCGATCCATCGCGGATATATGCCGATCCGCCGAGTCCCATTTGCACGCAAGCCATCCGCACCAGGAGACCTCGCTTTATGACGACGCCGTTGTTGGGCCAGATGATGGATGTGCCGCTCACAGTATCTTCATTGCTCGCGCATGCGGCGCGGCATTTCGGCGGCACGGAAATCGTGTCGCGGCGCATCGAGGGCGATCTGCACCGGTACACCTACCGCGACTGCGAGAAGCGCGCGAAACAACTCGCGCAGGCGTTGATCGCGCTGGGTGTCGAACCCGGCGAGCGCGTTGCGACGCTCGCCTGGAACGGCTACCGGCATCTCGAGGCGTATTACGGCACGACCGGTTTCGGGGCGGTGTGCCACACCATCAATCCGCGGCTTTTTCCGGACCAGATCGCCTACATCGTCAATCACGCCGACGACGCCTACGTGATGTTCGACACCACCTTCGCGCCGCTGGTCGACGTGCTCGCGCCGCAATGCCCGAAGGTGCGCGGCTGGATCGCGCTCGCCGACGAAGCGCATCTGCCCGCGATGCAAACGCCGGTGCTCAGCTACGAGACGCTGGTGAACGCGCAGGACGGCGAGTTCGCGTGGCCGCCCCTCGACGAGCGCCAGGCTTCGTACCTGTGCTACACGTCCGGCACCACCGGGAATCCGAAAGGCGCGCTGTACTCGCATCGGTCGACGGTCCTGCATGCGTTCGGCGCCGCGCTGCCCGATGCGATGTGCCTGTCGGCGCGCGACGCCGTGCTGCCGGTCGTGCCGATGTTCCATGTGAACGCGTGGGGCATCCCGCACTCCGCGCCGCTGACCGGCGCGAAGCTGGTGTTTCCCGGTAAGGATCTCGACGGCAAGTCGCTGTACGAGCTGATGGAAAGCGAACGCGTCACCTATTCGGCCGGCGTGCCGACCGTGTGGCTCGGCTTGCTGAACTATCTGCGCGAGGCGGGCGTGCGGTTTTCGTCGCTGAACCGTACGGTGATCGGCGGTTCCGCCTGTCCGCCCGCGATGCTGCGCACCTTCGAGGACGACTACGGCGTGCAGGTGATCCACGCATGGGGCATGACCGAGATGTCGCCGCTCGGCACGCTGTCCAAACTCACGTGGGAACAGTCGCAGCGGCCCATCGACGAGCAGCGCAAATTGCTGGAAAAGCAGGGGCACGTGCTGTACGGCGTGGACATGAAGATCGTCGGCGAGGATGGCCACGAATTGCCGTGGGACGGCGTCGCGTTCGGCGACCTGCACGTGCGCGGTCCGTGGGTGATCGACCGGTATTTCCGCAAGGACGATTCGCCGCTCGTGGACGGCTGGTTTCCGACCGGCGACGTCGCGACCATCGACCCGGACAGTTTCCTGCACATCACCGATCGCTCGAAGGACGTGATCAAGTCCGGCGGCGAATGGATCAGTTCGATCGACGTCGAGAACGTCGCGATCGCGCATCCGGCGGTGGCGGAGGCGGCCTGCATCGCGTGCGCGCATCCGAAATGGACCGAGCGGCCGCTGCTGGTCGTCGTCAAGCGCGCGGGTCACGACGTGACGCGCGAAGAACTGTTAGCGTTCTACGACGGCAAGGTGGCGAAGTGGTGGATTCCCGACGACGTCGCCTTCGTCGACGAATTGCCGCACACGGCCACCGGCAAATTGCAGAAATTGAAGCTGCGCGATCAGTTCCGCGATCACGTGCTGCCGTCCGCGCTGGAGGACGAAAAGCACTGTCCCTTGACCAGGGGAAACCCCGTCGAAGGATAAATTGAACGAGCGTGCTTTTCTGTGTATTCTGCCTGCTGACCGAACGGACGGCGCGCGCTGCGCCGCTTCAATCGCAATAGCGTCACGAATGGCATGGAGGCAGGCAGATGGCAGTGGACTACACAACTCATGACGGCGTGGCCGTCATCACGCTGAACAATCCGCCGGTGAACGGCCTCGGCCTGTCGACGCGAGCCGGCATCGTCGACGGCATCGAGCGTGCGCAGCACGATCCCGCCATCAAGGCGATCGTGCTGACCGGCGCGGGCAAGGCCTTTTCGGGCGGCGCCGACATCACCGAATTCAACACGCCGAAAGCCACCCAGGAGCCGACGCTCGCGACGGTCATCAAGATCGTCGAAGGCAGCGCGAAGCCGGTGGTCGCGGCGATCCACAGCGTCGCGATGGGCGGCGGTCTCGAACTCGCGCTAGGCGCGCATTACCGGATCGCGGCGCCCGGCGCGCAGATCGCGTTGCCGGAAGTGAAGCTCGGCATTCTGCCGGGCGCGGGCGGCACGCAGCGCCTGCCGCGCGCGATCGGCCTCGAAGCCGCGCTCAACATGATCGTGTCGGGTGCGCCGGTGGCGTCGGAGAAACTGGCCGGTTCGGGTCTGTTCGACGAAGTCGTGCAGGGCGATCTCGGCGAGGCCGCGCTTGCGTTCGCGCGCAAGGTCGGCGCGAACGCCGGGCCGCATCCGCGTGTGCGCGATCGCAAGATCGAGCATCCGAACGCCGCCGGCTTCATCCAGTTCGCGCGCAACACCGTCACCGCGATGGCCAGGAACTTCCCCGCGCCGCTCAAATGCATCGACGCGGTGGAAGCGGGCGTGCAGAACGGTTTCGAGAAGGGCCTCGCCTTCGAACGCGACTGCTTCGTCGCGCTGGTGCAGACGCCGGAGAGTCATGCGCTGCGTCACGCGTTCTTCGGCGAGCGCGCGGCCAGCAAGATTCCGGATGTCCCCGCCGACACGCCGGTGCGCGAGATCGCCCAGGTCGCGGTGATCGGCGCCGGCACGATGGGCGGCGGCATCGCGATGAACTTCATCAACGCGGGCCTGCCGGTCACATTGCTGGAAACGAAACAGGACGCGCTCGATCGCGGCCTCGCGACGATCCGCAAGAACTACGAAGCCAGCGTGAAGAAGGGCAAGCTCAAGCCCGAGGCGCTGGAACAGCGCATGGCCTTGATCACGCCCACGCTCTCCTACGACGATCTGAAGCAGGCCGACCTGATCGTCGAAGCCGTGTTCGAGGAACTGGGCGTGAAGGAGCAGGTGTTCAGGCGGCTCGACGAAGTCGCGAAGCCCGGCGCGATCCTCGCCTCGAACACGTCGACGCTCGATGTCGACAAAATCGCCGCATTCACGAAGCGTCCGCAGGACGTGGTCGGCCTGCATTTCTTCAGCCCGGCCAACGTGATGAAGCTGCTCGAAGTGGTGCGCGGCAAGGAAACCGCGAAGGACGTGCTCGCCACCGTGATGAAGCTCGCGAAGAAGATCCGCAAGACCGCCGTGGTGTCGGGCGTGTGCGACGGCTTCATCGGCAACCGGATGATCGAGCAGTACATCCGCCAGGCGCTTTTCATGCTGGAGGAAGGCGCATTGCCCGCGCAGGTCGACCGGGCGATCGAGAAATTCGGTTTCGCGATGGGGCCGTTCCGCATGAGCGATCTGGCCGGCAACGATATCGGCTGGGCGATCCGCAAGCGCCGCTATCAGGAACATCCCGACATGCACTATTCGAAGATCGCGGATCGGCTGTGCGAGACCGGGCGCTTCGGCCAGAAGACCGGCGGCGGCTGGTACGACTACAAGGCGGGCGATCGCACCGCGCATCCGTCGGCGCTGGTCGACGGCATGATCGTCGCCTATTCGCAGGAAACCAACGCGGAACGCCGCAAGATCAGCGACGAGGAAATCGTCGAACGGCTGGTGTTCGCGCTCGTCAACGAAGGCGCGAAGATTCTCGAGGAAGGCATTGCGTCGAAGGCGTCGGATATCGACATGGTCTATCTGACCGGTTACGGCTTCCCGCTGTATCGCGGCGGCCCGATGCTGTATGCGGATACGGTCGGGCTCTATAACGTCGAGCGCGCGATTCGCCGTTATGCGGCGCGGCCGAACGGCGACGCGTGGCAACTGGCGGCCAGCATCGCCGAACTGGCGGACAAGGGCCGCGGGTTCAACGGCTAAGCGGTGCGTCCGCGAGCCAGTTTGCCGCTTCGATATTTGCAGATACCAGAATGATCTGGGTGGGACCGGCGCGAGCGCGGAGCATTCACGCCGGCCCATCCGATGGAGAAACTCACATGACTGATGCCGTAATCGTATCGACCGCCCGCACGGGCCTCGCCAAATCCTGGCGCGGCGGGTTCAACATGACGCACGGCGCGACGCTCGGCGGCCACGTGACGCAGGCCGCCGTCGAACGCGCGAAGCTCGACCCGGCGCGCGTCGAGGACGTGATCATCGGCTGCGCGAATCCGGAAGGCGCGACCGGCATGAACATCGCGCGGCAGATCGCGTTGCGCGCGGGGCTGCCGGTCAGCGTGCCGGGCATGACGGTGAACCGCTTCTGCTCGTCGGGCCTGCAGACCATCGCGCTCGCCGCGCAACGCGTGATTGCCGGCGAGGGCGACGTGTTCGTCGCGGGCGGCGTCGAATCGATCTCGTGCGTGCAGAACGAGATGAATCGCCACATGATGACCGAGGGCTGGCTCACCCAGCACAAGCCGGAAATCTACTGGTCGATGCTGCAAACCGCGGAGAACGTCGCGAAGCGCTACGCGATTTCGAAGGAACGTCAGGACGAGTACGGCGTGCGTTCGCAGCAGCGCGCGGCGGCCGCGCTCGAAGCGGGCAAGTTCAGGGACGAGATCGTGCCGTTGACGGTGCTCGCCGGCGTCGCCGACAAAGCGACCGGCCGTCTGCTGACGAAGGAAGTCACCGTGAGCGGCGACGAGGGCATCCGCGCCGACACGACGCTCGAAGGCGTGTCGAAGATCCGCACCGCGCTGCCGGGCGGCGTGATCACGGCGGGCAACGCGAGCCAGTTCTCGGACGGCGCGTCGGCCTGCGTGGTGATGAACGCGAAGGTCGCGGAACGCGAGGGCCTGCAGCCGCTCGGCATTTTCCGCGGCTTCGCGGTGGCCGGTTGCGAGCCGGACGAGATGGGCATCGGGCCGGTGTTCGCGGTGCCGAAGCTGCTGAAGCAGGCGGGCCTGAAGGTCGAGGACATCGACCTGTGGGAGTTGAACGAAGCGTTCGCTGTGCAGGTGCTGTATTGCGCGGACAAGCTCGGCATTCCGCACGACCGGCTGAATGTGAACGGCGGCGCGATCGCGGTCGGTCATCCGTACGGCGTGTCGGGCGCGCGCTTGACCGGGCATGCGCTGATCGAAGGCAAGCGTCGTGGCGCGAAGCGGGTGGTGGTGACGATGTGTATCGGCGGCGGGCAGGGCGCGGCGGGTTTGTTCGAAGTGGTGTGACGCGATGGTGTGGTGTCGCGCGGCGCGGCGCGGCGTGGCACCACCTGGATCGCGTGCATCCCATGCCTCACGCGGCGCGTTCCCGCAGCAGATTCCTGACGAACCCGATCAGACTTTGCGCGACGCCGCGCAGCGAACCCAGCAAGCGGTTTTCCGTGTGCGCGGATTGCAGCACGAACGCCGCCGCTTGTGCGTGGACCGCGCCGATCGACACGGCGCCGCGCTGCGGCATCACGAAACATTCGCCTTCGTGCAGGTTGATCGCGGTGGCGGGCACGGCTTCGCCGAGCCACGCCAGCGAATGATCGCGAAAGTGCAGTTGCAACGCGCCTTCGAGCGCCACGATCGACGTGCCCGCGCGCAGATCGTGCACGGCGATACGGCCGGCGGGAAGATGGATGGGCACGGCGCGAACGTCAGCGATGTCGCGAGGCGCCGGCTCGCGGGAGGGAAGAGCGGACATGGGCGATTCCTTTAAACCGTTTTCATGCCACACAGCTTAGGGAGTTCGCCGACATGGAAACAGCCGCAGCGTCCGTCTATCTGAACCGGTACAGTGTGGGCTTTCCTTTTGCTGTATCGGTTCGATTGGCGCCGACCTGTATCTGTTGCGGCGCGCAATCCGTCCGCAACATCGTCGCATGACCGATTCCACTTCCATGCAGAACACCGTGCCGCCGTTGGATCACGAGGCGGACCATCAGGCGGACCCGAGGGCGGACCATCAGGCGGACCCGCGGGCGAACCCATCAGCGGACCCGCAGGCGGATGCTCAACCGCTTTATCGACAACTCGCCGAGCACTACCGCCGGGCGATCGGCAGCGGCGTGCTGCGTCCCGGCGACCGCATGCCGTCGATGCGCGCATTCATGCAGCGTCACGGCGTGAGCCTCGCGACGGCGACCGAGAGCTATCGCGTGCTCGAACGCGCGGCGCTGATCGACGCGCGGCCGCGTGCGGGTTATTTCGTGCGCACGCCGCCCACCGCGCTACCGGCCGCCGCCGAACCCGACGCGCAGGACCTCGCGGTGCGGCCCGGCGCCGCGCAATTCGTCGGCATCCACGCGAGCATTTCGGCGATCGTGTCGACCTACCAGCGTTATCCGGATGCGCTGAATCTCGGCGGCGCGACCGCGTCGCCGGATCTCTATCCGGGCGCGGCCTTGCAGAAAGCCGCGTTGCGCGCGCTGCGCCGGCAGCCTACCTTGCTGACCGCCGTCGGTCACGATCAGGGCGATCCGGACCTGCGCGCGGTGATCGCGCGGCGTGCGCTGGCGGCGGGCATCCAGATCGGCGCGGACGACATCATCATGACGCACGGCGGGATCGAAGCCGTGAACCTCGCGTTGCGCGCGGTGACGCAACCGGGCGATACCGTCGCGGTCGAATCGCCGTGTTTCTTCGGCTTGTTGCAGGCGCTCGAAAGTCTCGGTCTGCGCGCGCTCGAAATACCGGTCAGTCCGAGCACGGGCCTGTCGATCGAAGCGCTGACATTCGCGCTGCAAACCCATCCCGAGATCAAGGCGGTGGTGGTCGTGCCGAACCTGCAGAATCCGCTCGGCAGTGTGATGCCCGACGCGCACAAGGCGCGGCTCGTCGCGCTGTGCTCGCAGGCCGGCGTCGCGCTGATCGAGGACGATCCGTACCGCGAACTCGTCGATGCCGTGCCGGCGCCGCGTTCGCTGAAAGCGTGGGATCGCGACGGCACGGTGATCCACTGCACGTCGTTCAACAAGACGCTTGCGCCGGGCATGCGGGTGGGTTGGGTGAACGGCGGACGCTGGCATCCGCGCATCGGCATGCTGAAGTTCGCGCAGTCGCGGCACAACGAGCCGCTCTCGCAGGTCGTGCTCGCGGAGTATCTGGAAAGCGGCGCGTACGAGCGGCATCTGCGGCGTCTGCGCGAGGGGCTGCGGATTCAGCGCGAACGGATGGCGGCGGCGATCGCCGCATCGTTTCCCGAGGGCACGCGGTTCACGCCGCCGCGTGGCGGCATGTTCTTCTGGATCGAGTTGCCGCGCGAGGTGGCATCGACGGCGTTCTTCGAAGCCGCGCTGGACGAAGGCATCCGCGTGATGCCTGGCACCGTGTATTCGAACGCCGAGCGCTTCGACCATTTCATCCGCCTGAGTTGCCCGAGCACGGATCTGGAGCGTGCGGACGATGCGGTGCGCCGGCTCGGGCGGCTGGCGGCGCGCATGGCTGGAGGCCCGAAAATGCCGTAGCGGGTATCATTTCCCGCTGCCTATCGACATAGATTCCAGACGCAGCGAATCGATGCAACACCGGGACGCAGCACTGGGACGCAACATAGAAACTCAGACTCAGCCCCATCCCTAGCTGGCCACGCAACCGAAAACCGCCATGACCGATTCATCCTCATCTCCATCAAACAGCGCTTCGTTGCCCGAGAGTCCGTTCGTCGACCGGCTCGGCGCGCAACTGGTGTCCGCCGCCGACGGCGTCAGCGAAATCGTGCTGCCGCTGCGGCCGGATCACATGAACACGTGGGACGTCGCGCATGGCGGCGTCACGATGACGCTGGCCGACGTCGCGCTGGCGATGGCCGCGCGCAGTCTCGCGGGCAACGGCGTCGGCGTGGTCACCGTCGAAATGAAGGTCAACTTCATGCAGCCGGGCCGCGGCGAATTGCGCGCGACCGGCCGCGTGCTGCATCGCTCGACCACCATGGCGTACTGCGAAGGCGAGATTCGCGACAGCGAAGGCCACTTCGTCGCCAAGGCGCTCGGCACCTTCAAATACATGCGCCGGCTCGCGGTGGGCCGCGAGATCACGCAGCAACGCTTGCGCAGCGATCCCTCGGCGAAGCCGGGGCCCAGCGATGGTTGAGCATCCGCTTCCTGCTTTGGAGATTCGAAGAACCCGACACCGGTCGCATGGGCCGCGCGCTCATCAAGGCGCTCAGCAACCCGCTTGGTAACCCGCTTGGAAACGCGCCTGGCAACCCAGGCGGCAACTTGATCGACCTCTCAATCGACACCTTCAGGAGACGAACGTCATGACCCAGATCAACCGTCAACTCGTGCTGGCTTCGCGTCCACAAGGCGCAGTCACGCCGGAGAATTTCCGCCTTGTCGAAACGCCGTTCGCGCCGCTGGCCGACGGCGAATTGCGCGTGCGCAACCATTTTCTGTCGCTCGATCCGTACATGCGCGGCCGCATGAACGACAGCAAGTCGTACGCGGCGCCGCAGCCGCTGGATGAAGTGATGATCGGCGGCACGGTCGGCGAAGTGGTGGAGTCGAAAAATCCGAAGTTTCAGGTGGGCGACAAGGTGGTCGCGATGTTCGGCTGGCAGGAATATGGCGTGTCGAACGGCGCGGGCGTGCAGAAGGTCGACGACACGCATGTGCCGCTGTCCGCCTATCTCGGACCGGTCGGCATGCCGGGCGTCACCGCGTGGTACGGGCTGAACCGCATCATCGCGCCGAAGGCGGGCGAGACCGTGGTGGTCAGCGCGGCGAGCGGCGCGGTGGGCAGCGTGGTCGGGCAACTGGCGAAGCAGGCCGGTGCGCGCGCGGTCGGCATCGCGGGCGGCGCGGACAAGTGCCGCTATGTGATCGAGACGCTCGGTTTCGACGCGTGTGTCGACTACAAGGCCGGCAATCTCTATCAGGATCTGAAGGCCGCGACGCCCAACGGCGTGGACGGCTGCTTCGAGAACGTCGGCGGCGAAGTGCTCGACGCCACGCTCGCGCGCATGAACGCGTTCGGACGGATCGCGCTGTGCGGTTTCATCGCGGGCTACGACGGTCAGCCGTTGCCGCTCAAGCATCCTTCGCTGATGCTCACGCAGCGTCTGCTGGTGCAGGGCTTTATCGTCAGCGAACATATGGACGTGTGGCCGGAAGCGCTCAAGCAACTCGGCACGCTGGTCGCGCAGCACAAGCTGCAGTATCGCGAGACCATCGCGCAAGGGCTCGATGCGGCGCCCGAGGCGTTCATCGGCTTGCTGAAGGGCAAGAACTTCGGCAAGCAGCTCGTGAAACTGATCTGAGCCGAACGTCGCGAGCCGGTGGTCGATAAGCGGTTGTAGCGCGTGCGGATCGTCTGAAAAGCGATAGTCCAGAAAAGGCGATAGCCATTCCAGATCCCGGGGAGGGACACGATGTTCGAATTCACAGGCAAGGTGGCCGTGATCACCGGCGCGGCGAGCGGCTTCGGCCGCGCGTTCGCCGACAAGGGTGCGGCGCTCGGCATGAAGCTGGTGCTGGCCGACGTCAATCCGGACGCGCTCGCGCAAACCGTCGACGCGTTGCGCGCCGCCGGCGCCGAGGCGATCGGCGTGCCGACCGACGTGGCCCGCGCGAGTCAGGTCGAAGCGCTCGCGCAAGCGGCGCTCGATGCGTTCGGCAAGGTGCATCTGCTGTTCAACAACGCGGGCGTCGGCTCGGGCGGTTTTCTGTGGGAGAGCAGCGCGAACGACTGGGAGTGGGTGTTCGGCGTCAACGTGATGGGCGTCGCGCACGGCGTGCGGGTCTTCGCGCCGATCATGCTGGCGCAGGGCGAACCCGCGCATATCGTGAATACGGCGTCGGTCGCGGGATTGTTGTCGCCGCCCGCGATGGGTATTTACAACGCGTCGAAGCATGCGGTGGTGTCGCTGACCGAGACGCTGTATCACGATCTGCTGCTGGCGCAGGCGGGGCAGGTTGCTCAAGCGGTGCAGGCATCCCAGACATCCCAGACATCTCAGGCATCTCAGGCGGAACAGGCAACGCCGCCCACGACCGCGCAGCAAGTCAGCGGGCCGGTCGGTTGCTCGCTGCTGTGTCCGGCCTTCGTGCCGACCGGCATCGCGAACGCCGAGCGCGCGCGGCCCGCGTCGTTGCGCAACGAAGGCGCGCCGACCCGCTCGCAGATCGCCGCGGGCAAGCAACTGCAGCGCGCGGTGCAGTCGGGCAAGCTGAGCGCCGCCGATGTCGCCGACATCACCTTCGAGGCCATCGCCGCGCGGCGTTTCTACGTGATCACGCATCCGGGGATCATGGCGACGGTGGAATTGCGTCACGAAGATATCGAGCATTTGCGCAATCCCACCGATCCGATGTCGCTGAAGCCCGAAGTGAAGAACGCGAACTAGGCCCGCGACGCACACCCTACCAAGCACAACACACGCCGCCGCATGCCGTTGAATCCGAAGATCGGGCAGGTGCTCGACATGATCGCGCGGGCCAACCGTCCGCAGCTTCACGAAATGACGCCGCAACAGGCGCGCGCGTCCTATGAAAAGAGCGCGCCGATTCTGGAGATCGCCAGCGCGCCGATGTTCTCCGTCGACGATCTGCCGGTGCCCACGCGCGATGGCGCGACGATTCGCGCGCGGCTTTATCAGCCGGTCGAACCGGGCTGGGCCGAACCGTCACCGGCGCTGGTGTATTTTCACGGCGGTGGTTTCACGGTAGGGAGCGTCGACACGCACGACGCGCTGTGCCGGATGTTCGCGCGCGACGGCCGCTGCGCGGTGCTGTCGGTCGACTATCGCCTCGCGCCCGAACACCGGTTCCCGACCGCCGTCGACGATGCATTCGACGCGCTTACCTGGCTGCACGCGCACGCCGCCGAATACGGCATCGATGCGGGCCGGCTCGCGGTGGGCGGCGATAGCGCGGGCGGCACGCTGGCGACCGTCTGCGCCGTGCTTGCCCGCGACGCCGGTCTCCCGCTCGCGCTGCAACTGCTGATCTATCCGGGCACCACCGGACATCAGCAAACGGACTCGCATGCGCGTCTCGCGAATGGCTTCCTGCTGTCGGGCGAAACGATCCAGTGGTTCTTCAATCAATACGTGCGCGATGAACGCGACCGGGACGACTGGCGCTTCGCTCCGCTCGACGGTCATCGCGGCGCGCCTGAGTTCGGCGGCGTGGCGCCGGCCTGGATCGCGACCGCCGAGTACGACCCGCTAAGCGACGAGGGCGATGCCTACGCGGAGAAGTTACGCGCGGCGGGCAACGTGGTCACGCTGAAGCGCTATGCCGGCATGATCCACGAGTTCTTCAAGATGGGCGGCTATGTGCCGGGCGTCGCGCCGGCGCACGCGGATGCCGCGGCGGCATTGCGCGGGGCGTTCGGTGAAGAGTGAAGGCGGCGGGGATTGCGGGCTGGACCTGACTGAACCTGGGTGAATCTGACCGAACCGCAACCCGGAGCGAGATTCAGGCGCGGGTTTCAGGTTTGAGCGACGCCTTCGACATCGAACGAGAAATGCCGCTCGAAGTCGCCCGGCCGCGCGATCCGGTGCGAGCCGTTATCGTCGCTGCGCTCGGCGATCGTCACGCCGATAGACGCGCCCTGAACGTTCACGCGCAAGGCGGTCGTGCCACGCGTGCCGTAATCGGGCGTATCGATGAACGCCGCCGACAACGCGCGCTCGCGTTCGAGCGGAATGCCCGTAGCCGGCAATTCGTCGTCGCGCGCGATACGCGGGTCGCGCATCATCCCGATCAGAGTTTCGAGCGGCGGCGTCGCGTCATGAGCGAGCAGCGCGCCGAGTTCGGCGCGTTTGGCGACGAGCTTCGGCCACGCGGTATCGAGCACCGCATTCGAGATGCCGTGCGTGCCCGGCCCCAGCAACGCGGGCGCGAGCGGCGAGCGGTTGCAGTACCAGCCGAGTTCGCGGCGCGTCCAGTCGCCGATCAGCAGATTGAAGCCGTTGTAGATTTCGCCGGTTTGCGCGACGTGCCGCAGATAGGCGAGCGGGGACTCGTGCGGACTGCCTTGCGCGTCGCGGGCTGCGCCGCTCAACCAGTCGCTGACGAGGGTGCCGCGGGTCGGCGCGTCGGCGCGCATTTCGTGCGGCGCGCGATAGTTGGTCAGCGCGGCGAAGCGTCCGTCGCGCGACACGCCGAGCCACGTGCCGCCGCCGACCAGATCGCGGCCGGCCAGCAGGTCCGGGGCGTCGTCCCACCAGCCGAGCGGCGCGGCCGTGCGGCGCAGAAACTCGTCGCGGTTCGCGGCAAGCGTGAAGAGCGGGCCGTCGACCGCATCGGGCCGCCAGTCGAACACGATCAGGCACATCGGGGAGGTCTCGCGGAAGCGGGCATGCGCCGGTTAGTGAGTCGGCGCCATGTGAACGGCGAATGGATTGCGAATCTGCACCTGCCGGTCGATGACGAGACCGTCCTGCATATCTTCGGAATACAGCGTCTCGCAGCCGGCAACCAGCGCCGCAGCGACGATCATCGAGTCGTAGACGCTCAGGCCGTAGCGCTCGGCGACCTGTTTGCCGCGCACGTGAATCTCGACCGTGAGCGGATCGGTGGGGCAAAGCGAGCGGATCAGCGACAGCACCTCGTCGATGTCCGCCCACGACATGCGGAGTTCGCGCCGGGCCACGTTGGCGATTTCGTTGAGCACCTGCACGCTGATGCGGCCGCCGGCGCGCACCGTGGCTTCCGCCTGATCGGCTTTTTCGCTATCGGCGGACAACAGATAGAGCAGGACGTTGGTGTCGATGAAGGCCTTGGCTTCACTCATTCGCGTCATCCCGGTCGAAGGTGAAGTCGGCGGGCAGTTTGCCGCGAAATTCGCGCAGGCGCGCGAGAAAATCCTCGCGGCCGGGCTTTTTCTTCAACTCGAAGAGACGGGCGCCGGCCAGCACCACCTCGATGTCGTCGCCTTCCTGCAATTGCAGCGCGTCCACCACCACCGCAGGCAGCCGGATGGCCAGACTATTGCCCCATCGGGATACCACCATGACGTTCTCCCTCGCGGATGATCTACATTGCCGAAAAGTATATCAAGCAACGCGGCGGAGTGGCCGTCTCGATTTAGCGGTCACCGCGCTCAAACCTCCGTCGGCAACCCGTACGGCAGCGTCAGAAACGTCAGCGCGGCGCCGTCCGCCGCGCCGAGATGCACCGAACCGCCTTCCAGCGCCGCGAGCTTGATCTCGACCAGCAGATCCACGCCGCCGTCGCGCGCCGAGGCGGCGTTCACCACCATCCCGCACGGCTGGCCCGGATCGTCCGAATGGAACAGCTCCGCACCGGCCTTCACGGTGTCCAGCTCGCCCGCCACGTTCGCGAGCGACGTGCGCCGCTTGATCGTGCCGCGATACTGGCTGCGCGCGACCACTTCCTGGCCGGGGTAGCAGCCCTTGCGGAAATTCACCGCGCCGAGCACGTCGAAATTGACCATCTGCGGGACGAACTGCTCGACCACCGGTTGCGTGATGCGCGGCTCGCCCGCGCGGATGTCGAGCCAGTCCCATACCGCCGGCGACACGCGCTTGAGCGCGCCGTCCAGCGTGGGCAGGTGCGTGTCGATCAGCGCCTTCGGGCCGACCCACAGATAGCGCAGCCGCCCGAGCGCGTCCGGCACGCGGATCAGCGAACCCGCCGCGCCGTCCACCTGCACGTGCACGCCGTCCGGCAACGCGTCGAACACGCCCGACAGCGCCTTGCGCACTTCGCCGGCGAGGCCGACCACCGCCAGTTCGCCGCTCGCGTCGACGAGTTTGGCCTTGGCGCGCAGCACGAACATCGACAGACGCTTCTGCACCGCGGCCTGCACGTCCTTCGATACCAGCAGACGGATCGTCTCGCCGCTGCGCCACGTCAGGAACGACGCCAGCAGCCGGCCCTTGGCCGAGCAGTAGCCGGCGAGCCGCGCGGTGGCCGCGTCGAGATGCTGGGTGTCGTTGGTCAACTGACCGTGCAGGAAGCTCGCTGCATCCTCGCCGAGCGCGTCGATCACGCCGAACTGCGTGAGCGGCATGTAGGCGCCGTGCTGGAGGACGGCGTCGAATTCGTCGACGGAAGGACGTGGCAGAACCGGCAATGCGGCGCCAGCGCCTGGCGCGCTACCGGGCGCACCGGCCGATGCACCAGCCGTTGCATTTGCCGGCGAGGAAGCGGTGACTGCGGCCATTCCTGAAGCGGGAGCGAGCGGTGTGTTCATGGATTCCGGGAACAGTCAATTCTGACTTTAGCTAAGGCAAACAAGTATTATATGCAGTCCACTCCTGTCACGTTCGGCATGTCCCTCCTGAAGAAATGTTTCGTCGCCGGTGCGCTCGTCGTCGTACTGGCCGCTGCCGCCGTTGCCGGCGGCTATCACTGGGCCACCAGCCCGCTCGATCTGAGCCCCGCGGAACTCGATGTCACGGTCAAACCGCATAGCAGCCTGCGCAGCGTCACGTTGCAGCTGAACCGTGGCGGCGTGCCCGTCGAGCCCGAACTGTTCGTCATCATGACCCGTGTGCTGGGGCTGCAAAGCGAGCTCAAGTCCGGCAACTACGAGTTCAAGACCGGCATCACGCCGTACGAGGTGCTGCAGAAGATCGCCCGCGGCGACGTCAACGAATACGTGGCGACGATCATCGAAGGCTGGACCTTCAAGCGCATGCGCGCCGAGCTGGACGCCAATCCGGCGCTCAAGCACGACACCGCGGGCATGAGCGACGCCGACCTGATGACCGCGATCGGCGCGCCGGAAGCGTCGATCGGCAACGGCGAGGGGCTGTTCTTCCCCGACACCTATCTGTTCGACAAGAACACCAGCGACCTCGACGTGTACCGTCGCGCGTACCGGCTGATGCACCAGCGTCTCGACGAAGCGTGGCTCACGCGCGCGCCGAACCTGCCGTACAAGACGCCGTACGATGCGCTGACCATGGCGTCGATCGTCGAGAAGGAAACCGGCAAGCCGTCCGACCGGCCGATGGTGGCGGCGGTGTTCGCCAACCGTCTGCGGGTCGGCATGCCGCTGCAGACCGACCCGACCGTGATCTACGGGATGGGCGACAGCTACACGGGGCACATCCGCAAGAAAGACCTGCAGACGGACACTCCCTACAATACCTACACCCGGATGGGCTTGCCGCCGACGCCCATCGCGCTGCCCGGTGTCGCGTCGCTGCAGGCGGCGCTGAATCCGGCGCAAACCACCGCGCTGTACTTCGTGTCGCGCGGCGACGGCAGCAGCATCTTTTCGGACACCCTCGGCGATCACAACAAGGCCGTGGACAAATACATTCGAGGGCAATGATGGCGCGGGGCAAATTCATTACGTTTGAAGGCATCGACGGGGCGGGCAAGACCACGCATCTGAGCTGGTTCCGCGAGCGCCTCGAGCAGAAGGTGGCGAGCACGGGCCGCGCGGTGGTGATGACGCGCGAACCGGGCGGCACGCCGCTCGGCGAGCAGATCCGCGAGATCGTGCTGCATCAGAAAATGGACCTCGAAACCGAGGCGCTGCTGATGTTCGCGCTGCGCCGTCAGCATCTGGCCGAGGTCATCGAGCCGGCGCTCGCGCGCGGCGACTGGGTGCTGTCCGACCGCTTCACCGACGCGACGTTCGCCTATCAGGGCGGCGGCCGCGGGCTGCCGCGCGACAAGCTGGAAACGCTGGAGCGCTGGGTGCAGGGCGGTTTTCAGCCGGATCTGACGGTGCTGTTCGATCTGGAGCCGGAAGTGGCCGGCGAGCGGCGCAGCGCGGTGCGCGACCCCGACCGTTTCGAGAGCGAATCGACGGCGTTTTTCAACCGCACGCGCGGCGAGTATCTGCGCCGCGCGGAAGAAGCGCCGTACCGGTTCGCTATCATTGACTCCTCGCAAAGCATCGCCCGAATTCAGAAACAGCTTGAAGAACTGATTGCAGTGCTTTGATTTTAAATATATTTAACGTCATAGCCGATGATCGACTTCAGGCGATTTCCTGGATTGTGCCGATAACCGACTGATTTCAAAGAGAAACGATGATCTATCCGTGGCAAGCCGATGACTGGAACCGCCTGCAACAACTGCGCGGCCACTGGCCGCACGCGTTGCTGCTGCATGGGCAAGGCGGCATCGGCAAGCTGCGCTTCGCGCAGCATCTCGCGCAGGGCTTGCTGTGCGAGGCGCAGCAGGCCAACGGCGAGCCGTGCGGCGCGTGCGTGGCCTGCAACTGGTTCACCCAGGGCAATCATCCGGACTACCGGATCGTGGTGCCCGAGGCGCTCGCCGCCGAAGCTGGCCTGAGCAGCGCCGCCGACGAAAAAGCCGACAAGGCCGACGCCGACGAAGGCAAGAAGACCCGCACGCCGAGCAAGGAAATCAAGATCGAGCAGATTCGCGGCTTGCTCGATTTCGTCGGCGTCGGTTCGCATCGGGGCGGCGCGCGCGTGGTGGTGCTGTATCCGGCGGAAGCGCTGAACATCGCGGCGGCCAATGCATTGCTGAAGACGCTGGAGGAGCCGCCCGCGGGCGTGGTGTTCCTGATGGTGTCGGCGCGTATCGACCGGTTGCTGCCGACCATCATCAGCCGCTGCCGGCAATGGCCGATGAGCGTGCCGGCGCCGGAGGCGGCCACGCGCTGGCTCGCCTCGCAAGGCGTCGCCGACGCGCCCGCGCTGCTTGCCGAAGCCGGCGGCGCGCCGCTCGCGGCGCTTGCGCTCGCCAGCGACGAAAACCGCACACTGCGCGACTGGACGCTCAAGCAACTCGCCGCCGGTCCCGAATGCGATGCATTCGCCTGCGGCGAGGCGCTGCAGAAACTGCCCGTGCCGCTGGTGCTCGGCTGGCTGCAGCGCTGGATGTACGATCTGCTCGCGCAGCGCACGGCCGGCGCGCCGCGTTATTTCCCGCAGGCGTCGGCGGCGTTGACGCGCTGCGCGTCGCAGGCGGACGCCAGCGCATTCGCGCGCTTCATGCGCACGGTCACGCGGCAGCGGGCGGTCGAGAACCATCCGCTGAACGCGCGGCTGGTGTTCGAGGAACTGTTCATCGGCTACCGGGAGTTGTTTGCGTAGTGAAATGACCCGCCGTGACGACGGCCGGAAGCGGGCTGTCTTCCGGTGTCTTCCTGCCGTCGCCGCGCCTGTATAGGACCGTTGCACCCGAGTCGCACCCGCGCCGCACCCGCGCCGCACCCGAGTCGCACCCTGCTTGTGTTCACCCCAGACCCACTATTTCATCCACACCGCACCATGAGCCTTGCCTACCGCGATGCCACGCTCGACGATCTGCCCGCCATCGTCGCCATTTACAACTCGACCGTGCCGTCGCGGCAGGTAACGGCGGACCTCGAGCCGGTCAGCGTCGAAAGCCGTCTGGCGTGGTTTCATGCGCATGGGCCGCACAAGCGTCCGTTGTGGGTCGTCGAGGATACGCAGCAGCCGGGCCGCGTGATCGCGTGGCTCAGCTTCTCGGATTTCTACGGCCGGCCCGCCTATCTGCGCACTGCCGAGGTCAGCATCTATCTCGACGAAGCGGCGCGCGGGCGTGGGCTCGGCAAGCAGTTGCTGGCGGCGTCGCTGGCGGCTGCGCCGGGCCTGGGCATCGACACGGTGCTGGGTTTCATCTTCGGTCATAACGACGCGAGCCTGCGTCTGTTCCGCGGCTTCGGCTTCGACACGTGGGGTTCGCTGCCGCGCGTCGCGGTGCTGGACGGCGTGGAGCGCGATCTGGTGATTCTCGGCAAACGCCTCGATGCGCCGACCGCGGCGCCCGACGGCGCCTGACGAATGTCGCCCAGCGGCATCCAGCGTCGCTCCATACCCTCCGGTAACGCCCGACGCCGCGCCAGAGCCACGAGTTTCTAAAGCAGGACTTCACCATGTTTGTCGATTCACACTGCCATATCAATTTCGAAGGACTCGCCGACCGCCTGCCGCAGGTGCTCGAGAACATGCGCAGCCACTCGGTCACGCATGCGCTGTGCGTGTCCGTCGATCTGGAGACGCTGCCGTCGGTGCTCGCGATCGCCGAGCAGCACGAGAACGTGTACGCGTCGGTGGGCGTGCATCCGGATCACGAGGACATGCGCGAGCCGGGTCTCGCCGAGCTGATCGAACTGGCCGCGCATCCGAAGGTGGTGGCGATCGGCGAGACCGGCCTCGACTACTACCGTCTGGAAGGCCGCTCGATCGCCGACATGGAGTGGCAGCGCGAGCGCTTTCGCACGCATATCCGCGCCGCGCATGCCACGCGCAAGCCGTTGATCATCCACACGCGCTCGTCGTCGGAAGACACGCTGCGCATCATGGCCGAGGAGCGCGCGAGCGAGCCGGGCGGCGTGATGCATTGCTTCACCGAGCCGTGGGCGGTCGCCGAACAGGCGCTGGCGCAGAATTTTTACATTTCGCTGTCGGGCATCGTCACGTTCAAGAGCGCGACGGACGTGCAGGACGTCGCGCGCCGCGTGCCGCTCGACCGTCTGCTGATCGAAACCGATTCGCCATACCTGGCGCCAGTGCCGTATCGCGGCAAGCCCAATGAACCTGCGTACGTAAGTTATGTCGGACGCTTCATCGCGCAGCAACGCGAGATGCCGGACACGGCGCTCGCCGCGGCGACGACGCAGAACTTCTTCCGGCTGTTCAAGATCCCCGCGCCGGCTGGCGTGTGATCGATAAAGCCATATATATCAAAAGGATAGGGAAGATCCCTAAAGCACAATATGAGAAATACTCGGATGTCGACCACGGCTTTTCAACAGACCTCGGCTGCCCGCACCGGGCGGGTCGCCGCGCATCGTGCGGCTTCGCGCGCCTCGCGCGCGCTGCGCTCGGCGCTCGCGGCCACTCTCGCGTTCGCCGCATTCAGCGCGCTGATCGCCACGCCGGCGCAGGCGGCGCCGATCGATTCGCTGATCAAGTCGGTCAAGTTCGACGACGTCGACGGCGTCAACAAGTTGCTCGCCAAGGGCATGGACCCGAACAGCGTCGATAACCAGGGCATCCCGCTGCTGGTGATCGCGGCGCGCGAAAAGTCGGACAAGGTCGGCGCCGCGCTGCTCGCCAATCCGAAGACCAACATCGAGATTCAGGACAAGGCCGGCGAAAACGCGATGATGATGGCCGCGCTGAACGGCGACCTCGACTTCGTCAACCAGTTGATCGCGAAGGACGCGGAAGTCAACAAGAAGGGCTGGGCGCCGCTGCACTACGCGGCCGCGAACGGCCACGACGACATCGTCAAGGTGCTGCTCGACCATTCGGCCTACGTCGACGCGGGCTCGCCGAACGGCACCACGCCGCTGATGATGGCGGCGCGCGGCGGCCACGTGTCGACGGTCAAGCTGCTGCTCGACAACGGCGCGGATCTGACGGTGAAGAACCAGATCGGTCTGACCGCGCTCGACTTCGCGAAGACGTACAAGGAGCCGGACGTGGTCGACGGATTGACCGCGCGCCTGCAGCAGATGCAGCAGCAAAAGTAGACACGGCTGGCGCGTCTGACGGACCACCGCCGCCATTTCGCGGATTTGCCTGAAGATAGCGCCCGTTGACACGCAAGCACCGCGTAAAACAGTGCAGAATGACGACTTTGGCGCGCCGCGTGGCGCGCCGTCCGGATGCGGCGATAGACCGCCCGATAAACAACCCTGGAAAGGAACACCATGCTGCGGGCATTGATTTTCGCCAGCGCGCTCGCCGTACCGCTATCGGCAGCCGCGTTTACGGGGGGCGACCTCAACAAACTGTGCACGAAGACGGACGTGGCTTCGCGCAGCGCGTGCGCGGCCTATATCGAAGGCGCCGCGGACGGCATCTTCAATACCATCGATGCGATCGGCGGCACGACCGGTCCGCGCGTCGGGCAGTATTTCTGCCTGCCGCAGGACGCGCGTTCGGCGCAACTGACCGACGCGGTGCGCAAATACATCGCGGAAAATCCGATCGTCGCGGGCTACAACGCCAGCACGGCGATCTCGCTGGGGCTCGGCAAGGCGTTTCCCTGCAAGAGCGGCAACTAAGGCGGCAAACAAGTCGGCAACCCGGCCAGACCCGCTTGAACTAGACAGCCGCCGATGCCCGGTGCGCGCCGCGTGGCGCGCGCCGTGGCATCGGCGGCTGTTTGCGTTTTCACAGGAGGATCATGCTGTCCCTGCCCACTCCCGAAGATCTTGGCCGCATCGCCGAAGCGCCGTTGCATACGTGGCTCGGCGCGCTGATCGTGTCGGTCGTCGCGGCGCTGCTGGCGCTCGGCATTCAACGCATCGGCGCGCGCATCGTGATGCGTATCGCGCGGCCGTATCCGCTCACCAGCGCGGTGCTGCGCGATATCGACAAGCCGTCGCGCCTCTTTCTCGTGATCCTGGCGCTGGAGGCGGTGTGGTGGGAGGCGCCCGACGCCCTCAACTTCATCACGCCGCTGCGCGACGCCGCCGGCATCGCGATGATCGGCGCGATCACGTGGCTGTCGGTGCGCTCGGCGGCGGCGATCGGCGAGGCGATCATCCAGGCCCATCCGCTCGATACCGCCGACAACCTGCACGCGCGCCGCATCCATACGCAGGCACGGGTGCTGGCGCGCTCGGTGATGCTGGTGATCGTGATCATCGGCGTGGGCGGGGCGCTGATGACCTTTCCGAACGTGCGCCAGATCGGCGCGAGCCTGCTGGCGTCGGCGGGTGCCGCGGGACTGGTGGCCGGTATCGCGGCGCGGCCGGTGCTCGGCAATCTGATCGCCGGTTTGCAGATCGCGTTGTCGCAGCCGATCCGGCTCGACGACGTGGTCGTGATTCAGGGCGAGTGGGGGCGTATCGAGGAAATCACCGGCACCTATGTGTCGGTGCGGCTGTGGGATCAGCGGCGCTTGATCGTGCCGTTGCAGTGGTTTATCGAAAACCCGTTTGCGAACTGGACGCGCAGCAGTTCGCAGATCATCGGCACGGTGTTTCTGTATGTCGATTACCGGATGCCGCTCGCGCCGCTGCGCGAGGAACTGGCGCGCATCGTCGAGGCGGCGCCCGAGTGGGATCGCCGCGTGCAGGTGCTGCAGGTGACCGACGGCACCGAACGCGCGATGCAGTTGCGTGCGCTCGTCAGTTCGCTCGATTCCGGGCTGAACTGGGATTTGCGCTGCCGGGTGCGCGAGGGACTGCTCGATTTCATCCAGCAGCATTACCCGCAGTATTTGCCGCGGGCGCGTGCCGAGGTGTCGGCCGAACTCGAACGCGGCGATGGCGAACCGCTCGACTGGGTGCCGCGCGGCGAGCAGGCGCCGGCGGGCAGCACGGCCGCGCATACCGAGGCGGATCCGGTGGCGAGCCGGGTGGGGCGTGGGGCCAATGTGCCGGGTGGGTCGGTCGCGCCGGGTGCGTCGGGTGTGGATAGCGGCCGGGCGGGCGGCTGAGGCACACCGTGCCGGCGCCGAGGTCAACATAAAACGTCAGAGGCAACCTCGCGCGCATGCATCGACGCAAACGCTGCAAGCGCGCGGAAACGTCTGATGTTAGGACGCTACTCATCGTCGTCTAACGCCTCCACCGTCGCAAGAACCGCGTGGCAACACCCTTGCGCCAACGTGTCCCGCAGATCGATGCAACCGATCGGGCACTAAAGCGGTCGAACCGTCCACTGACTTATGAATCCGGCGCCGCGCAGCGTGCACGATCGCGCATATCGCGTTTCATCGCGGACATCGCGGGTATCACGCGCATCACACGCACCGCTTCACGCGCGCCGTACGAACCAGGGAGGACATGCATCATGGGCCGACTGATCGTCGTGTCGAATCGCGTCGCAACGCCGACGGAAACCAAGGGCTCGGCCGGCGGCCTCGCGGTCGGCGTATTCGGCGCACTGAAGGACGCGGGCGGCGTATGGTTCGGCTGGAGCGGCGACGTGGTCAGCGAGACCGTCGCCAATGCCGGACCGACGCTCGAACAGGACGGCGCGGTCACCTTCGCGACCGTCGGTCTCACGCGCAAGGACTACGACCAGTACTACCGCGGTTTTTCGAACGCGACGCTGTGGCCGGTGTTCCACTACCGCAACGACCTCGCGCGCTACGAGCGCGAAGAATATGCGGGCTACCGGCGCGTGAATGCATGGCTCGCGCACAAGCTGATCAAGCTGCTCGAACCCGACGACGTGATCTGGATTCACGACTACCATCTGATCCCGTTCGCCGAAGCGTTGCGCAACGAAGGCATCACGAACCGCATCGGCTTTTTCCTGCACATCCCGTTTCCCGCGCCGCAGATCCTGCTCAACATTCCGCCGCACGAAGAGCTGGTGAAATCGCTGTCGTGCTACGACCTGCTGGGCTTCCAGACCGCCACCGACGAACTCGCGTTCCACGACTACGCAACGCGCCACGCACGCGGCACCGTCAGCGCGGACGGTCACGTCGAGGCGTTCGGCCGCAAGCTGCGCACCGGCGTCTACCGGATCGGCGTGTTCCCCGACGAGATCGCCGAGCAGGCGAAGCGCTACGAAAGCCGCCAGCATGTGCTCGATCTGAAGCAGAGTCTGGAAGGGCGCAAGCTGATCATGAGCGTCGACCGGCTCGATTATTCGAAGGGACTGGTCGAACGGTTCCGTGCGTTCGAGCAGTTGCTGGAGCGCTCGCCGGAATGGCGCGGCAACGTCACGCTGGTGCAGATCGCCCCGCCCACGCGCTCGGACGTCGCCACGTATCAGAAGATCCGCCAGGATCTGGAATACGAAGCGGGGCGCATCAACGGCCGTTACTCGGGCCTCGACTACACGCCGATCCGCTACCTGAACCAGCAATACGATCGATGGAAACTGATGTCGCTGTTCCGCGAATCGCAGATCGGGTTCGTCACGCCGCTGCACGACGGCATGAACCTGGTCGCGAAGGAATACGTGGCCGCGCAGAATCCGGACGACCCCGGCGTGCTGGTGCTGTCGATCTTCGCGGGCGCGGCCGCCGAGCTGAGCGGCGCGCTGCTGGTCAATCCGCACGACGCGATCGGCATGTGCGAGGCCTTGCAGCGCGCGTTGCAGATGCCGCTCGACGCGCGCCAGCGGCGTCACGAGATCAACATGGCGGCGTTGCGCAAGAACGATCTCGGCGTCTGGCGCGATACCTTCCTCGACGATCTGCGCAGCGTGCCGGTGCAGAAGCCGGGCAAGGGCGGCGGGCACAAGTGATGGCGCGTGTCGTGAATGGCGGAGCCGCCGCATGCTGACCACGCTCGCGATTGCCGGCTACCGGTCGTTGCGCGATCTGATCGTGCCGCTTGGGCGTCTGAACGTGATCACCGGCGCGAACGGCAGCGGCAAGTCGAGCGTGTACCGCTCGCTGCGCCTGCTCGCCGACACCGCGCGCGGCGGCGTGATCACGTCGCTGGCGCGTGAGGGTGGTTTGCCGTCCACGTTGTGGGCCGGCCCCGAACGCTTCTCGCGCGCGATGCTGGCCGGCGAGCAGCCGGTCGAGCCGACCCGTCGCAAGGACCCGGTGAGCCTGCGGCTCGGCTTCGCGGGCGATAGTTTCGGTTACGCGATCGACCTCGGCCTGCCGCCGCCGAACGACGCCACGCTGTTCGCGCTCGACCCGATGATCAAGCGCGAATGCATCTGGAGCGGGCCGGTGCTGCGACCTTCGGCGTTGCTGGTGGATCGCCAGGGTCCGGTGCTGCGTACGCGCGACGAGCAGGGCGAGTGGCAGACCATTGCGCAGCCGGTCGCGAGCTTCGACAGCATGATGACGGAGTTCGCCGATCCGCGAAGCGCGCCCGAGATGATCACCGTGCGCGAACAGATCCGTTCGTGGCGCTTCTACGACCATTTCCGCACCGACACCGAAGCCGCCGCGCGTCTGCCGCAGGTCGGCACGCATACGCCGGTGCTGGCCGACGACGGCGCGGATCTCGCGGCGGCGCTGCAGACCATCCGCGAGATCGGCGACCCGCGCGCGCTCGCCGCGACCCTCGACGATGCCTTTCCCGGCTCGCAGCTCGACATCACGACGCACGACGGCCGCTTCGAAGTGGCGATGCGTCAGCACGGTCTGCTGCGTCCGCTGAAGGGCGCGGAACTGTCCGACGGCACCTTGCGCTACCTGCTGCTGGCCGCCGCGTTGCTGACACCGCGTCCGCCCGCGCTGCTGGTGCTGAACGAACCGGAAACGAGTCTGCATCCGGACCTGCTGCCCGCGCTCGCGCGCCTGATCGCGCGTGCCGCGCAGCATTCGCAGGTGCTGGTCGTGTCTCACGCCGCGCGCCTGATCGCGGCGCTCGAACGCGAGGAGGCGAGTCAATCGATCGTGCTGGAGAAGCATTTCGGCGCGACCCGCATCGCCGATGCGGACGATCTCGATCTGCCCGCGTGGAAGTGGCCGGCCCGGTAATTGCGGTGCCGTATAACGTGGCGCACGCGCGGCGTGCGGCGTGCCTGTCGCATCGGCGTGTTTGCGCGATGCATCCGTCCATGCGGTCTTTGCCCAGGTGTCCCGGACGCGCGGCGGAATGTAAGCTGGATGTAACAGCGCCAGGGAAATGCAAGACCCGGCGCTTTCGATCGGGCAGTAGGGAATAATGATTTGAACAGCGTGTTCCAGGCGGACGGGAAGCGTGCAGGTGTGGCGCTGCGCACCGCGTGGCACCCGAGCCACCCGAGCCGCCGGAACACGGAGAAAGGGAGACAGACTTGCCATGAAGATTGCCCAGATCGCGCCGTTGACCGAATCGGTGCCGCCGAAGCTTTACGGCGGCACGGAGCGCGTCGTGTCGTACATCACCGAGGCGCTGGTCGAGCTCGGCCATGACGTGACGCTGTTCGCGAGCGGCGACTCGGTGACCAGCGCAAAGCTCGAAGCAGTCTGGCCGCAGGCGCTGCGGCTCGACCCGGGCATCCGCGACCGCGTGGCGCCGCATATGCTGCTGATGGAGCTGGTGCGCCGCCAGGCCGAGAACTTCGACGTCCTGCATTTTCATCTCGACTACTACTCGTTCTCGGTGTTCAAGCGTCAGGACACGCCGTTCGTCACCACCATGCACGGCCGTCTCGATCTGCCGGAGCAGCAGCCCGTGTTCGACACGTTCAACACCGCGCCGGTGATTTCGATCTCGAACGCGCAGCGTCATCCGCTGCCGCAGGCGCGCTGGTTGACCACCGTCTATCACGGTTTGCCGGAGCAGCTTTACACGCCGCAGCCGGTCGAGCAGAAATACCTCGCGTTTCTCGGCCGGATCTCGCCGGAAAAGCGTGTGGATACCGCGATCCGCATTGCCGGCCGCTGCGGGATGCCGATCCGCATCGCCGCCAAGGTCGATGCCGCCGATCGCGAATACTTCGAGCGCGACATCCGTCCGCTGCTGGATCTGCCGTATGTCGAATTCATCGGCGAGATTGCGGATCATCAGAAGGCCGAATTTTTGTCGGGCGCGCATGCATTGCTGTTTCCGATCGACTGGCCGGAGCCTTTCGGCCTCGTGATGATCGAGGCGATGGCGTGCGGCACGCCGGTCGTCGCGTTCAATCGCGGCTCGGTGCCGGAAGTGCTGGAAGACGGGCTGACCGGCTTTATCGTCGAGGATGAGATCGGTGCGGTGGCGGCCGTGAACCGTCTGCACAAGATGCCGCGCGCGGCCGTGCGCCAGCGTTTCGAGGAGCGCTTCACGTCGCATCGCATGGCCCAGCAATACGTGGATGCGTATCAGTCGGTGATTCGCGCGCAGAAGCGCTCGCGCTTCAAGGTGATCGATACGTCGGGTAGCTGAGCGGAATGAGCGGAAGCTGACCGGCAAAAAAACGGCGCAAAAAAACGGCGATGTGTTCTCAAACACATCGCCGTTTTTTCATGGCCGCGGCGGCAGCGGCCATGCAGGTGCAGGATATCGATCAGATCTTCAGACGCGACACCTTGGTGCCCTGCAACGACAGATCGCCCATCAAACCGGCGTTCGTCATCACGAACACTTCGACCGGCGCGGTGGCCGTGGTGGTGTCGATCGCGCCGTTCGCGCCCATCTTGACCAATGCGACGGAGGCGTCGCCGCCCACCGACCAGCCGTCCGTATTGCGGAATTTGTCGAGCGCGTCCTGCGTCATGAACAGGAAGATGATGGCCTTCGACTGCGCACCCGCCTGCAAGCCGAACGAGCCGGAAATCGTGCTGTAGTAGCCGACCGTGCCGCCGCCGACCTTCAGCGACCCTTCGCCGTACTGGCCGCCGACGATGAAGCCCGCCTGCAGCACCGACGGGAACACCAGCACGCCGCGCGCCTTCGAGACGAGCTCGCGCGAACCCGGCACGGTGGTGAACAGCCGCGACATCGCACCGTCGACGCTTGCGTCGATCGACTGACGCTTGGACGAATCCGTGGACGGGGTGTTTTTGTTGTCGCTGTTGGTGGTGGTGGTGCAACCGGCGAGTGCAAGGCCTCCGAAAGCGAGCGCAGCGGTCGTCTTCAACATGAAGTTTCGTCTTTGCATCGTTTTTCTCCGTGATGGTTCCGGGTCGCAACCTCGGATGATGTTGCGAGGGGTTGCCTTTGAGTTATAACACACGCTCACGGAAAAAGCGTACTTCCCGGATGGCCTCGAAGCCTTGCGGGACGGGGCTTTGCGCGGGATCGCGAAATGCTGTGCGGTAACTTTGACCTGGTGCAAAAGAGCGGGGATTCGTACTCGCCGGGGCGTTCGAACGCGTTCTTCGCAATCCATCCAGCATGTGCCGGCGGCGCGGCGGAGCATCGCCGGCTCGCGCGCCGATGCCCGTTTTTACCGATTTTTCATGCCGATAATTGGCGTGGCGGCTGTGTCGAAAGTGTTGTCGCCACGCCTCAAAAAAACGTCCGCGCGGACCATCCGTCGTTCAACCGTGATTCGCCGGACTCTTGACCGGTGGCGGACGGCGCAGCGCGCGGCGCACCATGCCGATCACGACGCCGATCAGGAACAGCGTCACCGCCGGCACGATCCAGTAGCCGACGAACGCATGCCACAGATACGACATCAGGGTGGTGCGGCGCACGCTGTACTCGCTGCGCGCCTCCTGCTGGCGCGGCGCGTTGGCGGCCAGCACGTCGGCGGGGCAACCGGCTGCCTGGGCTTCGTCGGGATGACCGCGACAGCGCGCGGGGGCGCCGGCGGCGCGTTGCGCGTCGGTGAAATTCCAGGTGGTCAGCGCGCGGTCGAGGTCGACGGCGTTGTAGGCCATCTCCTCGCGGATCTCGCTGACCGCCACGATCGCCACGGGCACGGCCCAGAATACGATGACGACCAGCCACCGCCTCAGCCAGCGGTTTTTATGCTTCGATACCATCCTTGCCTCCGATCGATGCTCTGCGGCATCAACGACAAGATGGCGGCCCGTCTAATAGATGTGTTTGAGGGGTGGGCCGTCTCCGCAGCCATCATAGAAGAAAAACGGCGTGCTCGCGCGGCTGGAATGGCGGGATCGAGGGGTAGGCGAGGGATGAAACGTAGAGGCGGCAGCGAGGTGCCGCGCAGGTGTTCGGGGCCGGCGCGCGGCCCCGATCCAGAACGCTTAATTCGCCGGTGCCGACGACAGGCAGGTCTTCATGAATGCCTTGCGGTCGTCGCCTTTCTTGCCGGCGGCCTGCACGTTGCAGGCCTTCATCTTGTCCTGCTGGCTCATCGGCGCGGCGGCGGCCGGCTTGGCCGACAGACAGGTCTTCATGAACGCCTTGCGGTCGTCGCCCTTCTTGTCGCCGGCCTGCTTGTTACAGTCGGCCATTTTCGATTGCTGGCTGTTCTGAGCGAAAGCCGGCGCAACGAGAACGGCGCCAAGAACCAGCGTGGCGATTGCGGATTGGATTTTCATCTGACACTCCATCGGTGGTGAAAACGTTTTCTGATCGTTCATGCGCGCGGGCGTCGACGGCATCCAGGGCCCCTCGGCACATCCATTATGGCAAATGCTGTCTGCCAGAACGGACAAAAGCGCATTCCGGTTGACAGCCGCCGACGCTCGTTTTCCCTGATCCACGCGGGCGTGCGGGCCATTGCCGGGACTGTCCCGCCAATTGCGACACCGGAAAACCATGTTATGCATTCCAGATCAATTACGCATGCAATTCAATTGAATCGATATGCCGGAATTTTCGATGCACAAATAAATAATTTGCGAAAGCTATCCTATTGCTGCGGATGCAATCGAATAGAAAATCGGCATGTAATTCCGTTATGGCGTGCCAATGTAATTATGACTTATGACGCTGTCTCTGGCGTCGTGCAAGGCTGACGGGAAGGGGTTGATCTGATGCCGGTCTAATCGCACGCTGTACGGTGCTATAGCGGAATTCGAGGCGATCTGCATCGCAGACGTGTGACGGCAATACGAGGAATGACGCAGCAAAAAGGACAAGATTGTTTCTATCCGTAACACTTGTCTCAACGATATTCATGCAAACCCTGGGAATGGTATGCTTCGTGCACAAATTCTCCCATGCACGAGTGAGACCACGTTCTGTGCTTCGCAATAGGGACAAACCGCACCATGTCTGGGCGGTATTGCCCAGTCAATAGAACGTCCAAAACATATTTGTGCAACCGCGGGCGGTACATGGATCGTGAAGGCTGAATCCGTGACTCGCCCAAAGCCGTGGCCCGGCCAGGCCACGTGGAGAAAACCCAATGTTTTTCGATGAGCTAAGCAATGACGAATGGGCGCTGCTGGCAGCGCTTGTCTCCGATGAGCCGGCCGTTCGTCTGAACCGACGCGGCCGGCCCCGCGCCGAACCCCGCATCGTTGCGAATGCGGTTCTGTGGATTCTGACAACCGGTGAGCCCTGGTCGAAACTGCCGGGCCGCTATCCGTCGGGTCCGACCTGCCGGCGCCGTTTCGAAGAATGGCAATTGAACGGGACGTTGCTCGAGATGGTGCGGTTGCTGTCGCAAACCGGGCGTACGTTCGCGTATGTGCCGCAACCGGCGCCGCCGGTCGCGGCGCGGCCCGCTGCCGCGCCGGCTGCTGCCGCCACGCCCAGCGTGCGCGACGAGACGCTGCGTGGCGTGTCCTGGAAGAGTCCCGAGTCGTGGCAGGCGCCCGGTGTGTCGGGCAGCCTGAGCAACTGGCGTTCGGCCGATCCGATCGCGGACATCACGCGTCAGCTTGCGGGCTTCCCGCAGGCGCCGGATGCTCACGCGTCGTCGCCGGCTTCGCAGGTTGCGCAGACGCCCGCCACCCGGACGCCGTCGAGACCGTTCGCGCCCGCCGTTCGCGTGGCGCCGCGTGCTGAAGTGCAGCGCGCCGAAGCGCCGCTTTATGGCGAAGCGGACGAAGCGGGCGCGGTCGGCATCGCGATGCAGCGGCTCGACGCGGCGATCGCATCGGCGCGACGTGCGTATCCGGAAGAAGATTCGCGCAGTCCGCTGTCGATGAGTCTCGCGCCGCGCGGCACGCAGATCGAAGATCCACGCGGTTATGTCATTCTCGTCGCGGCGGAGCAGGTGCCGAACGCGATGTACCGCGCGTGGGCGGAGATCATGAAGGACGGTCGGCGCGTCGAACGCTCCGGTCTGGTCGGCCCGCGTTTCGCGGATGCCGATGACGCGCAGCGTCATGCGCTCGACTGGGCGCATCAATGGATCGAGCGCGAATGCGCGGCGATGGCCGGGCGTGCGGTGAATGCGGTGAATGCCGCCGGTGAGGCGACGAAGCAGGCCGCGGTGCAGGAACACGCGCACAAGCCGGTTCAGCAACCGTCGCAGGAACCTGTGCATGCAGCGCCGCCCACGCGTGCGCTGCCCGCCATCCGCCATGTGCCCGAACCGGTCACGATTCATCACGGTGCGCCGTTGCACGGGCCACTGCATGCGTTTCGCGGGCCGCTGCGCCGCTATCCCGGCGAACCCATGGCGGCGGCTGTGTCGGTAGGGACGTCGACCGAGGGCACGACAGCGGAGCGTTATCCGTCGTCGTATCCGGAATTCATTTCTCATGTGGGATAAGCGCGATGGGTCGTGCGCGCGGACGCCATCGTCATGGCCGACGCTTACGCCGAACCCGATGCGTCGATAACAACAAGATCGCAGTGCCTCGCGGCCGGTAGGAGCAACCGCCGCAGGTTTCCGCTTCAGTCTTCGCAGTTCGGATACCGTACCAACCCGGTTCCAACGCAGTCCGATAACAGTCCGATAACAGTCCGATAGCACTTCGGCAGCACGCCAATTCAGTCGCACGTCCATTGCACTTCAGTCGTCGTTCGTTCGCAGTCCGGTTGCGGGTTAAACGCAGTCCAGTGCGGTCCGCCGTGGTTCAGCGTTCGCCTGCGCGTGCGCTTCTGTATCCGCATGCGCAATTCGGCATGGACCGCCGTCTGGCGACGGCCCATGCCGATTCACGATCACTCAATGTGCCCGCGAGATAACCTGAAGCGGCTTACTGCCGCCCATACGTATCGTCGAAACGCACGATATCGTCTTCGCCGAGATACGAGCCCGATTGCACCTCGATCATTTCGAGCGGCATCTTGCCGGGGTTTTCGAGGCGATGGGTGACGCCGAGCGGAATATAGGCCGATTCGTTTTCGGAGACGATGAAGCGTTCCTCGCCGCGCGTGACGAGCGCGGTGCCGCGCACGACGATCCAGTGTTCGGCACGATGATGATGCATCTGCAGCGAAAGCCGCGCGCCCGGTTTGACGACGATACGTTTCACCTGGAAGCGCTCGCCGGTATCGACGGAGTCGTAGTTGCCCCACGGCCGATGCACCTTGCGATGGCTCGACGCCTCGGCGCCACCGTCGCTGCGAATCCGCCCGACGATCTTCTTCACGTCCTGCACGCGCGATTTGTCGGCGACCAGGATCGCGTCGGCGGTTTCGACCACCACCAAATCCTGGGTGCCCACGCAGGCGATCAGCCGTCCTTCGGAATGCGCGAAAGTGGATTCTGCCCCTTCGAACATCACGCGGCCGCGGCCCACGTTGTGCTCGGCGTCCTTCTCCGAAATGTCCCAGATCGCATCCCACGATCCCACGTCGGACCAGCCGGCCTGCAACGGCACGACCACCGCCGACGCGACACTGCGATCGTTGCCGAGCTGTTCCATCACCGCGTAGTCGATCGAGTTCGACGGCGATGCGCCGAACGCGTCGCGTTGCAAGCGGAAGAAGTCGCCGTCCGCCTTGCCGCCCGCGAAGGCCGTCTCGCAAGCTTCGTGGATGCCCGGCTGGAAGTGACGGATCGCCTTGAGCCAGGTCGACGCGCGCATGATGAAAATGCCGCTGTTCCACCAGTACTCGCCCGATTCGATGTAGCGCTGCGCGAGTTCCAGATGCGGCTTCTCGACGAAACGGTCGAGCTTGTGCGCGCGGATCGCGGCGGGGGCGTGGCTATTGTTGGCGTTGGTATTGGCGTCGCCCGTGGGCGCGTTTTCGATCTGGTTAGGCATGCCAGGCGCGGGCACGGCATCGACATCGCCGCTCACGCTGCCTGCCAGCGCCGCGCCGATGCGAATGTACCCGTAGCCGGTTTCCGCGCGCGTCGGCACGATGCCCATCGTCACGATATGGCCGGCTGCCGCGTGCTGCACGCCGGCGCTCACCGCCGCCTGGAACCCGGCCTGATCGGTGACCGCGTGATCGGCGGGCATCACGACCATGATGCCGTCCTCGTCCTGCGCGGCGATCGACAGCGCCGCCACCGTTAACGCCGGCGCGGTATCGCGGCCGACGGGTTCGAGAATCAGCCGGGTCGGCTTGCCGCTCGTGCGCAACTGCTCGGCGGTGGTGAAGCGCTGTTCTTCGTTGGCCACCACGACGAGCTGCTCGTTGAGCGGGTAGCCGGCTTCGAGACCGTCGAGCCGCTGCGTGGTGGACTGCAACAGCGAATCGTCGCCGAGCAGACCGATCAGCTGCTTCGGATGCTGTTCTCGCGACATCGGCCACAGACGGGTGCCGGAACCGCCCGCCAGAATCACGGGATGAACCTTGAGCTTGACGTTCAGGGACTTGGCTTGCGTGGACCGGGTGCCGGCGGGCGTGGCCGTGACCGGAGCTGTCATGATGGACTCCTCGAGGCTGGGTGAATGCGTCGAGTTTTATCACGAAGCACGGAATCAATAAAAGCGCGTTAAATAGAAACTATATAAAACGGCTAATAAAAATATCCATGACGAGTGAAGGAAAAATGTCCGATGAGTTTTAAAAAAAGAAAAAATACCCGAAAAAATTAGCGGGCAATTTTTTATCGAATTCGTTGCGCTATCTTGAGCGTCGCAGGTTGCGCGTAAGCTTGGTGAGCAAACCGCAAGGGAGCGCCGGAACGGCCTGCGGAAAAGCGTCCGGGCTGCATAACAAACAGGCAATCGACCGCAAATCCGGTAACATTTGCCGAACAAAATTCCCGAAAAATGCTGAAACTTTGACCGATACAATTTGAGATTTTTTGCGGTCTTGCGGCGCGAATTTTAATCGAGCTTTATCTATACCTGTACAAGGGTATTCACTCATCACGACTGGCCGTGACAGCGTCGTCCGTTTCGCGAATTGCGTGAGCGGTCAATAAGCCAGGCAATTAGCACGCTTTTCCATTCCATTGCGTCGCGCATTAAACCGCCGGATTAAACGGCGGCCATGCGGGCCGGTGTCGTGTTCGGCGTGGCGGCGACGGACGCAGCGGATTTTCAACCAACCAACGGATGACACTTGACTGACGAACTGAGGGGCAGCGCATGCTGAGCGTTCTATCGAGAATCATCGACATCGCCATGGTCGTGTTCGGCGCGACGCTGGCCGCCGCCGTGCACAGCGGAAAATTCGTGTGGCTGGACGACATGCAGCGCGTGCAGCTCGCGTTCGACTGTTTGCTGGTGGTGGTGTTTTTCCCCGCGCTCGGCATCTATCAGTCCTGGCGCGGCAAGCCGCTCTACGACCTGCTGTGCCGCGTCGCCGGCGGCTGGGCGCTGGTCGAGGTGATCGGCGTGCTGATCAGCTTCAGCGTGCACCGCTCGGACAGTCTGTCGCGCCTGTGGCTCGTCTACTGGGCGCTGGCCACCATCGTGCTGCTCGGCATCACCAAGGTGATCGTCTATTCGATCCTGCGCGGGCTGCGTCGCGAGGGCTTCAATCAGCGCGCGGTAGCGATCGTCGGCGGGGCGCCGTACGGACGCTTCCTGATCGAGCAGATGCGTAGCCGCCCGGAAGCGGGCTTCACGCCGGTCGCGGTGTTCGACGAAGAAGGCACGATCAATCCGTACGAAGACCCCGACGCGGGCGACGCGATCGAGGGCGTGCCGGTCGAGCGCGACTACCAGCGCATGCTGACGCTGGTGCGTCAGCGGCAGATCCGCGAATTGTGGCTCGCATTGCCGATCTCGAAGGAAAAGGCGATTCACCGCTTCGTGATGGACCTGCGCAACGACTTCGTGAACATCCGCTTCATTCCCGACGTGCGCAGCCTGACGCTGTTCAACCAGCCGATGGTCGATCTGCTCGGCGTGCCGGCGATCAACCTGGCCGCTTCGCCGATCACCGATCTGCGCGTGCTGCCCAAGCGCATCTTCGACCGCATGTTCGCGTTCGCCGCGTTGACCGCGCTCGCGCCGGTGATGCTGGTGATCGCGGTGCTGGTCAAGACGACCTCGCCGGGGCCGGTGTTCTTCCGGCAGAAGCGCAAGGGCATCGACGGCCATCAGTTCGAGATCTACAAGTTCCGCTCGATGAAGCTGCACAAGGAAGAGGCCGGCAAGATCACCCAGGCCACGCGGCGCGATCCGCGCATCACGGCGGTCGGCGCGTTCCTGCGCCGCACGAGTCTCGACGAGCTGCCGCAATTCATCAACGTGCTGCGCGGCGAGATGTCGGTGGTCGGCCCGCGCCCGCATGCGCTCGAACACGACGACATCTACAAGGATCTGGTGAAGGGCTACATGCACCGCTACCGGATCAAGCCCGGCATCACCGGGTGGGCGCAGATCAACGGCTATCGCGGCGAAACCGATCGCATCGAAAAGATGATGGGCCGCGTGAAGCTCGATCTGTACTACATGCAGCACTGGACCTTCTGGCTCGACATCAAGATCGTCGTGCTGACGCTGTGGAAAGGGTTCGCCGGCAGCAACGCTTATTGAACCCGAGCCGAGTCGCGCGCGGCGCGGCGGCACTCCCGAATCAACCCCATTCTGCGAGGTGTAATACATGAACCTGACGATCATCGGTAGCGGCTACGTAGGCCTCGTGACGGGCGCATGTCTGGCCGACATCGGCCACGACGTGTTCTGTCTCGACGTCGACCAGCGCAAGATCGACGTGCTCAACAACGGCGGCGTGCCGATCCACGAACCGGGTCTGCAGGAGATCATCGCGCGCAATCGCAAGGCGGGTCGCCTGACCTTCTCGACCGATGTCGAGGCGGCCGTCGCGCACGGCGATATCCAGTTCATCGCGGTGGGCACGCCGTCGGACGAAGACGGTTCCGCCGACCTGCAATACGTGCTGGCCGCCGCGCGCAACATCGGCCGCCATATGACGGGCTTCAAGGTGATCGTCGATAAATCGACGGTGCCGGTCGGCACGGCCTCGCGCGTGCGCGACGTGGTGGCCGCCGAGCTGTCCGAACGCCGCGCGACTCACATGTTCTCGGTGGTGTCGAATCCGGAGTTCCTGAAGGAAGGCGCGGCCGTCGACGACTTCACGCGGCCCGACCGCATCGTGCTCGGCTGCGACGAGGACGTGCCGGGCGAGAAAGCGCGCGAGCTGATGAAGCGCCTCTACGCGCCGTTCAACCGCAATCGCGAACGCACGCTGTACATGGACGTGCGCTCGGCGGAATTCACCAAGTACGCGGCCAACGCGATGCTCGCCACGCGCATCTCGTACATGAACGAACTGGCGAATCTGGCCGACCGCGTCGGCGCGGACATCGAAGCGGTGCGCCGCGGGATCGGCTCCGATCCGCGCATCGGCTACGACTTCCTGTACGCCGGCTGCGGCTACGGCGGCTCGTGCTTCCCGAAGGACGTGCAGGCGCTGATCCGCACGGCCGCCGATCACAAGGCCAACCTGCGCATTCTCGAAGCGGTGGAAGCGGTCAACGACACGCAGAAGCAGGTGCTGGCGCACAAGGTCGTCGCGCGCCTGGGCGAAGACCTGTCGGACCGCACGTTCGGCGTGTGGGGCCTCGCGTTCAAGCCGAACACCGACGACATGCGCGAGGCGCCGAGCCGTCCGCTGATCGCCGAGCTGCTGCGTCGCGGCGCGCGCGTGAAGGCCTACGACCCGGTGGCGATCGACGAATCGAAGCGCGTGTTCGCGCTCGATCTGAAGGACGTGCCGCAGCAGCACGCACGCCTCGAATTCGTGAAGGAAGAGATGCAGGCGGCCGAAGGCGCGGACGCGCTGGTGATCCTCACCGAATGGAAGGTCTTCAAGAGCCCGGACTTCGATGCGCTGAAGCAGATCCTGAAGACGCCGCTGATTTTCGACGGCCGCAATCTGTACGAGCCGGATGCGCTGCTCGAACTCGGTATCGAGTATCACGCGATCGGCCGCCGCCATGCGCTGCGCAACGCGCCGGCGCGGGTCGGCGCGAACGGTTTGCCGCTCACGCCGGCGGACGAAGCCAACGCGACGCAGGCGCAGTCCGGCCGCGCGCTCGCGTAGCCGTCCGCTCAGGTAGTCGTCCGATTCCATCGCCGAGCCACTTCATCGCACCGCGCTTCACCTACAGGAGCCCGTCATGTTCGCCAACGTACTGATCGTCTGCCACGCCAACGTGTGCCGTTCACCGGCCGCGGAGATGCTGTTCAAGTCGCGCTCACGCACGGTCTCGCGCGGTTCGCCGGCGCCGATCGCGTTTCATTCGGCGGGTCTGCGCGCGATGGACGGCCACGGCATGGACCCGGTGATGCGACGCCTGCTCGACGAGCAGGGCGTCGCCTCCGGCATTCACTATTCGCGCCGTCTGAACCGGCATCTGGTGCGTTCCGCCGACCTCGTGCTGGTCAGCGAGCGCGCCCAGGTCGGCGCGGTCGAGGCGCTCGACCCGGCCGCGCGCGGCAAGGTCTATCCGCTCGGCAAGTGGGAACACGTGTCCGACGTCGCCGATCCGCACGGCTGCACGGAAACCGCTTACAGGGAGAGTCTCGTGCTCATCGAACATCTGGTCATGGGATGGCTGAAAAAAATATGCTGATGAAAAAACTCACTACGCACCCAGCGGCGAATTTCCGCACGAAACTCGCCGGCTCGCTTTTGCTGACGTCCTTTCTGTCGGCCTGCGCCACCGCACCGGGCAACTATCTCGACACGTCGCGTCTGAAGGACGACGGTCAGCATCAGTCGCAGCCCGCCGAGTCGTATCCGGTGCATCTGATCGATTCGAACCTCGTCGCCGCTCAGGCGCAACAGGCGGCCATGAAGACCCAGGTGCTGCCCACCTCGACGATCAGCGACCCGTCGCAGTACGTGTATCACCTCGCGCCGCAGGACATTCTCGGCATCACCGTGTGGGATCACCCGGAGCTGACCACGCCGCAGGGCAGCACGCTGTCGGCGGGCGGCAACACCACGCAGTCGATCGGCGGCGCATTGCAGCAGCCGTACACCGCCGCGCTGCCGGGCCAGGCCGATCCGTACGGCCAGACCATCAGCGCCGACGGCACCATCTTCTTCCCGTTCGTCGGCCGCATTCGCGCCGCCGGCAAGACGGTCAGCGAGTTGCGCGAGCAGTTGAGCTCGGGCCTCGTGCGCTACATCCGCAATCCGCAGGTCGACGTGCGCGTGCTGTCGTATCGCGGCCAGAAGGTGCAGGTGACCGGCGAAGTGAAGACGCCGGGCCCGCTCGCGGTCAGCGACGTGCCGCTCACGCTGGTCGACGCGATCACGCGCTCCGGCGGCACCAATACGGATGCCGATATCCAGCGCGTGCGCCTCACCCGCAACAACAAGCTCTACATCCTCGACGCCGACCGCATGCTCGACAAGGGCGACACCACGCAGAACGTGATGCTGCAGAACGGCGACGTGATCAACGTGCCGGACCGCACCGACAGCCGCATCTTCGTGATGGGCGAGGTGAAGACGCCGATCCAGCTGCCGATCGTGCGCGGCCGCATGACGATCGCCGACGCGCTCACGCAGGCGGGCGGCATTCTCGACACCGACGCGAACCCGCGGCAGATCTTCGTGATGCGCGGCATGAAGGATCACCCGACCACGCCGGACGTCTACCGCCTCGACATGACGCAGCCGGACTCGATCATGCTGTCCTCGCAATTCCAGTTGCAGCCGCTCGACGTCGTGTATGTGGGCACCGCCGCTTCGACCACCTTCAACCGTGTGTTGCAGCAGGTCCTGCCGAGCGTGCAGACCTTGTTCTACCTGAAGCAACTGACGCGCTAGGTATCCAGGCCGCGGCCAGACCCAAGGCCGAAGGCCCCAGGCCCGCGCCGCGCCGTTCCGCCAACTGGCGGCGCGGCGCGGGACCGAAGCAAACACGGATTAACCGATACGGGATCGAATTGTGAGCAATCAACTCTCTCCACACGTTTCAGGTCCGCTCAGGACCGAAGAAGAGGACGTCGTCCTCGGCCAGTTGATCCAGGTGATCCTCGACGACATCTGGTGGCTGATCGCGATCGCCGCCACCATCGTCGCGCTGGCCGGCGCGTACTGCCTGCTCGCCAAGCCGACCTATTCGGCCGATGCGCACGTGCGCGTCGAGCAGTCGGACAACACCTCGCAGGCGCTCACGCAGACGCAGACCGGCGCGAACATCACCACCGGTTCGACCTCGCTGCCGACCGACGCCGAAATCGAAATCATCAAGAGCCGCGGCGTGGTCGGTCCGGTCGTGCAGGACCTGAAGCTGAACTTCAGCGTCACGCCGAAGGCGTTGCCGGTGATCGGCAGCATCGCCGCGCGGCTCGCCGCGCCGGGGCAACTCGCGCGGCCGTGGCTGGGCCTGTCGTCGTACGCATGGGGCGGCGAGCTTGCCGACGTCGATTCGATCGACGTGACGCCCGCGCTGGAAGGCCAGAAGCTCGCGCTGAAGGTGATCGACGACCAGCACTACGATCTGTACGCCGAAAACGGCGCGTTGCTGCTGCACGGCCAGGTGGGCCGTCAGGCGCAGGGCGGCGGCGTGACGATGCTGGTCAACAAGCTGGTCGCGCGGCCGGGCGAGCAGTTCACCGTGGTGCGCTCGAACGATCTCGACGCGATCACCGCGTTCCAGTCGGCGATCACCGTGCAGGAGCAGGGCAAGCAGACCGGCGTGATCCAGATCTCGCTGGAGGACAAGAACCCGGAACACGCGGCGCTGGTCGCCAATGCGCTCGCGCAGTCGTACGTGCGTCAGCACGTGTCGAGCAAGCAGGCCGACGCGAGCCGCATGCTCGACTTCCTGAAGAGCGAGGAGCCGCGCCTGAAGGCCGATCTGGAACGCGCGGAAGCGGCCTTGACCGCGTATCAGCGGCAGTCGGGCTCGATCAACGCGAGCGATGAAGCGAAGGTCTACCTGGAAGGCAGCGTGCAGTACGAGCAGCAGATCGCCGGCCTGCGTCTGCAGATGGCGCAGCTCACCGAGCGTTACGGCGACGATCACCCGATGCTGGTGGCCGCGCGTCAACAGATGGCCGAACTCGAAGCGCAGCGCGCGAAATACGCGGACCGTTTCCGCGATCTGCCGGCCACCGAGGTGAAGGCCGTGCAGCTGCAACGCGACGCCAAGGTCGCGGAAGACATCTACGTGCTGCTGCTGAACCGCGTGCAGGAACTGTCGGTGCAGAAGGCGGGCACGGGCGGCAACGTGCATATCGTCGACGCCGCGCTGCGTCCCGGCGCGCCGGTCAAGCCGAAGAAGGCGCTGATCCTGTCGGCGGCGGTGATTCTCGGGCTGATCGCGGGCACCGGCTTCGTGTTCCTGCGCCGCAATATGTTCAAGGGCATCGACGATCCGGACCATATCGAGCGCGCGTTCCATCTGCCGGTGTTCGGTCTCGTGCCGTTGAGCGCCGAACAGGCGGTGCTCGAAAGCGCGTTCGAACGCGGCGGCGAACGTCTGCGGTCGGTGCTCGCGAATGCGCGGCCCAAGGACATCACGGTCGAAAGTCTGCGCAGCCTGCGCACCTCGATGCAGTTCACGGTGATGGACGCGCGCAACCGCATCGTGATGCTGACCGGCCCGATGGCCGGCGTCGGCAAGAGCTTCCTGACGGTCAACCTCGCGGTGCTGCTCGCGCATTCGGGCAAGCGCGTGCTGATGATCGACGGCGACATGCGGCGCGGCGCGCTCGAACGCTATCTGGGCGGCGCGCAGGAGAACGGGCTGTCGGAATTGCTGAGCGGTCAGATTTCGCTGGAAGAGGCGATCCGCGCGTCGAACGTGGAGAACCTGAGCTTCATCTCGTGCGGGCGCCGTCCGCCGAATCCGTCCGAGCTGCTGATGTCGCCGCGTCTGCCGCAATACCTCGACGGCCTCGCCAAGCGCTACGACGCGATCCTGATCGATACCCCGCCGGTACTGGCGGTGACGGATGCGTCGATCATCGGCGCGTATGCGGGCTCGACCTTCTTCGTGATGCGCTCGGGCGTGCACAGCGAAGGCGAGATCCAGGACGCGCTCAAGCGTCTGCGCGCGGCCGGCGTGCACGTGCAGGGCGGCATTTTCAACGGCATGCCGCGTTCGCGCGGCGGCTACGACCGCGGCTACGCGGCGGTGCAGGAATACCTGAGCGCGTGAGCGCCGGGCTTTCCGCCAGATTTCACGCACCCCGCGCAACGACGATAAAAAGGACATCACGATGAAAGTGACGGTACTGGTTCCGACATACCGCCGCCCGGCCGACCTGGCGCGCTGCCTCGCGGCGCTGCAAAAGCAGACGCGCGCGCCGGACGAAGTGGTGGTGGTGGCGCGCGCCGACGACGAAGCGACCCACGCGCTGCTGCGCGATCCGGCGGTGCCGGGCGCGTTGCCGCTGACGGTGGCGGCGGTCGACTTGCCCGGCCAGGTCGCGGCGCTCAACCGCGGGCTCGATGCGGCGAACGGCGACGTGATCGCGATCACCGACGACGACGCCGCGCCGCACATCGACTGGGTCGAGCGGATCGCCGCCGCGTTCGCGAGCGACGCGCGTCTCGGCGCGCTCGGCGGCCGCGACTGGGTGCACGAGAAAGGCCGCGTGCTGGATGGCGAACGGCAACTCGTGGGCAAGGTGCTGGCCTCGGGCAAGATCGTCGGCAACCATCATCTCGGCGTGGGCGGGGCACGCGAGGTCGACCTGCTGAAGGGCGCCAACATGAGCTACCGCCGCGACGCGGTGCGCACGATCCGCTTCGACGCGCGTTTGCGCGGCGCGGGCGCGCAGGCGCACAACGACATGGCCTTCAGCCTCGCGGTGAAACGCGCCGGCTGGAAGCTGATGTACGACCCGCGCGTCGCGGTCGATCATTTCCCCGCCGAGCGTTTCGACGACGACAAGCGCGACGCGCAGACCATGACCGCGCTGCGCAACGCCGCCTTCAATTTCCATCTGACGCTGCGCGACCAGTTGCCGCCGCTGCGCCGCGCGACCGCGTGGTGGTGGTGGACGCTGGTCGGCACGCGGGTCTATCCGGGCCTTACCCACGCGGCGCTCGCGCTGCTGTCGAAACAGGCGCGGCTGAAGCTGTCGCGCTGGCGCGCGGTGCGTGGCGGCGCGCACGACGCGCGGCGCGCGCTGTCCTGATCCGAACCGATCCGAAGCCGGCATCGGGCTCGCCTCGCATGGCGGCCGATGCCTCTCTCTACCGGCCAAGCGGAGTGTCTGCATGAGTACCAAGGTTCACGTTCATCTGTTTTACGGCGCCGACCCGCGCTTCTACCGGCCGGGCGACGACATCGGCTGCCTGTACGGCTATCACCACGCGCAGTCCGACGCGTTCGCGTTGACCTATTCGCGCGACGCGCGCGAGAGCAAGCCGGTGCGGCTCGTGCGGCGCGCGCTGAAGGCGGCGCTCGGTTTCGATTTCATCCATACGTGGCGCAATCGCGCGGAGATGCTGCGCTCCGACGTGATCTGGACGCACACCGAACAGGAATGGCTGTCCGTCGCGCTGATGCTGCTGCTGAGCGGCCGCAAGGCGGGGCCGGGCGCCGCGCCGCTGCTGCTGGCGCAAAGCGTGTGGCTGCTCGACAAGTGGCCCTCGTACGGGATGCTGCGCAGCTGGTTCTATCGCAAGCTGATGACCCGCGCCGATCAGCTGACCACGCTCGCCAGCGAGAACGCGGCGCTGTGCCGTCAGTACTTCAAGCGCGACGCGAAGCCGCTGCTCTACGGCCTGAACACGCAGGACTTTCCGGTCAAGGCGCCGACGCAATGGCAGCCGCACACGCCGATCCGCATCGCCGCGATCGGCAACGACCGCGACCGCGATTGGGAGACGCTGATCCGCGCGCTCGGCAACGACGCGCGCTACACGGTCAAGCTCGCGACGCGGCGCCGGATTCCGGCCTCGCTGCGCGCGCCGAACGTCGAGATCGCGCTGTTCTCCGGCATCAGGAAGCAGCACGAACTGTACGACTGGGCCGATCTGATCGTCGTGCCGCTGCGGCCGAATACGCACGCGTCGGGCATCACGGTGATGCTGGAGGCGGCGGCGGTCGGCAAGCCGATGGTGGTGACGAACGTCGGCGCGTTGCAGGACTATTTTCCGGCGGGCGAGGCGTTCTACATTCCGCCGTTCAATCCGCAGGCGTTGCGCGAAGCGGTCGATCAGCTCGCCGCATCGCCGCTCGACGCGCTGCGCCAGGCGCAGGCCGCCGCCGCCGGCTTGCTGGCGCGCGACCTGACCACGCAGCACTACGCGATGCAGCACGTGCGCGTGACCCAGGAGATGCTGCGGGCCCGCGCGGCGGCCGCCGGGCAGGGCGCCCCGACCAGGGAAGGCAGGGACGGCAGAGCCGGCAGGGACGGCCGGGCCGCCGCCGACGACGTGAGTGTGCCGGCCGCGCACGAATCACGCGGAGGCTTCTGAACGATGGCGACCCCCATGCCAGGTATTGCGCCAGGCGTCGCGCCGGGCGCCGCACCTTCGCGCCGCGCGGCGCGCCGCAAGACAGGCGGTGCGCAGGAGTGGCTGCCGCCGGTCCTGCTATGGCTGATCACCGCGGTGCTGATCGTCGCGCACCAGGGCACGGTGCTGACGCTCGCGTTTCCGGTGCTGGCGGTGCTGACCGGGTTGTGGCTGTACTTCAAGAGCCCGGCGCGCTACATCGGCTTCATGTGGTGGCTGTGGTTCCTGAGCCCGGAAGTGCGGCGCCTCGCCGACTGGTCGAAGGGCGCGTTCACGCCGACCAGCCTGATCCAGATCGCGCCGCTCGCGGTGACGATGATCAGCGCGCTGTCGCTGCTGCGCTACTACCGGCTGCTCGCGCAGCGGCGCGGCCTGCCGGTGCTGCTGATCCTGCTCGGGCTGACCTACGCGTTCCTGATCGGCGTGGTGTCGAGCGGGCCGCTCGCGGCCACCTACGACCTCGCGAACTGGCTCTATCCGATCCTGATCGGCTTTCACATCATGGCGCACACGCGCCAGTATCCGCAGTACCGCGACACCATCGTCAATACCTTCATCTGGGGGATGCTGGTGATGGGCGGCTACGGGCTGGTGCAGTTTTTCATCATGCCGCAGTGGGACGCGCTGTGGATGCTCGGCTCGCAGATGAACTCGCAGGGCGACCCGGTGCCGATGGGCGTGCGCGTGTTCAGCACGATGAATTCGTCCGGCCCGTTCGCGTTCGCGATGATGGGCGCGATGGTCTACGTGATGGCCGCGACGCACCGCGTGCGCTGGATCGCGGCGGCGCTCGGCTTCTTCTCGTTCGCGCTGAGCCTCGTGCGATCGACCTGGGGCGGCTGGGTGATCGCGCTGCTGGTCCAGCTCGTCAAGTCGAACAACAAGGTGCGGGTCCGGATCGTCGCGAGCGCGGTGCTGCTGGCCGGGCTCTGCGTGCCGCTGCTGGCGGTCGGTCCGGTCGCTGAGCGGATGCAGGCGCGCCTGACCACCATCGTCAATCTGAACGACGACCAGAGCTACGCCGCGCGTAACGAGTTCTACGCGACCTTCGCGAAAACCGCGTTCACCGACGTGTCCGGCGAAGGCATGGGCGCGACCGGCACCTCGACCAAGCTGTCGAACGACGGCGGCCAGCTCGGCCAGTACGGCAACTTCGACAGCGGCGTGATGAACATCCCGTTCGTGCTCGGCTGGCCCGGCACGCTGCTGTACATGTCCGGCATCGTCTGGCTGCTGGTGCGCGCGGTGCTCGCGTCGTTCAAGCTGCGTCACGACAAGTTCGTGTCGGCCTGCCTGAGCCTGAGTCTCGCGACCTTCGCGATGCTGGTGTTCACCAATTCGCTGGTGGGCACGGGCGGCCTGCTGCTGTTCATGAGCGTTTTTTCGATCCTTTCCGCGGTGCACTACGACAAGATCAACCGTGGACGCACGCTACTTTCCAACGGAGGCACTGCTTGAGAGTCACCATTGTCACGCACGTCGTGCGCCATAACGACGGCCAGGGGCGCGTCAATCACGAGATCGCGCGCGCCGCGCTCGACGAGAACATCGGCGTCACGCTGGTCGCCTCGCACGTCGCGCCGGACCTGCTCGCCCATCCGAACGTCCGCTGGGCGCCGATCCGCATCGGCCGCTGGTGGCCCACCAATCTGCTGCGGCAGCAGGTCTTCGCGTTCAAGAGCGCGCTGTGGCTGCGCGCGCATCGGCGCGAATACGACGTGCTGCACGTGAACGGCTTCATCACGTGGCGCCGCGCCGACGTCAATACCTCGCACTTCGTGCACAGCGGCTGGTTCGGCAGCAAGTACTACCCGTTCGGGCTGACCCAGGGCGTGTGGTCCGCGTATCAGTCGGTCTACACGCGCTGCAACGCGCTGCTCGAACGCTGGGCCTACCGGCGCTCGAAGGTCATCACCGCGGTATCGCAGAAGGTCGCCGATGAAATCCGCGCGATCGGCCTGAGCCCGGATAACCGCGTCGACGTGATCTACAACGGCGTGGACGCGCAAGGCTTCGCGGCGGCGAGCGGCGATCGCGAGAAATTCGGCTTGCCCAAGGACGCGTTCCTGCTGCTGTTCGTCGGCGATCTGCGCACGCCGCGCAAAAACCTCGGCACGGTGCTCGCCGCGCTCAAGCATCTGCCCGATTACGTGCAGATCGCGGTGGCCGGCTTCCTGCCGGGCAGTCCGTATCCGGACGAGGCGAAGGCGCTGGGCATTGCGCATCGCGTGCATTTTCTCGGGCTGGTGAAGGAGATGCCGGTGCTGATGCATTCGGTCGACGCATTCGTGTTTCCGTCGCGCTACGAGGCGATGAGTCTGTCGCTGCTCGAAGCGATGGCCGCCGGCTTGCCGGTGGTCACTGCACGCACCGCGGGCGGCGCGGAGATCATCACGAAGGAATGCGGGATCGTGCTCGACGATCCGGACGATCCGGCCGCGCTCGCGCGCGCCGTCGCGCATCTGGCCGAGCATCACGACGAGCGCCGCGCGATGGGTGTCGCCGCCGGCGAACTCGCGACCGGTTTCGGCTGGGCGCGCATGGCCGCGCAATACATCGCGCTGTACCGGCAGATCGCGGGGCAGCAGGCGCAGCGCCGGCGCACCGAGGCGGAAGCGGCGGCGGTCGCGCAGACCGACGCGCTGACGCTGAACACGCTGGCCGGACAGAGTTCACACCTGCTGCGCAACGATCAACGAAACGACTTACGCAGCGACTTACGCGGCGACTCACGCAGCGACTTACGCGGCGACTCACGTAGCAACTTGCGCGGCGATCTGCAAAACACACGGGGGCATCAATCATGACGACGGATTCAATCAAATCGCTGCAGATCGGGATGCACTGGTTCCCGGAACGCGCGGGCGGTCTCGACCGCATGTACTACTCGCTGGTCGGCGCGCTGCCCGGCGCGGGCGTCGCGGTGCGCGGCGTGGTGGCGGGCTCGCCCAAGGTCGCGGCCGATACCGGCGGCGCGATCAACGGTTTCGGCTCGGCCGCGCAATCGCTGCCGTTGCGTCTGATGGCCGCGCGTCGCGCGCTGCGCGACGAAATCGGCCGCTCGCGACCCGACGTGATCTCGTCGCACTTCGCGCTCTACACCTTTCCGGGTCTCGACGTGACGCGCGGCATTCCGCAGGTCTCGCATTTCCAGGGGCCGTGGGCCGACGAGAGTCACGTGGAAGGCGCGGACTCGCTCGGCCAGCGCGCGAAGCGCTACCTGGAGCAATCGGTGTATGCGCGTTCGTCGCGGCTGATCGTGCTGTCGGAGGCGTTCGGCAAGATTCTGACCTCGCGCTACCGGATCGCGCCGGAACGCGTGCGCGTGGTGCCGGGCTGCGTCGACGTCGAGCAGTTCAATCTGCCGATCACGCCGGCCGAGGCGCGCCTCAGGCTGCAACTGCCGCAGGACCGGCCGATCGTGCTGGCGGTGCGGCGGCTGGTGCGGCGCATGGGGCTGGAGGATCTGATCGATGCGGTGAAGCTGCTCAAGCAGAGCGCGCCGGACGTGCTGCTGCTGATCGCGGGCAAGGGGCGTCTGCAGGAGGAGTTGCAGGCGCGCATCGACGAAGCGGGGCTCGCGGACAATGTGCGCCTGCTCGGCTTCGTGCCGGATCAGCATCTGGCGGCCTTGTATCGCGCGGCGAACATCAGCGTGGTGCCGACCGTCGCGCTGGAAGGCTTCGGGCTGATCACGGTGGAATCGCTGGCCTCCGGCACGCCGGTGCTGGTGACGCCGGTGGGCGGTTTGCCGGAGGCGGTCGCCGGGTTGTCGCCGAATCTGGTGTTGCCGGAGACGGGCGCGCAGGCGATCGCGGCGGGTCTGGCCGGTGCGCTGAACGGCACCCTCAAGCTGCCGGATGCGCAGGCATGCCGCCGTTACGCGCGGGAGAACTTCGATAACGCGGTGATCGCGAAGCGGGTCGCGTCGGTGTATGCCGAGGCGATCGCGGCGGGCGGGGTGCACTGAGTTACGTTGGCATAACTGCGCTGACGCAAAAAAACCGGAACGCTCGCGCGCTCCGGTTTTTTTTTGCGGCCACCATCACGACCACCGCACGACCACCGCACGGCTTTCGACGGCGCACTCGCGATGGACAGCGAGCCCGCCGTTTTCACGACCTAAAAGGTCTCGTGATGCTCGTTACGCGTCAGATCCGCGTGAACCATCATGTGGCACAACTGCTCCAGCGTCGTCTCCGGTTGCCAGCCGAGCTTCTCGCGTGCCTTGTCCGCGCAGCCGATCAGCAGTTCCACCTCGGCCGGCCGGTAGAACTTCGGGTTCACGCGCACCAGCGTCTTGCCGGTTGCGACATCGATGCCGGTTTCCCGTTCTTCCTTGCCGGACCATTCGAGCTGATAGCCTGCCGCGGCGAACGCCATGCGCACGAAATCGCGAACCGTTTCGGTGCGGCCGGTGGCGAGCACGAAGGTATCCGGCGTGTCGGCCTGCAGCATCCGCCACATCCCCTCGACGTATTCGAGCGCGAAGCCCCAGTCGCGTTTCGCGCCGAGATTGCCCAGCTCCAGCACGTCTTCCTTGCCGAGCTTGATCTTCGCGACGGTGTCGGTGATCTTGCGCGTGACGAATTCGCGGCCACGCAGCGGCGATTCGTGATTGAACAGAATGCCGCTGCTCGCGAACAGATCGTACGATTCGCGGTAGTTGATGGTCGACCAGTGCGCGAACAGCTTGGCGACGCCATACGGGCTGCGCGGATAGAAGGGCGTGTCCTCGCGTTGCGGCACCGCTTGCACGAGGCCGAACATTTCCGAGGTCGACGCCTGGTAGTAACGCGTCTTCGGCGTCAGGATGCGGATGCCTTCCAGCAGATTCAGCGCGCCGATGCCGGTCACTTCGGCGGTGGTCACCGGCTGATCGAACGACACGCCGACGAAGCTCTGCGCCGCGAGGTTGTACAGCTCGTCGGCCTGCGCGTTGTCGAGCAGACGCAGCGTCGAACCCATGTCGGTTAGATCGTGTTCGACCAGCCGCAGATTCGGATGCGACAGCACGCCCAGCTCGCGGATGCGCCAGAAGTTCACCGAGCTCGTGCGCCGGTAGGTGCCGGTCACGTGATAGCCCTTGTCGAGCAGCAGCTTGGTCAGGTAGGCGCCGTCCTGTCCGGAAACGCCGGTGATGATCGCTTTGCGTGGTTGGCTCATGGTTCGCCTTCGATATTGTTGAAAAGAAAAACAGCAGCGCCGGTCAGGGCGCATGGCATCGGCACATCGGAAAGTCGTGCGGCCCGCTTCAACGTGCGCCGGCCAGCAGCCGTTGCACCATCGGCTCGACGACCCGGCAGTCCTGCTGCGCCTTGAGGCGGTACAGGTCCGGCTTCGGGTGCGCGCCGTCGGACATCAGGCTTTTCCAGTCCGGCAGGCTGCCGATGTAGGCGAACTGGTCGACCAGCGGCACCTTCTGTTCGGCGGCCACGCGGCGCGTCATCGCGACCATCGCGGCGAGGCGCGCGTTGAGACGGTCGTCCGGCATCGGGTTCGAGGTCTGCAGAACCGGCTCCTTGCCGAGCGCGCGGGCGCTTTTCACCAGTTCGGTTTCGGCCGCGTAGAACTGCTCGGGCGTCTGGTTGTGCATCACTTCGTTGATGCCGTAATTGATCAGCACGATCCGCGCGGGCGAGGTGGCGAGGCGGTCGCGCCACGGCAGTCCGGCGTTCGGACCGGCGCGGCGATTGCCGGTGCCGTCGCGCAGTTGCGAGGCCATCGTGCCGCCCACGCCGTAGTTCGTGACCTGCACGCGCTCGCCGTGGCGCGCTTGCAGGTCGTCCTGCAGGAACGTCACCGCGTTGCGCGACTGCGGAGCGCAGTGGCCGTCGGCGCAGGTGATGCCGAGCGTCGTCGAATCGCCGTAGGCTTCGATCACGACCGGCGCGTTGGCAGGTACCGCGGCTTGCGCCGCGTTTGCCGCCATCCCGCCGCCTTGCGATGCGAAGGCGGCGAGCGAAGCGAACGATGCCAGCGCGGCCAACGTCCTGCGCAACCGCATACCCGTCCTCATGCGCGGCTGTGCGGCGCTTGCGCGGCCGCGCCGTGCGCGCCGGCACCGGCCGGGGCCGCTTTCGTCGCCGGCGGATGGGACAGATGCGCCGGATGGGCGGGATGCGCGGTTTTGGCCGAACCGAAAATCAGCCGCTTCTCGAACGCGAACCAGGTGATGCTCGCGTAGACCAGCGTGATCGCGAGCGCCAGCGCGGCCGTCACGAAGCGGTTCAGATGCAGCGGCCATAGCGTGTACAGCACGCTCAGGTGAATCAGATAGATCGTGTAGCTGATCGTGCCGATATAGACGAGCACCGGATTGCACAGCAGCCGTTTGACGATTCCCTTGCTCTGCAGCGCGATCACCACGATCGACGTGCACAGCAGCAGCGACACGCTATACAGCCCCGCATTCGAGAGCGGCGTATTCGCGGCCCGGAAGCGCGGGTAGTGCAGATGCAGCCACGCGAGAATCGCGAGCGCCGCGACGAAGCCCAGCACCGCGAGTCCCTTGAACGGTTCGAGCGCGTCGCGATCGCGCCGCACGGCGACGGCCAGCAGCGCGCCGGCCGCGAGCAGGTCCATGCGGAACGGCGTCAGGTAGTAGATCGGCCAGAACGAATCGAACCACGGCGTGGCGACCGCGCGCAGCAACGGCACCAGCAGGATCAGCGCGGCCGCCACGTAGCCGAGCACGCGCTCGGGCACCAGCAGGATCACGAACGGCCAGACGATATAGAACTGCTCCTCGACGGCGAGCGACCACAGCACGTTGAGACTGTCGTGACCGCTTTGATTGAGCGCGTCGCCGATATTGGTGGCGAAGAACGCGTACCACTGCCAATGCTGCGCCCAGCCCAAACCGAACAGGATCGACGACACGACCATCAGCAACACGTACGGCGGCAGGATGCGTCGTGCACGGCGTGCGTAGAAGTAACCGAAGTACGACTGCTCGCGCGCCTTGCGTTCGAGCAGGATGCCGGTGATCAGAAAGCCGCTGAGTACGAAAAACAGATCGACGCCCATCCACAGCGGCGCCTTCAGCGCGTGCTGCGCGAACACGGCGAGCACCGCGATCGCGCGCAGGCCGTCGAGCTGCACGATGCGGCGGGAGTGGGAAGGCGCTGCGGTCAGTGCGCTGGCTGTCATGAACCGTCCATGGTGTGAAGCGGATGGGCCGGGCACGGCGGTGCGGGTCGTCCTGATCGCGGTCGATGCCATCGAGGCAAACCGCGGCGCACCCGCCGCGCAGGGCAACGGAAACTGCAATCGATTCTAGGGAAAAGAAATTCGCGAAAAAACGGGAATGAATTGGATAAATGAATCAGATTGCAACAGGGTGTTTCGTTATCCATTCGATGCGGATTTTTATGCTTGCATCGTGATGGTCGAATCGCGTTGCCGAGTCGCGTTGTCGATACAAATGACGCGAATGGTGCAGTGCGTAATAAGTGCAGGAAAAGGTATCGAGGGCTTGCCGCATCGGTAAAGTTGGGACGCCGCAGGGGCCGATGAGCGGGGCCGGGAGCGCATCACGCGGCGCACGCCGGACATTCGCTTTTAATTCGCGATTTTTAAATCGATTTCTTTCGCCACGCTGAATGCATCGAATATTTTTGAATTATTTTCGATTTTCGTCGCCGTGTTTTTTCCGCGTAATGTGAGTCGTGCCGATCGGGCGGCAAGGACATTCCGCGTCCGTCTCGTCCCGCGCGAATCGGCTTCACGTTCCCGAGTTTCTTTCTTGATCGGTTTGATGACTACCCACCCGCGCGGGCGATGGCCTGCGCGCGTCGCTGCGTTGACTGGAGGACATACCTTGCCCCGTTTCACGTTCACAAGCCGGCTCGCCATCCTGGTCTGCGCCACGGCAATCGCCGCGGCGTCGTTCAGCGTCGCGGCCGGCGCGCAAACCGCGTTGAACGCGAAGACGTCATGGATCGGCAACAGCTTCGGTTTCGGCGACGGCACGTGGACGCAGATCAACATCACCGCGATCGCGGTCGCGCCCGACGGCAAGGTCTACACGAACGCACCGTGGGACGAGAGCGGCGCCGAGGCGAGCGTCTACCAGAACGGCAGGATGCTCGGTTTCGCGGGCGGCACGCATGGCTGGGGCAATAGCGGCGGCAACGCGGTCGCGGTGAACCGCCAATACGCGTTCGTCGCCGTCGGTGTCGGCAACGAGAAAGGACATCTCGTCGAGCAGGGCGTCTGGCCGGAGAAGGGCAAGCAGTGGTTCGGCATTTCGCGCCGGCAGATCTCCGATCCGCAACGCGCGGCGCCGTTCCAGCCGGCCGCGAAAAACGCCGATCCGCATGCGCAGCTGGCAGCCGGTTTCCTGATGATGAACGAAGTGCCGACCGGCACGAGTGCCGAAATCGGCGGGCTCGCGGCGAACGACTCGACGCTCTATGCGGCGAACACCGCGCGCGATCGCATCGAGGTCTACGACGCCGAATCGATGCAGCAGAAGACCACCTGGAGCGTGCACGAACCGGGCCGTCTCGCGCTCGCGCCGGACGGCACGCTGTGGGTGCTGAGCGGCACGCGCAACGATCGCGCGCCGCAGGTCGAGCACTACACGGTCTCGGGCAAGCGTCTCGACGACACGGTCGCGCTGCCGGCGGATACGGTCGCGGTGGATATCGCCGTCGATGCGCAAGGCCGCCTGCTGATCGCCGACAACGGTCCGCGTCAGCAGGTGCTGTTTTTCAGCAAAAGCAACGGCCGCTATGCGGCGTCGGGCTCGCTCGGCGAACGCGGCGGCATTTTCAGCGGCGTCGCCGGCCAACCGGGGCCGCGCCGCTTCAACGGTCTGACCGGCGTGGGCGTCGATGCGCGCGGCAACGTGTACGTATCGACCAATGGCATCGGGCCGCGCTACGAGCCGATCGGCGCGGGCCTCGGCGCGACGCTCGAAAGCTATGCGCCGGACGGCCGGCAGAACTGGCAGGTGCAGGGGCTGCTGTTCGTCGACGGCGCGTGGATCGATCCGGCGCGCCCCGACAGCGTGTACACCGGCAACAAACGCTTCGAACTCGATCTGTCGAAGCCGGCCGGCCAGGACTGGAAATACGCGGGCTTCCTGTCGAACCGCTTCAAGTATCCGGACGATCCGGTGTTTCACACCGATCAGTATCCGGGGCTGCCGATCGCGCGCCGCCTGAAGGGCCGCACCTTCCTGTACCTGACCGACATGTACGCGGACCATCTGAAGATCTACCGCTTCGATCCGCAGCGAGACGGCGAGACGGCGATTCCGTCGGGCTTCATCGCCGGGCGCGAGCGCGCGGTCGCGAAGGTGCCGAACGCACCGCCGGGCGGCGACTGGATCTGGCGCGACGCGAATGGCGACGGCCGCCTGAACGCCGACGAATTCACGCCCAACACGAGCGGCGCCCGGCTCGCGGGCGGCTGGGGCTGGTGGGTCGACAGCGCGGGCGACATCTGGCGTGCGCGCGACAACAAGGGCATCTACCGCTTCCGTTTCGGCGGGCTGGATGCGAAGGGCAACCCGGTCTATTCGTATTCGAATCTCACGCGCTACGCGGTGCCGGCGCCGTTCACGGAGGTGCATCGCGCGATCTACGAAGCGGCGACCGACACGATGTACGTGACCGGCTATACGCCCGACACGCCGTTCGACCGCGGCTTCTGGAAGGAAACGGGCCGCGTGCTGGTGCGCTACGACAAGTGGTCGAGCGGCGCGCCGGTGCAGCGCTACGCGATCACGTTGCCGTGGCAGACGCAAAGCAAGCCGATCGCCACGATCATCGGCCTGACCGTCGAGGGGCAGTACCTGTTCGGCGTCGAACCGGTCGGCACCGTGCACGTGTGGGACAAGGACAGCGGCAAGGAACTCGGCGTGATCCGGCCCGGCCCCGAGGTGGGCCGCGCATCGGGTTGGGTCGACGTGCCCAACGGCATCAGCGCGGCGAAGCGCGCCGACGGCGAATACCTCGTGTTCGTCGAGGAAGACGCGCGCGGCAAGGTGCTGATGTACCGGTGGCGGCCGTGAAGCATCGCGCGTCGCGCGCCGCATGCCGCGTCGTGAAGCGGCGCGGATCAATGTAGTCAACCCAGGGCAACCGATGGACAAAGGCATTCTCAAGAACGTAGCGATCAACTTCTTCGGGCTGGTGCTGCCGACCTTCGTCTCGCTCGTGACCGTGCCGTCGTATATCAAGCTGCTCGGCGTCGAGCGCTACGGCGTGATCAGTCTCGTGTGGACGCTGATCGGCTACTTCAGCATTCTCGATCTCGGCATGAGCATGGCCGCGCAGAACCACATCTCGAAGGCGCTCGCGTCCGGCGACCGCGACGAGAGCGAACGCGTGTTCTGGAGCGCGACGTGGCTCAACTTCGCGACCGGCGTGATCGGCGGACTGATCATCTATTTCGGCGCATTCCTGTACACCGCGTATTTCACCAAGGTGTCGCCGGAGTTGCAGCACGAGGTCTACATGGCGCTGCCGTGGCTCGCGGTGGCGATTCCGCTCGCCAACGTGTCGTGGGTGTTCGCCGGCGCGATCAACGGCGCGGAGCGCTTCGGCATCTACAACACGAACCAGACCATCGGCACCTTCCTGTTCCAGTTGCTGCCGCTCGGCGCCGCGCTGTGGCTCGGCGCGAACCTGCAGAACGTGCTCGCGGCCGCGGTGGTCGCGCGGCTGGTGGCCGCGGTGTTGCTGGGCCGTTCCGCGCTGCGGGTGCTGGAGATCCGCCGCATGCTGCCGCCGCAGTTCGGCGTCGCGAAAGGGCTCTTCAACTTCGGCGGCTGGATGCTGGTGGCGAGCGTCACCACCATGGTGGCCGATTCGCTCGATCGCGTGATGCTCGGCACGCGCCTGGGCGCACGTTTCGTCACGTATTACACGGTGCCGCAGAACCTCGTGACGCGTCTGAACATCGTGCCGACCGCGCTGGTGCGCACGCTGTTTCCGCGTCTCTCGGCGGTCGGCCGCGCGGATGCCGACGCCATCACGCGGCAGTCGCTCGAATTTCTCAACGGCGTGTTCACGCCGGTCGCGCTGGTCGCGATGCTGGTGCTCGAACCGTTCCTGCATCTGTGGGTCGGCAACGAGATCGCCACCGTCGCGGCGCCGGTGGGGCGAATCATGATCATCGCCGTGTGGCTGGTCGGGCAGGCGAACGTGACGCGCATCCTGATCCAGTCGCAGGTGCATCCGGCCACCGCCGCGCGCGTCGGCCTGTTCGAATTGCCGCTGTTCGCCGCCGCGCTGTGGTTCGGCATCACGCATTTCGGCCTGACCGGCGCGGCCTGCGCGGTGGCCGGCCGCGCGCTGTTCGACTATGCGGTGCTGCTGCGCTTCGCGGCGATCCGCGCGCGTCCGATCGCGCTCGACATGCTCGCCCATCTCGCCTTTCTGCTGGCCAGCCTGTGGCTCGCCGGCCTCCTGCCGGGTCTGGCCACGGCGATCGTCGCGGGTCTGTCGATGGTCGCCGCGAATCTGGCCTGGTCGTTCACGATGACCCCCGCGTTGCGCGATCTTGCGCGTTCACTGCTGTTGCGACTGAATCCGAGGAAAAGCGCATGAACCACGAAGTCCTTGAAGAAGAAACCCTGTTGCGGCCCGCGGCGCGCAGCGCGCTCGACCCGCTCACCAGTGCGCCGGCGGCCCCCGTCGCGCACACGCCCACGCGCCGCGCCGCGTTGCGCGCCGACAAGACCGTGCGGGTGGCGATCGTGCACGACTGGCTCGTCACCTACGCGGGCGCCGAGAAAGTGCTGGAGCAGATCGTCGCGTGTTTTCCGGACGCGGATCTGTTCAGTCTCGTCGACTTTCTCGACGATCGCAGCTTTCTGCGCGGCAAGCCGGTGACGACGTCGTTCATCCAGAAGCTGCCGCTCGCGCGTACCAAATACCGCACCTATCTGCCGCTGATGCCGCTCGCGATCGAACAGCTCGACGTGTCCGCGTACGACGTGGTGATTTCGAGCAGCCACGCGGTCGCCAAGGGCGTGCTCACCGGACCGGACCAGGTGCATATCAGCTACGTGCATTCGCCGATCCGCTATGCATGGGATCTGCAGCATCAGTACCTGCAGCAGTCGAAGCTCACGAGCGGGCCGAAATCGGCGATGGCGCGGCTGATCCTGCATTACATCCGCAACTGGGATATCCGCACGTCGAATTCGGTGGATGGTTTCGTCGCCAATTCGGACTTCATCGCGCGGCGGATCAAAAAGGTCTATCAACGCGACGCGCAGGTGATCTTTCCGCCGGTCGATGTCGAGGCGTTCACGCTGTGCGCCGACAAGGAAGATTTCTATCTGACCGCCTCGCGGATGGTGCCGTACAAGAAGATCGACCTGATCGTCGAGGCGTTCGCGCGCATGCCCGAGCGCAAGCTGGTGGTGATCGGCGATGGCCCCGACATGCAGAAGATCCGCGCGAAGGCGGGGCCGAACGTCGAGATCATGGGCTACCAGCCGTTCAAGGTACTCAAGGACCGGATGAGCCGCGCGAAGGCCTTCGTGTTCGCGGCCGAGGAGGACTTCGGCATTTCGGTGGTCGAGGCGCAGGCTTGCGGCACGCCGGTGATCGCGTACGGCAAGGGCGGGGCGCTCGAAACCGTGCGCGACGTGTCCGAATCGCGGCCGACCGGGATGTTCTTCGACGAGCAGAACGCCGAATCGATCATCGCGGCGGTCGAGCGTTTCGACGAGCACGTGAAGCGGTTTTCGCCGGTGGATTGCCGGCATAACGCCGAGCAGTTTTCGGCGGCGAATTTCCGCGAACGCTTCTTCGCGCATGTGCGGGCCGCGGTGCCGGCGCTGCGCACGGCGAGCCTGCCGCGGTACGCGCCTTATCAAGGGTCGACCTCGGCCTCGACCTCGGCCGATGCATCCGCCAGCGCGCCGCGCATTCTGGCTGTCGATCAAAGCGGTGTGCTCGGCGGCGCCGAGTTGTCGCTGCTGGAAATCGTCAAGGCATGGCGGACGAAGATCGAGGTCGTGCTGTTCGACGACGGCCCGTTCCGCACCGCGCTGGCGCGTACCGGCGCGCGCGTCGAGGTGCTGGAGGCGGGCGCGTTGCGCAACGTACGCAAGCAGGGCGGCTCGATGCCGAAGGGCGCCGCGCTGAAAGGCGTGATCGGGTTGGTGCGCGCGACCGCGAAACGCGCGCGCGCGGCCGACGTGATCTACGCGAACACGCAGCGCGCGATGGTGATCGGCGCGCTCGCGGGCAAACTCGCGCGGCGTCCGGTAGTGTGGCATCTGCGCGATATCGTCAGCGCCGAGCATTTCGGCGGCAAGCAACTGGCGATCATCAAGTGGTGCGCGCGCTTCGGGCTGGCGCACGTGATCGCCAATTCGGCGGCATCGGCGCGAGCCTTCACCGACCTGACGCGGATGGAGGCGAAACGCGTGGACGTGGTGTTCAACGGCATCTCCGCCGCGCCGTTCGACGCCTTGCGTTCAGTGCCGCAGACCACTTTGCGGGAGCGCCTGAAACTGCCGCGCGACGCGTTCCTGGTGGGTTCGTTCAGCCGTCTCGCGCGCTGGAAGGGCCAGCACGTGCTGCTCGAAGCGATGGTGCTCAATCCGCAGATGCACGCGGTGCTGGTGGGCGCGCCGCTGTTCGGCGAGGACCAGTACGAGATCGAACTGCATGCGTTCGTGGCCGCGCACGGGCTCGGCGAGCGCGTGCATTTTCTCGGCTTCCAGCACGATATCGCGGCCTGCATGTGTGCGGTCGATGCGGTCGTGCACACGTCGATCACGCCGGAGCCGTTCGGCCGCGTGATCGTCGAGGGGATGCTCGCGCAGCGGCCGGTAGCGGCGTCGCGTGCGGGCGGCGTGCTGGAGATCGTCGACGATGGCGAGAACGGCATGCTGTACGCGCCCGGCGACGCGCATGCGCTCGCCGATACGCTTGCCGAACTGCGCTCGAACGACGAACTGCGCGACCGGCTCGTCAGGAACGGCTATCAGACGGCGCTGAGCCGGTTTGGAACCGAGGCCTATGTTGCGGGTGTCGAGAAGATACTGAGGCGCGTGGCGGGGCGGTAAAGCGGGTTTCAGCGGGTTTCAGCGGGTTTCACGCGAGGATGGAGGCGGGGATCTGGCCAGTTCCCGCCGCTGGCGCAGCGGAGCGAAAGTCTTTCGACCCTCGCTCCGTTTTTTTTATCGCGGGATTTTTTGTTGCCGGCGCGTTGCCGGTGTCGCCGGATTCAAGCCTGGCTCGCCGCGCCGCCGTGCTTCGGCTTGAAGCTTGCCGACCATTTCATCGCGGGCAATTCCACCAGCCGGTAGAACACGTACGCGACGGGAATCGCCACCAGCATGTAGGCGAACGACGGCCAGATCGTCATCTGCAACGCCGAGCGGTAGAGCAGCGACGACAGCAGCACGAAGATCGGCAGGTGGATCAGGTACAGCGAGAAGCTGAAGTCGCCGAAGCGCGACAGCACACGCGTGCCCCACGATTCGCGCCGGCCGGCGTTGCCGCGGTCGAGCGCCTTGTACAGATAGAACGCGAAACCGATCGCCCAGAACTGGAACGCGCCGTACTGCCCGAAGTGGAACGCCGCGCAGCCGAGCGCGATGAACAGCACGGCGAGCGCGTAGAGCCAAGCCGGCGAGCGCGCGCCGGGCTGGGCGCCGGCTTGGGCATGGAGGTTTGCATGCACCTTGACGTCCGCGATCCACGCGCCAAGCGTCCACGAGAACCAGTACGACGTGAAGAACTGGATATCGTGACGTTCGAGCGCGAACGCCGATACGACGTTGACGACCGCGATCGCCGCCAGCACGTTCGTCATGCCGATACGGCGGCGCAGCGCGAACAGCAGCGGATAGATCGCATAGAACTGCACTTCGAGCGACAGCGTCCAGAGCGCGCCGTTCGAGCCGTAGGTCTTGCCCGCCACGCCTTGCAGCGAGAACAGGTTGACGAGAAACGCCTGCCAGCCGATCTCGCGGATCTTGTGGCTGACCGGCGGCAATTGCAGGCTGAACCAGTCGAGCGCGAGCGTCAGCACGAGCGCCGCGAGCAGCACCGGGTAGATGCGCGCGAAGCGGCGCACCCAGAAATTGCCCGTGTCGAGCCGGTAGGCCGGATTGGCGGCGAGCTTCAGCGCGCCGCCGCGATGAATGCAATAGCCGCTGATCACGAAGAAAATCGGCACGCCGGCCGAGCCCCACGCGATCGGGAAGGTCAGATACGCGGCCAGCTTGTCGAGGCTGAAGCCGTGGCCGGCGCTTTGATGAAACGCCTGCATGCCGACCCACTCGATCTGGCGGCAGTGGAAATAGGCGACCAGCAGCGCGGCGAACCCGCGCATCGCGTCGATCACGTGTTCCTTGCCGGCGCTGACGGCGTGCGCATCGGCGGGCGCGCGTGCGGTGTGCGGCGCGCGGGCGGAAGCGTTGGGCAGGGAAGGCAGGGATGCGCCGGCGGCATCCAGGGCGGGGTCGCTCATGCGCGGTCCTCGGTCTTTGTCGTTTGGAATGGAAGGCAGGTGCGTGACGGACGCGGGGCGTCGGGTGTCGCGCACGGGCGTGCACTAACGGAGGCGGTCACGCAGGTGCCGCATCACATGCTAGTGCAGCGGGGCGGCAAAAAAATCGCTAAAAAATTGCGTGGTGAATTAAATAAGCCCGCGATTTTGTGACGAATTGTAATTGAGCATAAGCAGATAGCGCCGTGAATTATTTGCTGCTTTTGTCATGCTACTTTTAGTGACGGATTCTCTTCAGACGAGGTGAAGTCATGAACCTGCATTTACTCGCCGGCATTGCCGTGCTGCTGCTCCTTGTCGCCGCTTCCGCTTACCGGGAGGCGTTGCGCAACGAGCCTATCCGCCGTCACCGGATGAATCCGGGCAAGCTGCCGCAGCTCGATGAAAACGAATGAAATGCCCCATTACCGGGTTGAGCGGCGGCCCGCCGCGCCGCGTGGCGGGTTGCGCCGGACGTGAACCCAAGCCGGATGGCGATGGCCTGGATACGTAAGTTTTTCGGTTTTTCAGAAAAATAATTCGATTGCGGTGCGTAATTGTTGCTGCCTGTTTATCACGATGCGGCACATCGAAATCCAATCCAATTATTTATTCGATACGAAAAAAATTTCACGGGTGAAGCCATTCGATTTCTTTGCTAGTCTTGCCGGCGATATCGATTGGCCGCCAGGCCCGCGAACACACTAATTTCTAACCGATGTGGGAATGCCTACCATGCTGAAAGTCACCAAAGCCGTGTTTCCCGTAGCGGGCCTCGGGACACGATTCCTGCCGGCTACCAAGGCAAGTCCTAAGGAAATGCTGCCCATCGTCGACAAGCCGCTGATTCAGTATGCGGTCGAGGAAGCGATTGCCGCCGGCATCACCGAGATGATCTTCGTGACGGGGCGCAGCAAGCGCGCGATCGAAGATCACTTCGACAAGTCCTACGAGATCGAAGCGGAACTCGAGGCGCGCAACAAGCAGAAGCTGCTGGATCTGGTGCGCAGCATCAAGCCGGCGAACGTCGACTGTTTCTACGTGCGCCAGGCCGAAGCGCTCGGCCTCGGTCACGCGGTGCTGTGCGCGGAGAAGCTGGTGGGCGAGAGCCCGTTCGCCGTGATTCTCGCGGACGATCTGCTGCACAGCTCGAAGCCGGTGATGAGCCAGCTGGTCGATACGTTCAACCACTATCACAGCTCGGTGATCGGCGTGGAGACGATCGCGCGCGAGGATAGCCGCTCGTACGGCGTGGTGGATGGCCGCGAGTGGGAGGACAACGTGATCAAGCTGTCGGGCATCGTCGAGAAGCCGGCGCCGGACAAGGCGCCGTCGAACCTGGGCGTGGTCGGGCGTTACGTGCTGATGCCGACGATCTTCAAGCATATCCGCGCGCTGAAGCCGGGCGCGGGCGGCGAGCTGCAACTGACCGACGCGGTGCAGTCGCTGCTGACTGAAGAGCAGGTGCTCGCGTATCGCTACTTCGGGACGCGCTTCGATTGCGGCAGCAAGCTGGGATATCTGAAGGCGACGGTGGAGTTCGCGCTGCGCCATCCGGAAGTGAAGGCGGATTTCGAGGCTTATCTGCAGAGCTATCTGCAGAGCAACGGGCAGCAGGTCAATGCCGCTGCGCAGTTGACGGCCGAAGCGGCTTGAGTGCGTTTTGCGCGCTTGAGAGTGGGTGGTTTCAGGTTTGAAGCGGGGGCGATGGCGGGCGCGGGTTGGTGATGGTCCGCGGCGACGCCCGCCGCTTTGTTGAGTGCATCACGCAGAAGCAACGCGCAGCGGTTTTGCGCTTTTTCGGACGGGCACCGCTTGATGCGGTGCCCGTTTTTTTTGGGGGGCATCTACCGTTGATAGTTGATATTTGAAAAGTACGTCTCGCGTAAATTTTTTCAAGTGCATTAAAAATTTATTCCATATGGCGGCGTGTTTTTTGTCTAAATAAATTATCTTGCGTAAGAAGTGTCTTGTATTTTTGGTTTAAAAATAAGGCTGGTTGGGAATTTACTTATGTGGTCTTGCGCGTCTGACTTGAAATCGAGACGATCTAGAATTTTGACAAAATATTATTTGCTTGCACCGATAATATTGCGGTAACTTTTGCGAAATCGATTTCCGAGGTTCGCGATGAAACGTAGCTATCTGAAAGTTGGTGATCAATCCTCTTCGGGCGGCGCAGTAACAGATGGCATTCCGCTCATGACTCACGATGGAACCAATCTAACTTATTTGGGAGCGCCTATCGATTGCCCGATTTGCCGCTCCACCGGAACAATCGTTGCGAGAGGGCCGCGTTGGCCTGGAAACCTGATGGGGAAACAGGCGGCGCTGGAGGGGGATTTGTGCGCTTGTGGCTGTTATCCGTTTCCCGTCATGCTGGCTTCCCAATCAGACATGACGATGAGTTTTGAGGCACGTGAACTTGCTGATATGGGATTCGGCCCCGATGGTGTTTCTTTAATTCATCCGACGCTGTCCACTCATTGGATACGCTTCGATCTTGGCGAGGAAGCTAACTGTGAAGGCTTGGTGTGTCGGGCCCACTTCGCGGATGGCTCGGTTGAGGAAGGGACGTTCGATTCTGAAAACGTCGTCCATTTCGAGCGATCAGATTCAACGCTGTGCAATAAGGTTGAGATAGCGGTGGAGTATCGGATGCCGTCCGGATCGGTAATTGATTGCCTGCTTGGCGCGATGGCGCGCTGAAATATGACGAGCGTTCAAATCAGTTTTGATGGCCCCTATGAGGCCCAGAAAAAACATCGACTCCCCAATGCTCTCCTTGAAGCAGCAATTTCGAATTGGGAGGCCATAGCGACGAAATTTGGAAGTGATGCGATCAAAGATGCCGCCACTCGAAAGAGATATATGGCTCATATCGCTGAAATATCGAGTGAGGTCAGGAAGGATGTTGATGCTGGGAATATGTCCGTTAAGGATGGTGCTATTTTCTGCAATCAATTGAGGGATAAACTATTCATTGAATATCGAAAATATACGTCTGCAGTAGGAGTCGCCCGGGCAGAGGTTGTCAAACTCGATGCTCGTGGATTCGATTATTATCTAAACAAATACTCGCAAATTCAATTTCGCAAGAATTTCACGGAATTGACTACTGCGGAGCGGGGGGCTGTTTATTACGAGGTCGTAAAATCGTCCGGCAGGGGGAATGACACTGTTAATTCGGATATTAGAAAACTTAGAGTGAGGGGGAACGTATTCCTGCTTGTGACTGCTATTCTCGCCACTGGAGAGATCATTGGAGCGAAGAACAAGATCAAGGAAATGGCCAGACAGGGAAGTATTGTCGCGGGAGGGATGGTCGGTGGTGGTATCGCCGGGTTTGGCGTGTCGTTTGTCTGTGGGCCGGCCGAACCGCTTTGCGCGGTGGCGTTGGTCTACATCGGAAGTAATGCCGGCGGTATGATCGGGCAACTGACAAACGATGCCTATCAGGACGAGCTGGACGAGTTCATGCAGTGGATGAAAAAGTGAGGGATTCGAGGTGACTGCAGCTTTGCTAATAGTTCTGCTTGTGCTGTTCGTTGGGGCAGGCGGTGTGATGCTGGTCAGTCTCGTATCGAAAGATCGTGGCATCAACTTTTACGACCTGGACAACGAAGACACTGCCACGCCTGGCAAATGGGACGTGCTGCGAAAACCGGCGGTCTTCTATACGGCTACGGCTGTGTTGTTGGGCTCGGCGGGGGCATATCTCTGGTGGCGAGGCGCCACGGGATAGCGTCTATCCCAGTCACACCACATACCAATCACAACCACCAACAAAAAAGCGCCGCAAACTCCGCGACGCTTTTCCCAACGAATCCATCCCTCAACCAGCCCGCATCCCGCGGGCCGATCGAAAACGAACCTCACCCCAGCTTCTTCACCTCCAGCCGGAACTTATGCAGCAACGGTTCCGTATACCCGCTCGGCTGCTGACGCCCTTCGAACACAAGCGCCTGCGCCGCCTTGAACGCGATCGTGTCGAACCCCGGCGCCATCGGCTTGTAATGCGGATCGCCCGCGTTCTGTTCGTCGACGACCTTCGCCATCCGCTTGAACGTCTCTTCGACCAGCTCACGCTGCACCACGCCGTGATACAGCCAGTTGGCAATGTGCTGGCTCGAAATACGCAGCGTCGCGCGGTCTTCCATCAGACCGACGTCGTGAATGTCCGGCACCTTCGAGCAACCCACGCCCTGATCGATCCAGCGCACCACGTAACCGAGAATGCCTTGCGCGTTGTTGTCGATCTCGCTGCGGATCTCGTCGTCGCTCCACTGCGCTTTTTCGACCACCGGGATGGTCAGCAGACCATCGAGCAGTTCGTCACGCACCGCCGCGTAGTCCGTGCGTTCGAGTTCGCGCTGAACCGCCTGCACGTCGATCTGATGGTAATGCAGCGCGTGCAGCGTCGCGGCGGTCGGCGAGGGCACCCATGCGGTGTTCGCGCCGGCCTTCGGATGCGCGATTTTCTGTTCGAGCATCGCGTGCATCAGGTCGGGCATCGCCCACATTCCCTTGCCGATCTGCGAGCGGCCGCGCAGGCCCGCGTTCAAACCGACCAGCACGTTGCTGCGCTCGTACGCCGCGATCCACGCGCTCGATTTCATGTCGCCCTTGCGCATCATCGGGCCGGCTTCCATCGCGCTGTGCATCTCGTCGCCGGTGCGGTCGAGGAAACCCGTGTTGATGAACGCCACACGCTCCGACGCTTCGGCGATACAGGCGAGCAGGTTCACGCTGGTGCGGCGCTCCTCGTCCATGATGCCCATCTTGATCGTGTTGCGCGGCAGCTTCAGCAGGTCTTCGACGCGCGCGAACAGCTCGCTCGCGAAGGCGACTTCGACCGGCCCGTGCATCTTCGGCTTGACGATGTAGATCGAGCCGGTGCGCGAGTTCAGTTGATGCTTGCGATCGTGCAGCGCGCACAGCGTGGTGATCACCGCGTCCAGAATGCCTTCGGGAATCTCCGCGCCGTCGCGTGTCAGCACGGCCGGGTTGGTCATCAGGTGACCGACGTTGCGGATGAACAGCAGCGAGCGGCCATGCAGCACCACCGGCGCGGTGCCGTTCGCCGCCGTGTACACGCGGTCAGCGTTCAGACGGCGCGTGAAGGTCTTGCCGTTCTTCGTGACTTCCTCGGCGAGGTCGCCGTTCATCAGGCCGAGCCAGTTGCGGTAGAGCTGAACCTTGTCGTCCGCATCCACGGCCGCGACCGAATCCTCGCAGTCGATGATCGTGCTCACCGCCGCTTCGACCACCACGTCCTTCACGTGCGCGGCGTCGGTCTTGCCGATCGAGTCGTTCGCGTCGATCTGGATGTCGAAGTGCAGACCGTTGTGCTTGAGCAGCACGGACGACGGCGCGCTTTCCTCGCCCTGATAGCCGATGAACTGCGCGGGCGTCTTCAACTCGCTCGTGCCGTTCTTCAGCGTGACGACCAGCTTGCCGGCTTCCACGCTGTAGCGGGTCGCGTCGGCGTGCGAGCCGTTCGCGAGCGGCGCGGCCTCGTCGAGAAATTTGCGTGCGTAGGCGATCACCGCGGCGCCGCGCACCGGGTTGAAGGCCTGCTGTTTTTCCGCGCCGCCGGTTTCGGGTATCGCGTCGGTGCCGTACAGCGCGTCGTACAGACTGCCCCAGCGCGCGTTCGCCGCGTTCAGCGCGTAGCGCTGGTTCGACAGCGGCACCACCAGCTGCGGGCCGGCCTGTTCGGCGATTTCGGTATCCACGTGGTCGGTCGTGGCGTTGACACTGGCAGGCGCCGGCACGATGTAGCCGATGCCTTCGAGAAACGCGCGGTAGGCTCGCAGATCGCGAACCGGGCCGGGATGCGCGCGATGCCAGGTGTCGAGTTCGGTTTGCAGGCGGTCGCGCTCGGCCAGCAGCGCGCGGTTTTTGGGCGCCAGCTCGTGCACGAGGGCGTCGAAACCCGACCAGAATGCTGCGCTGTCCAGACCGGTGCCGGGCAGGGCTTCGGTCTCGACGAACTGGTCGAGGTTGGCGGCGACCTGCAGTCCGCCGCGCGGGTTCATCTGAGTCATCGACTGCTCCATCTGTCTGAATGGGGCCGATGAGGGGGCATCGGCCCGCGTTGGGTTACTGCTTGTTAATGTTGCGAACTGAGGTGCTGCGTTCTTAAGCCGCCAGTGCCGCGACGCCGGCCTTGGCGACCTGCGCGTCCTGATCCGGCTTGACACCCGACACGCCGACCGCGCCGACCACCTGGCCGTCGACGATCACCGGCACGCCGCCTTCCAGCGTGCCCAGCAGCGGCGCGCTCAGAAATGCGGTGCGGCCGTTGTTGATCATGTCTTCGTATACCTTGGTTTCACGGCGGCCGAGCGCCGAAGTGCGGGCCTTTTCGGTCGCGATGTACGAACTGGCGGGCGCACAGCCATCCAGACGCAGCATGCCGAGTTGATGGCCGCCATCGTCGACGACCACGATGGCGACGGCCCACTGGTTCTTCTCGGCTTCCGCGCGGGCGGCGTCGAGTACACGGGTCGTTTCGGCTACGGTCAACACGGGTTTGCTCAGCATAATGAATTTCCTGTCTCGGGTTATGGTAAGGATGCTTCTACTAGTTCTATCCAGTGGCGCACCGGAGTGCGCCCGGCGCCGTCCAGATGCGTCTGGCAGCCGATATTGGCCGTCACGATCAGTTCCGGCTTGCCGCTTTCCAGCGCATCGAGCCGCTGGTCGCGCAACGTGCGCGCCAGCTCGGGCTGGGTGATCGAATACGTGCCCGCCGAGCCGCAGCACAGGTGCGAATCCGGCACCGCGCTCAGCTCGAAGCCGAGTCGACGCAGCACCGATTCGACCGCGCCGCCCAGCTTCTGCGCATGCTGCAACGTGCAGGGGCAATGAAAAGCGATCTTTCGTTGCGCCTGCCCGGACGACGTGGACCCTGCCTGCGGCTCCTGGTGTAACTCCTGCAACCGGCCGAGCGGCTCGTTAGCCAGTACCTCGACGAGGTCTCGCGCCAGTCCGGCGACCCGCTGCGCTTTTGACGCATAGCGAGGATCGTCGCGCAGCAGATGTCCGTATTCCTTGACGAACGCGCCGCAGCCGCTCGCGGTTTGCACGATGGCTTCGGCGCCGGCCTCGATGGCGGGCCACCACGCGTCGATATTGCGTCGTGCCCGTTCGAGGCCTGCCTGTTGTGCATTCAGATGATAATCGGTCGCCCCGCAACAGCCGGCCTGGCGGACATCCACGATGCTGATGCCCAGCCGGTCGAGCACGCGCGCGGCGGCCGCGTTGGTGTTCGGCGACAGCGTGGGTTGCACGCAGCCTTCAAGCATCAGCATTGTGCGCGGATGCCGCGGCGCCGGCCTCGGCTTCGGACGGGCGGCACGCCTGGGGATTTTACGTCCCAGGGCGCCTGGAACAAACCGGCGCAGGCTCTGGCCGCTTGCCAGCAGCGCGCCGAACACCGCGGAACGCGGAATCACCTGGCGCAAACCCTCGCGCAGCAGGCGTTCGGCGGCCGGCCGGCCGACCTGCCGCTCGACTTCCGCGCGGCCGATGTCGAGCAGCGCATGGTAGGTGACACCCGACGGGCAGGTGGTCTCGCAGTTGCGGCAACTCAGGCAGCGGTCGAGGTGCAACTGGGTTTGACGCGTGACCGGCTCGCCTTCGAGCATCTGCTTGATCAGGTAGATGCGCCCGCGCGGGCCGTCGAGTTCGTTGCCGAGCAGCTGGTAGGTCGGGCAGGTCGCGTTGCAGAAGCCGCAGTGCACGCAGGAACGCAGGATCTGTTCGGCTTCGTCCGCGCGAGCCAGGGTTTGGGCCGCGTCGCTGAGATTGGTTTGCATGATGTCGTGTGCCTTGCGTGCGTCACAGGCCGGCGTAGAGGCGGCCGGGGTTGAAGAGACCGCGCGGGTCGAGCCGTTGCTTCAGTTGCTGGTGAAAACGCAGCAATGCGGGCGGCAGCGGGGTGAACGGCTCGGCATCCGCGCCTGGCGTGAAGCAGGTCGCGTGGCCGCCGGCCGCGTGGGCGAGTTGTCGCAGCGTGGCCCCGGGCGCATCGGTTTTCAGCCAGCGTTGCGCGCCGGCCCAGTCGAGCAGCGTGTCGCCGGGCAGCGCGACCCACGGTGTCGCGTTCGGCAGCGACAGACGCCACAGCGGACGCGCGTCGTGGAAAAACGCCAGGCGCCGTTCGCGCAGATCGTCCCAGAAGCGCGCGTCGAGTGGGTCGCCGCCGATGCGTTGCACCGCCGACCCGACCGACCCCACCCCGCCTTCGAGCCGCACATGCAGCCGGCCGTCGACGTAGCACGCGGCCGTGGCCGGCAACACCGCCCGCCGCCAGGCCGACAATTCGCGCAGCGCGTCGTCCGCGCCGAGTTCGAGCGCGAGACTGGCCGCCGCGCGCGGCCTGGGCAGCACCTTCAGCGAGACCTCGGTGAGCACGCCGAGACAACCGAAGCTGCCCGCGAGCAGCCGCGACACGTCGTAGCCCGCGACGTTCTTCATCACCTCGCCGCCGAAGCGCAGATGTTTCGCGTCGCCGGTAATCACGCGGCAGCCGAGCACGAAGTCGCGCACCGCGCCCGACCACGGCCGGCGCGGCCCGGCGAGTCCGGTCGCGACCATTCCGCCGACGCTCGCCGCGCCGTCGCAGTCGGGCGGCTCGCACGGCAGCATCTGGCCGGCCGCGTCGAGCGCGGCGTTCAGTTCGACGAGCGGCGTGCCGGCGCGCGCGGTGATCACGAGCTCGGTCGGGTCGTAGCTGATCACGCCGCGATGCGAGCGCGTATCGAGCGGCACGCCTTGCACCGCGCGGCCGAGGAAGGCCTTGCTGTCGCCGCCGCGAATCCGCAACGGCGTGCCGTCGCGCAGCGCCTGCGCGACTTCGGCGACGAGCCGTTCGCTGTCGTCGAGGGAAAACGGATCGTGGTGCATCAGAAACGCTCCAGTTCGGGAAACGGCAGCGCGCCGTGGTGGATGTGCATCGCGCCGAATTCGGCGCAACGGTGCAGGGTCGGCACGTTCTTGCCGGGATTGAGCAGGCCGTTCGGATCGAAGGCGGCCTTCAGCGCGTGGAAGAAGCGCAGTTCGTCGTGATTGAACTGCACGCACATCTGGTTGATTTTTTCGCGGCCCACGCCGTGTTCGCCGGTGATGCTGCCGCCCACCGCGACGCACAGCTCGAGAATCCGCGCGCCGAGCGCTTCCGCGCGTTCGGTCTCGCCGGGCGCGTTCGCATCGAACAGGATCAGCGGATGCAGGTTGCCGTCGCCCGCGTGGAACACGTTGGCGACCCGCAGACCGTATTGCGCCGATAGCGCTTCGATGCCCGTCAGCACGCGCGGCAATTCGCGGCGCGGAATCGTGCCGTCCATGCAGTAGTAGTCGGGCGACACGCGGCCCACGGCGGGAAACGCGTTCTTGCGGCCGGCCCAGAAACGCTGCCGCTCGGCTTCGTCGCGGGCGATGCGGATCTCGCTCGCGCCGGCTTCGCGCAGCAGGCGCTCCACGCAGGCGACGTCCTCGTCGACGTCGCTTTCCACGCCGTCCACTTCGCACAGCAGGATCGCGGCGGCATCGACCGGATAGCCCGCGTGGATGAAGTCCTCGGCCGCGCGGGTCGCGAGCTGGTCCATCATTTCGAGGCCGCCGGGAATCACGCCCGCGCCGATGATGCGCGCCACCGCCGCGCCGGCCTGTCCGATGTCGTCGAAACTCGCGAGCAGCACCTTCGCGCACGGCGGTTTGGTGAGCAGCTTGACCGTGACTTCGGTGACGATGCCGAGCATGCCCTCCGAGCCCGTGAGCAACGCGAGCAGATCGAAGCCGGGCGAATCGAGCGCGTCGGCGCCGAGCGTGAGCCGCTCGCCGTCGATGGTCAGAATCTCCAGCTTGAGGATGTTGTTGACCGTCAGCCCGTACTTCAGGCAATGCACGCCGCCGGCGTTTTCCGCGACGTTGCCGCCGATCGAGCAGGCGATCTGCGACGACGGGTCCGGCGCGTAGTACAGCCCGTGCGGCGCGGCGGCCTGCGAGATCGCGAGATTGCGCACGCCGGGTTGCACGCGCGCGGTGCCGGCTTCGGGGTCCACGTCGAGAATCCGGTTGAAGCGCGCCATCACCAGCAGGATGCCTTTTTCCAGCGGCAGCGCGCCGCCCGACAGCCCGGTGCCCGCGCCGCGCGCGACGACCGGGATGCGCTGCGCGTCGGCGAATTTCAGTAGCGTCTGGACCTGCTCGACGCGCTCGGGCAGCGCGACCAGCATCGGCGTCGCGCGGTAGGCGGCGAGGCCGTCGCATTCGAACGGTTTCAGTTCTTCGCGCTCGTGCAGCAGTTGCAGGTCGGGCAGCAGCGCCCGCAGGCGCGCGACGACCACGGTTTTGTCGTGCGTCGCGAGCGCGCCGTCGACGCTTTCGTCGTAGTGATAGCTCATGGGGAAGTCTCCTCGAAGCCGCGCCGGATCTGGCGGAAGTCCCGTGGGCACGGGCGCGCGAGCGCGTCTCAGGCGGAATTGTTGCGGCTGCGGGGAGGGCTGTCGACGGCTCGGGATAGTGGTCGTACCAGTTTTTGATCGACGTGGTTTGATTTGAATCAGGCTGAAAGGCCGATGCAATGGGTTCGGAGCGTCGATTCTGAAGTCGCGCGTGGTAAAGTCAAAAAGTGGTCATACCAGTGGATTCACGCGATGCAGACAACGGAACAGGACAACACGCGGCAAGTCGCGGACGTCGTCGCCGAACGGATCGAGCGGCTGATCGTCGACGGCGTGCTGAAGACGGGCCAGGCGCTGCCGTCCGAACGGCGTCTCACCGACAAGCTCGGCGTGTCGCGTACCGCGCTGCGCGAAGGGCTGAAGCTACTGCGGGCGCGCGGCATCATCGAGACGGCGCACGGCAGGGGCTCGTTCGTCGCGAGCCTCACGGCTCAGCCCGCGCTCACGCCGCTGATGCATCTGCTCGGCTCCCAGCCGCGCACGCTCTACGATCTGTTCGAAGTGCGCGGCATGCTGGAAGCGGAATCCGCGCGGCTCGCGGCGCTGCGCGGCACCAGCGCCGACTACGCGCTGATCACGCGCCGCTACGAGGCGATGCTCGCCGCGCAGGGCAAGGAAACCAGCGCGTCGGCGCATGCGCGGCTCGATCACGCGTTCCATCTGGCGATCTGCGAGGCGTCGCATAACCCGGTGCTCGTGCATACGCTGAGCACGCTGACCGATCTGCTGCTGAGTTCGGTGTTCGCGTCGGTCAACAATCTGTATCACCGCGAGCCGCAGAAGAAGGTGATCGACCGGCAGCATGCGCGGCTCTATAACGCGGTCACCGGCAAGCTGCCCGAGCAGGCGCGCAAGGCGGCGGCCGAGCATATCCAGAGCGTGTGCGAGAACCTGCGGGAAATCGAACAGGAAGAGCAGCGGCTCGTGCGCGCCACGCTCAGGCTGGAGGGCTGGGACTAACCGCGCGTGGGCGGCGCGGACCTACGGTTATACGGACACGTCTATCGTATTGCGCGCGTGGACCGGCGACGCGCCTTACAATCGAGCCTTGGTTTCAGCCCACGTTCAGCCCATTCGCGCGGCCCCACGCGCCTTCACATCATGCCGACCATCAGCGAGCTTTTCGTCTATCCGATCAAATCCTGCGCGGGCATCGCGCTGAACCAAGCGCGCCTGTTCGCGACCGGCCTCGAATACGATCGATGCTGGATGCTCGCCGACCCGTCGGGCGCGATGCTCACGCAGCGCGTGCATCCGCGCATGGCGCTGATCAAGGTCGCGTTCGACGGCGACGACCTCGTGATCTCGGCGCCCGGCATGAGCGAGTTGCGCACGCCGCTGGATGCCGCGCGGCTCGCGCCGGCCGCCGCACGGCGCGCGCAGGTGTGGGGCGACGTGGTGCAGGGGCTCGACACCGGCGAAGAAAGCGCCGCGTGGTTCTCCCGCTTCATCGGCGTGCCGGCGCGGCTGCTGCGTTTCGATCCCGCGCAGCAGCGGATCGTCGATCCCGACTACACCGCGAGCACCGGCGGCGCAACCACCTTCTTCGCCGACGGTTTTCCATTGCTGGTGCTCGGCCAGGCCTCGCTCGACGACCTCAACCAGCGTCTGAACGGCAAGGGCGCGCCGGCCATTCCGATGGACCGCTTCCGTCCCAACGTGGTGGTGAGCGGGCTCGATGCCTACGAGGAAGACTATGTGGAGACGCTGAGCGTCGAAGCTACCGGCAGTGCAGATGCCGGTCCAGCCGGCGAAGCGGTGCGCCTGCAACTGGTCAAGACCTGTTCGCGCTGCCCGATGCCGACCATCGATCAGGCGACCGGCGCGCCCAATCCAGACTGGCCGAACGAACCGACCGACACCATGAGCACCTACCGCGCGAACGCGCAGCGCAACGGCGCGATCACGTTCGGCAATAACGCGCTGGTCGCGAGCGGCGCCGGCGCGTGGCTGCGGGTTGGCCAGACGGTCGAAGCGGAGCTGGGCTTCGGCGATTGATCGACGCCGCTTCGGCGATCAGGCGCCGTCATGCGGGCGGCGCGGTCGCCGTGCTTTGGGTTGGGCACATAAGCCACCTTTAATGCCGCGCGCTCCCGTTCAACACCGCGAGGATCACCTGCATCGGCGCGGGCTTCACGAAATGGTGATCGAAGCCCGAGCGCAGCGATGCGCTTCTTTCCTCCGCGCGTTCGAGTCCGCTGACCGCGACTAGCGTCGGCGCGGGCACGTCGCCGACGTAGCGAATGCGTCGCGCCAACGCACGGCCGTCCAGGCGCGGCATCTCGACATCCAGCAGCGCGGCGTCCGGATGCCACGCGCAATACTGCGCGAACGCATCCAGACCGTCGCGCGCGGTACGTATGTCGAAGCCCTGCTCGGCGAAATAGAGTGCGTACGCGGCGAGCAGATCGGCATCGTCGTCGGCGATCAGCAGGCGGGCTGCTTGTCGGGTAGGCATCGGACTTCCCCCTTTATATGTGTTTGCTATCTCAATGCATCGATATACCTGGTAGTGAGCAATTCGAAGTCCCGATAGAATCGTGTCATCCATCGCCCCCCGCCGTTTCACCTCCCCAACCAGCGCGCAAGGCTTCCGGCACCGTCTCCCGATGAACAATTTACCGGCCGGCAACGGCGAAGAAGCGCAAATCGCGCGCGATATCGAAGCAGTCCAACGGATCGACGCCGTGCCCGCGATCCTGCGCCTCATCTGCCGGAACACGGGGATGGGCTTCGCGGCCGTGGCCCGCGTCACCGGCCAGAGCTGGACCGCCTGCGCGGTACAGGACGACGTCGCCTTCGGTCTCGCGGCCGGCGGTCAGCTCGATCTGCGCACCACGCTGTGTTTCGAATCGCGCGCGGCGCGGGCCACGATCGTGATCGACAATTTCAGCGACGATCCCGTGTATCGCGGCCATCACACCGCGCGAATCTACAACCTCGGCAGTTATATTTCCGTGCCGATCATTCTTCCCGACGGCAGCTATTTCGGTAATCTCTGCGCGATCGACCCGAAGCCCGCCGAAGTGTCGAACCCGCGCACGCTCAGCATGTTCGAAGGGTTCGCGGACCTGATCGCGCTGCAGCTCGCGAGCGAAGGGCGCCATCAGGCGGTGCGGACCGCGCTCTTCAACGAGCGCGAAACGGCGAGCCTGCGCGAGCAGTTCATCGCGGTGCTCGGCCACGATCTGCGCAATCCGCTCTCGGCGGTCAGCGCGACGGCTGAATTGCTGGCGCTGCGCAAACACGAACCGGATCTCGTGAAGATCGGCCTGCGCCTGAAAGCCACCACGCTGCGCATGGCGCGGCTGATCGACGACGTGATGGACTTCGCGCGCGGCCGGCTCGGCTCGGGCATCGGCGTGTCGATCGACGAGGTCGACGATCTCGACACCGCGCTGCGGATGGTGGTCGCGGAACTGCGCGAGGCCCACCCCGACCGGCTGCTGGCCGACGACATCGCGATCGGCGCGCGGGTGCGCTGCGACCGCACGCGCGTGCAGCAACTGCTGTCGAACCTGGTCGGCAATGCCGTGACGCACGGCGCGGCGGCGTTCCCGGTGCGCGTGCTGGCCCGCATCGAAGGCGCGGAGCTGGTGTTGAGCGTGGTGAACGGCGGCGAGGAAATCGCGCCGGAGGTGCTGGCGAGAGTCTTCGAACCGTACTGGCGGCCGGCCACCAGCAAGCCGGGCGGCGGCCTCGGGCTGGGGCTCTATATCTGCAAGCAGATCGTCTCCGCGCATGGCGGCACGCTCGAGGTGCAGTCGTCGGCGCAGGACGGCACGCGTTTCGTCGCGCGTCTGCCGATGGCGGTTTAACCGGCCTTTCGTGTTCGCGCGGGCTTCATGCGGTCATCGCTGTGGTTATCGCTGTGATCACCCTGCAGGCCGCGTTTCGTGACCTTCAACTGACCGGCCCGCACGGGTCGCGCCGCACGCGCACAGTGCTGCGTCGCACCATCCCTGTGCCTCGCTGCATCAAAACGCATCGCGCGCGGCACCTGTCGCGCCACTGCGGCATTCCCTCCAAAGCCCCGTTCCACAGCCTCGTAGCGCGTATTTGAGCGCATTGGCACAGCCTTTGCATTAACGGTGTCCATCGGATCAACGGCGATCCGCCGCGAGCCGCCACACCAGGCGCTCGCCGCAACACCGATCAGCACATCTGCGAGGACAACGGCGTCCCCCGGATTCAGTCATCGACTGGATTCGCGGGACGCCGTTTTTTTTCGCCCTTTATCCGGCACGTCGAGGACATCGCGCTCATGAAAATCATCGTTATCGGTCACGGGATGGTCGGCCACAAACTGGTCGAATGCCTCGCGCAGGACGCCGCGCACGGCCACGACATCACGGTGCTGGGCGAGGAATCGCGGCCGGCCTACGACCGCGTGCATCTGTCGGAATTTTTCGCGGGCAAGACGGCGGACGACCTGTCGCTGGTGGAAGCGGGCTTCTTCGAACGGCACGACGTGTCGCTGCGGCTGAACGCGAAAGCGGTCGCGGTGGATCGCGACGCGCGCATGGTGACGCTCGAGACGCCCCAAGGCCGCGACACGCTGCCGTACGACAGGCTCGTGTTCGCCACCGGCTCCACGCCGTTCGTGCCGCCGGTACCGGGCCGCGAGCGCACCGACTGCTTCGTGTACCGCACCATCGACGATCTCGAAGCGATGCGCGAATGCGGCGCGCGCGCAAAAACCGGCACGGTGGTGGGCGGCGGCCTGCTGGGTCTCGAATGCGCGAAGGCGTTGCGCGATCTCGGTCTGCAAACGCACGTGGTGGAATTCGCACCGCGTCTGATGGCCGTGCAGGTCGACGAAGGCGGCGGCCGCGTACTGCGCGCGAAGATCGAAGCGCTCGGCGTGAGCGTGCACACGCAGAAGAACACCTCGGCGATCGTCGACGGCGAAAGCGGCACGCACCGCATGCAGTTCGCGGACGGCAGCCATCTCGACACCGACATGATCGTGTTCTCGGCGGGCATCCGTCCGCGCGACGACCTGGCGCGCGCGAGCGGCCTGACGCTCGGCCCGCGCGGCGGCATCGCGATCGACGACGCGTGCCGCACCAGCGATCCGCACATCTATGCGATCGGCGAATGCGCGGCGTGGAATGGCCAGCTGTTCGGCCTCGTCGCGCCCGGCTACGAGATGGCGCGCACGGTCGCGAAGCAACTGCTGGGCGATTCGTCCGAAGCCGTGTTCGCGGGTGCCGACATGAGCACCAAGCTGAAGCTGATGGGCGTCGACGTCGCGAGTATCGGCGACGCGCATGCCGCGACGCCGGGCAGCCGCGCGTATCAGTTCACCGACGAACGCAAACAGGTCTACAAGAAGCTGGTGGTGTCCGACTGCGGCAAGTATCTGCTTGGCGGCGTGATGGTCGGCGACGCGAGCGAATACGGCACGCTGCTGCAGATGATGCTGAACCGGATCGAACTGCCGGAAGCGCCGGAATCCCTGATCCTGCCGGCGCTGGACGGTCACGCGAAACCCGCGCTCGGCGTCGACGCGTTGCCGGCGGCCGCGCAGATCTGCTCGTGCAACAACGTCTCGAAGGGTGCGCTGTGCGCGGCGGTCGGCGCGGGCGCGACCGATATCGGCGCGCTCAAATGCGCGACCGGCGCCGGCACCTCGTGCGGCGGCTGCGTGCCGCTCGTCACCCAGGTGATGAAGGCCGAGATGAAGAAGCAGGGGCTCGCCGTCAATAACCACCTGTGCGAGCACTTCGCGTACTCGCGGCAGGAGCTGTATCACCTTGTGCGCGTGAACGGTCTGCGCAGTTTCGGCGAACTGCTCGCGAAGCATGGCCGCGGGCTCGGCTGCGATGTCTGCAAGCCGACGGTGGCGAGCATTCTCGCGTCGTGCTGGAACGAGTTCGTGCTGAAGCAGGAGCACGCGTCGCTGCAGGACACCAACGACTACTACCTCGCCAACATCCAGCGCGACGGCACCTATTCGGTCGTGCCGCGCATGGCGGGTGGCGAAGTGACGCCTGACGGCCTGATCGCGGTCGGCCAGGTGGCGAAGAAATACGGCCTCTACACGAAGATCACCGGCGGTCAGCGCGTCGATCTGTTCGGCGTGCGCGTCGAGCAACTGCCGTTCATCTGGGAAGAACTGATCGCGGCGGGCTTCGAATCCGGTCACGCGTACGGCAAGTCGCTGCGCACCGTGAAGTCGTGCGTCGGTTCGACATGGTGCCGCTATGGCGTCGGCGATTCGGTGGGGCTCGCGGTCGAACTGGAGAACCGCTACAAGGGCCTGCGCACGCCGCACAAGATCAAGTTCGGCGTGTCCGGCTGCACCCGCGAATGCGCGGAAGCGCAGGGCAAGGATGTCGGCGTGATCGCCACCGAGAAGGGCTGGAACCTCTACGTGTGCGGCAACGGCGGCATGAAGCCGCGTCACGCGGAACTGCTGGCGGCGGATCTGGATCAGGCGACGCTGGTGCGCTACATCGACCGCTTCCTGATGTTCTACGTGCGCACCGCCGACCGTCTGCAACGCACCAGCGTGTGGCGCGAGAGCCTCGAAGGCGGACTGTCGTATCTGATCGACGTGGTGGTCAACGACCGCCTCGGCGTCGCCGCCGATCTCGAAGCCGAGATGCAGCACGTGGTCGATACCTACGAATGCGAATGGAAGAAGGCCGTCACCGATCCGCACACGCGCAAGCGTTTCCGCCATTTCGTCAACAGCAGCGAGCCGGACCGCAACGTGAGCTTCGTCGAGGAGCGCGGTCAGATCCGGCCGGCCACGCCGGGCGAGCGGGAGTCGAGGCTGGCGGCGATTCCGGTGGTGGTCGAGACGGTTTAGGCGTCGGGTCCGTTGCGCCTTGCGCGTTATTTGCTGCGTTGTTTTCCGCGTTATTTGCCGCGTTATGTGCCGCGTTGTTTTCCGCTGCATTTTTCCGCTGCTTTTTTGTACCGCATTTCCACGTCATTTATCGAGGAGTTGAGCCATGAACATCGATCGTGTGCCGCCCACCTGGACCGCTATCTGCGCACTCGGCGACATCGTGCCGAATACGGGCGTGTGCGCGCTCGTCAACGGCGAGCAGGTCGCCGTGTTTCATGTGAACGACGGCGCCGCACAGACCGCTGTCTACGCGATCGAGAACTTCGATCCGGGCTCGCAGGCGGCGGTGTTGTCGCGCGGGCTGATCGGCAGTCTCGGCGACCGCGTCGTGGTGGCGTCGCCGATCTACAAGCATCACTTCGATCTGCGCACCGGCGAGTGCCTGGAAACGCCGGCGTATTCCGTCAGCGCGTTCGACACGCGCGTGGAGAACGGCCAGGTGTGGGTCGCGGTCTGAGCGCCGATCGTTGAATACACAACTGACTGAGCAACTGAGTACGCAACTGAATACGCATCCATTGAAGCCTCTGTCCGCCATGACCTCCCGTCACGTCAAAACGGTGTGCCCCTACTGCGGCGTCGGCTGCGGCATGGTGCTGCACGTCGAGGACGGCGAGGTCGTCAAGATTTCCGGCGACCGCGAGCATCCGGCGAATTTCGGGCGGCTGTGCACCAAGGGGCAATCGGCGCATGTCGCGCTGCGCCGCTCGGGTCGGCTGGAGGGCGCGTTCGTGCGCCATTCGCGCGACCAGGACCCGGCGCCGCTGCCGATGGACGAGGCGATCGCCAGCACGGCCGCGCGTCTGCGCCGTGTGCTCGACGAACACGGACCGGACGCGTTGTCGTTCTACGTGTCCGGGCAGATGTCGATCGAGGCGCAATACCTGATCAACAAGCTGGCCAAGGGCTTTGTCGGCACCAACAACATCGAGTCGAACTCGCGTCTGTGCATGGCGAGCGCGGGCAGCGGCTACAAGCTGTCGCTCGGCGCGGACGGGCCGCCGGGTTCCTACGACGATCTCGATCACGCGGACGTGTTCTTCGTGATCGGCGCGAACATGGCCGACTGCCATCCGATTCTGTTTCTCCGCATGATGGACCGGGTGAAGGCGGGCGCGAAACTGATCGTGGTCGATCCGCGCCGCAACACCACCGCCGACAAGGCCGATCTGTTCATGCAGATCAAACCGGGTACCGATCTCGCGCTGCTCAACGGCCTGCTGCATCTGCTGCACGAAAACGGCCAGACGGATGCCGCGTTCATCGCGGAATCGACCGAGGGCTGGGACGCGGTGCCCGCGTTTCTCGCCGACTACACGCCGGCGCGCGTCGCCGCGATCACGGGGCTCGCCGAGGCCGACCTCCGTCGCGCGGCCGGGCTGATCGGCAACGCGAAGGAATGGGTCAGCTGCTGGACCATGGGACTGAATCAGAGCACGCACGGCACCTGGCACACCAACGCGATCTGCAATCTGCATCTGGCGACCGGCAAGCTGTGCCGGCGCGGCAGCGGGCCGTTTTCGCTGACGGGTCAGCCCAATGCGATGGGCGGGCGCGAAATGGGCTACATGGGGCCCGGTTTGCCGGGGCAGCGTTCGGTGCTGGTGGCCGGGGACCGCGCGTTTATCGAGAACCTGTGGGGCATTCCGGCGGGCACGCTGAGAACCGAGGTCGGCAACGGCACGATCGACATGTTCAGCCGCATGGCCGCGGGCGAGATCAAGGCGTGCTGGATCGTCTGCACGAATCCGGTGGCGAGCGTCGCCAACCGGCAGAACGCGATCGCCGGTCTGCGCGCGGCCGAACTGGTGATCGCGCAGGATGCGTTCCTCGATACCGAAACCAACCGCTACGCCGACGTGCTGTTGCCCGGCGCGCTGTGGGCCGAAGCCGAAGGCGTGATGATCAACTCGGAGCGCAACCTCACGCTGATGCGCAAGGGCATCGAGCCACCGGGCGCGGCGTTGCCGGACTGGCAGATCATCGCGCGCGTGGCGTGCGAGATGGGCTTCGCCGACGCGTTCAGCTACGCGAGCGCGGAAGACGTGTTTGCGGAAATCACACGCGCGTCGAATCCGAAAACCGGTTACGACCTGCGAGGCGCGAGCCATCGGCGCTTGCGGGACACGCCGCTGCAATGGCCGCTGGCCGACGACACATCGAGCGTACGCAATCCCGTGCGTTATCTGAACGACGGGGTCAGCCAGCCATTGCGGGAGCAACCGGATGGTAGCCGCGCGCCGCTCGTGTTTCCGACCGCGAGCGGCCGCGCGATGTTTTTCGCGCGCGCCTATGCGCCGCCCGCCGAACTGCCCGACCGCGAGTTTCCGGTCGTGTTGAACACGGGCCGCCTGCAGCATCAATGGCACACGATGACCAAGACCGGCAAGGTCGCGATGCTCAACAAGCTGAACCCGGGGCCGTTCGTCGAGCTTCATCCGGAAGATGCCGCCGCGCTCGGCGTGAAGACGAAAGATCCCGTGGAGATCCGCTCGCGTCGCGGCCGCGCGGTGCTGCCCGCCGTCGTCACCGATCGCGTGAGCGCGGGCCAGTGCTTCGCGCCGATGCACTGGAACGACGTGTTCGGCGACGACCTGTGCATCAACGCGGTGACCAGCGACGCGATCGATCCGGTTTCCCAGCAACCCGAACTGAAGTTCTGCGCGGTCGCGTTGAGTGCGGTGAAGGTGGAGCGGGGTGAGTTTGCCGGCAACCCGCGTGACGAAGCGGCGCTTGCCGATGCTTCCGCCGATGTTTCCGCCGATGCTTCCGCCGGGCGGTCATCGTCGCCGGCCCATGACGTAACCGCGAGTGCCGAGGATCCCACCATGCCGCGTGTCGACGCTTTGAGCCAGTTGTTGCAGTTGCCGCCTGTCCCCGTGCCGTCGTTTTCGGAACAGGAGCGCGTGTACCTCGCGGGTTTTGTGAGCGGCGTGCGCTCCGCGGAGGCGCAAGGTGCGCCGGGTGGCGTGCCGGCGCTGCCGCCGGGCGCGCCGTTCGATGCGGCGAAACGTCTGTATGTCGACGGGTTGCTCGCGGGGCTGTATAGCCGCACGGTTGTGCCTGCCGCATCGCCAGTCGAAGCGCTTTCCGTGACATCGCCCACGGCAACGGCGAACACCGCGAACGCGACGGTCTCCGCCGCGCCGGCCGCCGGTGTACGCATCGTCCGCGCGCGGCCCAAGGTGACGCTGCTGTGGGCCTCGCAAACCGGCAATACCGAATCGCTCACCGAGCGCTACGCGATGCGTTTGATGGAGTCGCACTTCGAAATCCGCACCGCGTGCATGGCCGACTACGACGCGGCATCGCTCGCGAAATCGCAATACGTGCTCTTGATGACCAGCACTTTCGGCGACGGCGATCCGCCCGACAACGCGCACGATCTCTGGTCGCAACTGAACGACGCCAGCGCGCCGCGCATGGACAGCGTGCGCTTCGCGGTGCTCGCGCTCGGCGACCGCAACTACGACCAGTTCTGCGGACACGGCCGGCGTCTCGACGAACGGCTCGCCGCGCTGGGCGCGCGTCGGCTGATGGAGCGCGTCGAGTGCGACGGCGAGTATCAGCAAAGCGCGGACGCGTGGCTCGAACGTGGGATCTCACGCATCGCCGAGGAAGATGCCGCGCTGCACGCGGTGCCGGCCGGCGGCATGATCAACGCGGTCGTGCCGGGCGCGGTGCCGAGCAAGACGCGCCCGGCCGCGTCGCGCGTCGTCGCGAATCTTCGGCTGAACCGGCAGGGCGCGGCGAAGGACACGCGCTACGTGTCGCTGAGCACGCGCGCGGCGGGTGTTGAAGCCGCCCTCGAATACGAAGCCGGCGACGCGCTCGGTGTCTGGCCGAGCAACTGCCCCGAACTCGTCGACGAATTGATCGGGCTGAGCGGCTTGCATGCCGATGAGCCGGTTCAGGTGCAGGGCATCGGTGAACTGCGGCTCGCCGATGCGCTCGCCACGCACTACGAAATCGCGCGGCCGAACCCCGATGCGCTCGCCGCGATCGCCGCCCGCGACGGCAACGGCGCACTGCGCGCGTTGCTGATGCCGGAGCGCAAGGCCGACCTCAAGCAGTGGTTGTGGGGGCAACAACTGGCCGACGTGCTGCACGAGTTTCCGGTGCAGCTCACGGCCGCCGAATTGACCGGCCTGCTCAAACGCCTGCAACCGCGCCTGTATTCGATCGCATCGAGCCCGAGCGCGCATCCCGGCGAAATCCATCTGACCGTCTCCGCGGTGCGCTACAGCAATGGCCGACGGCAGCGCAAGGGCGTGTCGTCGACGTTTCTCGCCGATCGCGCGGTCGATCTCGATGTGCCCGTGTTCGTGCAGAAGTCCGCGCATTTCCGGCCGCCGCATCACACCGGTACGCCGATGATCATGGTCGGTCCCGGCACCGGCGTCGCGCCGTTTCGCGGCTTTCTGCACGAACGCCGCGCGCGCGGCGATCAAGGTCGCAACTGGCTGTTCTTCGGCGAACAGCATGCGGCCTCCGATTTCTACTATCGCGACGAACTCGAAGCGATGCGCGCCGACGGTCTGCTCGATCGTCTGGACGTCGCCTTCTCGCGCGACCAGGCCGACAAGATCTATGTGCAGGACCGCATGCGCGAGCACGGTGCGCAATTGTGGGCGTGGCTCGAAGACGGTGCGCATTTTTACGTCTGCGGGGACGCGAACCGGATGGCGAAAGATGTCGATGCCGCGTTGAAGGAGATCGTCGCGCGTCATGGCGGCATGAGCGACGACAAGGCGTTCGAGTACGTGAGCCGCCTCACGCGCGAGAAGCGTTACGCACGCGACGTCTATTGAACATGGGTGTCTCGAATCAGCAGTTCCGCTTCAATCGAAAGACCCGGATGGCATGGACGTTGCATGTTCAGACCGGTTTCCAACCCTGGCTGTCGATCCGGTGCAGAACGTCACGACGTGCACGATGTGCACCACCGCGAACCGGATCGACGATCGTTCAGTTTCATGAGGATGTCTGATGAAAAACGTGATGAGCTCCCTGAAGAGCGGAGACTGGCGTGCGCTGGTCGCGTGCTTTCTCTATTTCGACACCGGCTTCACCGTGTGGGTGCTCTACGGTCCGCTTGCCCCGTTCATCAGCAAGAGCATTGCGATGACACCCGCGCAGCAGGGCTTGCTGGTCGCCGTGCCGGTGTTGTCCGCGGCGATTCTGCGCGTGACGCTCGGCAATCTGTATCAGTCCGCGCACGGCAAACGCATCGCGCTGATGGGCGTGTTGCTGTCGGCGGTGCCGACCATCGTGCTGCCCTTGCTCGCGGCGGTTCCGTCCTACACGACGCTGCTGGTGCTCGGCGTGTTCCTCGGCGTCGGCGGTGCGAGTTTCGCGGTGGCGTTGCCGATGGCGGGCAGCAACTATCCGCCGAAGGTGCAGGGTCTCGTGCTGGGTCTGGCCGCGGCCGGCAACATCGGCGCGGTGCTCGACGGCTTCCTGTTTCCGCAACTGGCGACCCGCTACGGCTGGCAGGTGGCGGCGGGCGGCGCATTGCCGCTGCTCGCGATCGCCGCGATCACCCTGTATTTCTGGGCCAACGACGCGGGCGTGAAAACCGGCAGCGTGCTGCGCGCCTTCGGTAGTTTCGTCGTGACGCTGGCCGGCCTGATCGTGCTGGTGCTGCTGGTCGAGGCGGGCCTGTTCGGCGCGGGCAAAACCGGCGTGCTGCTGTTGCCGGTGCTCGGCGCGCTGCTGGCGATCGCGGTGCTGCCCAAACGGTATCGCGCGGTGCTGGCCGAGCGCGACACGTGGGTCATCATGCTGGTCTACAGCATCACGTTCGGCGGTTTCGTCGGCATGTCCTCGTATGTGTCGCTGCTGCTGACCAATCTCTATCAACTGTCGAAGATCGATGCCGGCCTGTTCATGGCCTTGCTCGCGGCGACCGGCGCGATGGTGCGCCCGCTCGGCGGACTGGTCGCCGACAAGGTCTCGGGCGTGCGCGCGTTGACCTTCCTGCTGGCGATCATTTCGCTGTGCGACTTCGTGTTCGCCGCCGCGATGCCGTCGATGGCGGGCGGCATCGCGCTGCTGCTGTGCCTGTACGTGGCCTTCGGTCTCGGCAACGGCGCGACGTTTCAACTGGTGCCGCACCGCTGGGCCGGGCGCACCGGGTTGATGTCGGGGATCGTCGGCGCGGCGGGCGGCATCGGCGGGTTCTATCTGCCCGTCGTGATGGGGATCGCGAAGGAAAGCACCGGCAGTTATCAGATGGGTTTCGCGACCTTCGGTGCGCTGGCGGCCTGCGCGTTCGTCGCGATCGTCGCGCTGCGCCGTCCGTGGATGGCGTGGTCGCTGCAAGGCGGCGTGATGCACGCGCACGCGACCGAGTAAGTGCGCTTTCCGGCAGGCGCGCGTCGAGGCCCTTCATGGGCAACGCACGTACGACACGTAGGGCTCACTTGGCCCGCATGGCGCCTGCCGGATTGCGACGTAGTCAATCGTCATCGTAAGAAGTGGACATGAGCGTCATCGCACAACGGCTTCAACTCACCCCGTCCGCCACGGACGTTTCCAGCGAGGCGATGAGCTCGCTGATCAACATGGCCGGGCGTCAGCGGATGCTGTCGCAACGCATTGCGCTGAAAGCGATACTGGCGTTCCAGCAAGTCGACGGCGCGCTCGCGATCGCGCGCGATACGTTGCGCGTGTTCGCCGACAGCCACGCAGCGCTGACGCAAGGACGCGACGGCCTGCCCGGATTGTTCTCGCCCGCGCTGCGCGACGCGTTTCACGGCGACGCCCAGGTTGCGCGCCGGATCGCGGATTTCATCGCACTCGCCGCCACGACGCTCGACGCGATCGGTCGCGGTGCATCTCATGCGCAGGAGGCGCTCGGCGCACTGACCGGTTCGGTCGATCCGTTGCTCGCGCAACTGCATGGCGTCACCGCCGTGTACGAAGAAGAGAGCCGGCGGATTGCGCGCGCGCAGAAAAAAGAACAGCAGAACCTGATCGAGCGGATCAAGGCGATCGCGAAAGAGGCGCATATCGTGTCGTTCAACGGACAGATCGTCGCGAGCCGCACGAATGTGACCGGCCGGGAATTCGCGGTGGTGGCCGGCGTGATGACGTCGATCACGAAGGAACTGGAGTCGGTGGTCGATGCGTTCGTGAAGAAGACGTCGGGCGGGTGACGTTCGCGCCGGGCGCGTTAGCGCCGGGTGGTTTGCTTCACGGCAGGCTTCACTGCCGGACCCACCACGGGACGCGCCGCCGGATTCACTTCGAGCACGGCCGGCACGCGCGCCGCGAGTTCATCGATCACGACGCGCATGCGCGATGGCAGATGCCGCGTCTGTTGCCACGCCAGATGAAGATCCATGCGCTGCCCCGGAAACTCTTCCAGTACCTTGACGAGGGCGCCGTCGGCCATCGCCTCGCCGATCAGCCAGCACGGCAGGCACGCAATGCCCGCGCCCGCGACGGTGGCCGCGAGAATCGTTTCGAGGTCGTCGAAGCGCAACCGGTGCGGCATCACGACGTTCTGTATCACGCCGTGTTCGTCCGGCAGCATCCACGCCGATTCGCGCCGTCCATGCGCGTACAGGATGCCTTCATGGCTCGTCAGGTCGTGCACGGTGCGCGGCGTGCCGTGTTTGTCGAGATAGGCGGGCGCCGCGCAGAGCACCAGAATCTGCGCGCCGAGCCTTCGCGCGACGAGGCCCGCCGGCGCATGATTCAACGGACCGCTGCGCACCACCAGATCGATGCCTTCCTCCACCAGATCCGTCACGCGGTCGGTGAAGCTCAACTGCAGTTCCAGCTTCGGATAGCGCTGCGCCAGTTCCAGCAGAATCGGCGCGACGCAGCGGCGTCCGAACAGCACCGGCATGCTCACGTGCAGACGTCCCTGCGGATCGTTGCGGCCCGCGCTCAAGGTCGCTTCGCCCGCATCGAGTTCGGCGAGCGCGCGCACGCAGCGCTCGTAAAACGCGTGACCATCCTCCGTGAGACTCTGACTGCGCGTGGTGCGATGAAAGAGCCGCGTGCCAAGCTGCTCTTCGAGCCGCGCGATGGTCTTGCCCACCGCCGAGCGCGACAGATGCATGCGCTCGGCGGCCAGCGCGAAACTGCCGGCCTCGGCCGCGTTGACGAAAGCGGCGATGCCGCTCAGACGATCCCTCATTGCCACGCTCCCATCACCCCATACCCCAACGCTAGCGCATTTCATTGACGCCAAAAACGCTACAAACTGGCGAACCGATGCCGTCACTGTAGCGCTTCCAGAAACCGTAGACTTTTTACCATCGATAACGAATTGCGGGAGCCGAGATGCGAACAATGAGTCAATGGGTATTGCGGGAAGCGGGCGTACAGAATCTGCGGCTGGAGGAACGGCCGGTGCCGACGCCCGGCGTGGGGGAAATCGTGGTGCGCGTCGCGGCGGTGTCGCTGAACTATCGCGACCTGTGGTTCATCGCCGGCGATCAGGTCGATGCGTCGTCGCCGCTGCCGGCCACGCCCGCTTCGGATCTGGCCGGCACGGTCGTCGGCGTCGGCGCGGGCGTCAAACGGTTTGCCGAAGGCGACGACGTGCTCAGCACGTTCTGGGGCGGCTGGATCGATGGCGAATGTCCGCCGGAGGCGGGCGTGCTCGGCGGTTCGCTGCCCGGCGTGCTGGCGCAGTACGTGGTGTTGAACGAGGCATGGGCGGTGCGCGCGCCGCGCAGCCTGGACGCGGTTGCCGCGAGCACCTTGCCGTGCGCCGGCCTGACCGCCTGGTTCGCGCTGGTCGAGAAGGGCGCGGTGCGCGCCGGGCAGACGGTGGTGATTCAGGGCACTGGCGGCGTCGCGCTATTCGGCCTGCAACTGGCGCGCGCGCACGGCGCGCAGGTGATCGTCACGACCAGCAGCGCGGCCAAGGCGCAGCGCGTGCTCGAACTCGGCGCGACCCACGCGATCGATCGCAACGCGACGCCGGAGTGGGACCGCGTGGTGCGCGAGCTGACCGGCGCGCGCGGCGCCGATCACGTGTTCGAACTGGCGGGCGGCGAGAACCTCGGCGCGTCGGTGCGGGCGTTGCGGCAAGGCGGACGCATTTCGCTGATCGGCACGCTGGGCGCCGGCAGCATGTCCTTGCCGAGCGTGCCGAGTTTTCTCGGGCGGCCGACGATCCAGGGGATCGGCGTCGGCCATCGGCGCGCCTTCGAAGAACTGGTGCGCGCGGTGGATGCGCTCGCATTGAAGCCGGTGGTCGATCAGGTCTATGCGTTCGACGAACTGCCGGCCGCGCTCGCGCATCTGGAGCGTGGGGCGTTCGGGAAAGTGGTGGTGAGGGTGGCGGACTGAGCGCGCACGTTCTGAATTCTGGACACGTAAACAGAAATGCCAAGGGCAGGCGCTGGGAGCGGAATTCACGGAGAAATATCAGGCCAGGGCCAAGCCGTGGAACCCCTCCCGAAACGCGTTGAACAGGGATTCGGTCAGCGCCGGCGTTGGACCGGAAAAGCGGGCACTGTGCGCCATCATGTGGTCGAGAATGCGTGGATAGTCCTTGTCGTATGCGAGTATCTGCTCGACAAGATCACGGGTTTGCGCCGATGCGATGGCCGCGGCGTCCTGCCCCAGCAAAGCGGCGCCTGCAGATTCCAGCTCATGCCCATAATGTTCGACGAGGTCGTAACGTTCGTCGTACAGCCGACCCTGGTTGCCGGCGTCGGCGTAATTGTCGAGCAGGCAAATCAGGTCCGCCGCGTCTTTTCTGTCGATTGCGTGACGGTCGTGCCATGCGATGATCTTCAACAGCGCCTGGCCCGGCAACGATGCGACGGGCACCACGAGATCGGGGGCGAGGCGCACGGAGATCGCGTCGCCAAGCGCCTCCGCGAAACCGGCGACGTTCATTCGCACGGCGTGATCGGGCGGCCACGCTATCTCGTTCTCCTGTGCGGCCCCCGCGCTGCCTGTCGACCTCTCGACGCCGCCAAACGGCACGATGTCCAGCCACATCAATTCGCCGCTGACGGGCGAGCGGTAGTAGAGCCGGTGTGCTTCGGCGCGTTGCTCGAACGCGCTGTCGGTGATCAACGCGGCTTTGAGTTCGGCGTGGTCCGTCCAGCTTTCCACGCTGACACCGATGTCGACGTCGGCTGTGGCTCGCGTCGTTTCGATGCCGTGCACGTGGGTCAGAACGATATCGCGCGCACTCGCGCCGCCGACGAACCACTCTAGCCTGGAGGCGTCCGCCGTGGCCGCCACATGCAGCAGCATCTCGATGACGATCTCGGGCAGCGGCCGGTCGGCGCGCAGATCAATAATCGAGGTACTGCTCACGAAGTATCCTGGCGGTTTCGAGGTTGCGGGTATCTCCGGTTGCAATCAGATCTGCATATACCAACACGACAGGAGCGATGGTCAGGGGCATGCCCGTCGTTTTCCCGGATTGCAATGGACTGGGGGATGCGATCGGTGGAAGGGGGGACTGCAGCACCTCCACCTCGCCAGTCCGGTCGATTCGAAGGCGCGCATCGATCAACCATTGGCGGGGCATTTCATGCTGACAGTACAGCGTGACCGTGGTGGGCTTCAGATAGCCGGTGAGCAGCGATGCGGCCACCTCGCCGCCGAACTGACATTGCTCGTTAGACGGATCGATGGCGCGCCACCAGATTGGGTCGGCAGCCCGGTAACGGTTGATCAGCAACTGGCTTCGCAGCCTGGACGGGTAGAGGGCGGCCCATTCGTCGAGCAGGCGCCCCGGATCGGCCAGCACATAGCCGCTTTTCCGTCTAACGATATCGCCGCGCTCGAACAGATCGCGAAACGTGGACTGCGCAGTGCCCAGACTGACGCCGGCGCGCTGGGCGATTGCGCGCTGACCGTCGTTGACGAGTTCCGGTTCGCGCAGCAGGGAGAGCACCACCTGCATGCCTTTGCCTGTCCATGCACGATCTTTGGAGCGGCTCGCCATGTCCACGCGTTTTTCGCCGGAGATCATGATCAGGTTACCGTCGTGAGCGAGGATCGCGTTGCCGGACGTGTCCAGCGCCTCCAGTCCTAACTCCCGGCAGTGCCGCAACATGGCGGGTGACAGGTGAGTCGAGACCATCACGAAGGGCTGGTCTGGGCGGATCTGGGCCGTGGCGCTGATCGCGGCGAGTGTGGCAAAACGGTCGATGTTTTCGACGGGCAGTACGGCCCGTGACCACTTTTTGCCGGTTGCGATGCGGAATTCGAACTTCGCTGCGTAGTGCGAGCGCGCCGGCGGCCGGAGGATCTTGACGGATATGCCGGTTGTTGCCGAGAAGGCCTCGGCAGCGGCCTGGAGAATAGGATCAGGTACGAACGGATTTGCGGATAGGTGTGGCACGTCCCACCTCTGTTCAATTTTTTTAAAGTGTATACGGAACGTGAACAGACTGCAAAAGTTGAACACTCCACGCCCACCCGTCACTGATGTTCAATAAAAATAGAACGTATACGGAACGTGAACATCGAAAAAATTTGAACAGACTGGCGAAGCTTCCCTCAGCCTCGCCATTCCCCAACCTTAGAACTTGTGCCGCAACGCCACCCGCACGGCGACCTGCGTGCCGCTCGACGACGGGGCCTGCACACCCGGAATGAACGCGTCGTCGAGAATCGACTGGGTCGAGCTGCCGGCCACCTTCTGGTACTCGCCCTGCACGTACACGTCGGTGCGGGTGGACAGGTTGTAGTCCGCCATCAGACCGACAGTGTGAATCTTCGGCTTCACGCTGCCCGACGACGCGTCGTAGTTCTCCATCGTGTACACGTACTGCGCGCCGACGAAGAACGCCGGAGTGAACTGGTACTTGCCGTTCACTTCGAAGTTCTGGTACTTCAGCGTATTCAACGTGACGCCGGCCGCCGCGAGCGGCACGCCGATATAGCCGTTGCCGGTCGGATTGCCGTAGTTCGAGTTGGTGTACGCGAAGCCGGCGGTTGCCGAGCCGAACGTGTAGTTGATGCCGCCGCCGAACACCCGCATGCGCCCCGCGATGAAGCTCGCGTCGTTGGCGGTGATCGCGCCGGTCGCGCCCACGCCCGGGTTGTCCGCCTGCAGATAGGCGGCCGCGATCAGCAGCCCGCCATTCGCATACTGGCCGCCGAAGCTGTACGCGCGGTTGTTGGCGAAGTTCGTATCGTTGCTGAAGCTGTACACGCCGCCGAACTGGAAGCCGCCGAGATTCGGGCTCGCGTATTTCACGCTGTTGCCGAGGCGGAACGAGTTGTCGGTGTTGTCGTTGTCGTACGGATGCGCGAACAGGTAGCCGGCCCAGTTGCCGTTGGCCGTGGTCTGCGCGAGGTAATCGACCACCGAATCGTACTGACGTCCCAGCGTGATCGTGCCGAAGCGCTGGTCGCTCAAGCCGACGTACGCCTGACGGCCGAACATGCGGCCGCCCTGACCGAGCCGCCCCGAGCTGACGTCGAAGCCGTTTTCCAGCTGGAACACGGCCTTCATGCCGCCGCCCAGATCTTCCGCGCCCTTCATCCCCCAGCGGCTGCCTTGCGCGTAGCCGCTCGCCATTTCCCACACCGCACCGTGACCCGCGTTGTTGGTGTAGTCGATCCCTTCGTCGAGCACGCCGTATAGCGTGACGCTGCTTTGCGCGAAAGCGGGCGACGCCGACAGCGACGCGAGCGCGGCGACCGTCGCGAAGGTGGTGGTGGCATGGGCAAGGCGGTTCTTTTTCATCATCGAGCTCCAGGTGTTGGTAGTGAGCGGCCCGTGAACGCAGACGGCTGACACGCCGCCCGCGGGCTGCTGCTTTTTTGGTGAAGCCCGGATTCTGCAATTCGGCACCGGCATCGGCGTATAAGGTTGTGCCCTGGATAAACATGATTTTTTCGAATGTTTGTCCCGCAAATTACTCGCTTGTCGCCGTGAATGACGAGGAGAAAAATTCCGTTCATGCAACTTAGGCATGAAGGCGATAGCCGGAAGCCATACGTTTTTCGCGCTACCGCGCCACGCCATTCAGGAGACGACCATGCGAATCGAGCGGAATTTTGCCAACGGCCGGTTTGACGATGCCGCCAACGGCGCCGCCGGCGACCTCATCGCCGTCCACAATCCGGCCACCGGTGCCGTGATCGCCCACGTGAGCGCGGCGACGCCCGCCGCGACGCTGGCCGCCGTGGACGCAGCCGCCGCCGCGCAGAAAAGCTGGCGCAAACTGCCGGCCGCCGAACGCGCGGTTCATCTGCATAAGCTGGCCGACGCGCTGACCGAATGCGCGCCCGCGATCGGCGCGGCGCTCGCGCTGGAGTCCGGCAAGAGCGTCGCCGACGCCACCAACGAAGCCATCTACGCCGGCCAGATCACCCGCTATCACGCGGAATGGGCGCGCCGTATCGAAGGCGAGGTGATTCCGAGCGATACGCCCGACGAAAACCTCGTGCTGCATCGCGAGCCGATCGGTGTGGTGGCCTGCCTGATTCCGTTCAACTACCCGGTCTACACCTTCATGCGCAAGGTGGCGCCCGCGCTGATCGCGGGCAACACGGTGGTCGTGCGGCCGAGCAACAACACGCCGGTGTCCGCGTTCGAAATCGCGCGCGCCGTCGAAAAGGCCGGTTTGCCGGCCGGCGTCGTCAATATTCTGGCGATGAATCACGCGACCGCCGAAGCGCTCTGCACCCATCCGAAGGTCGGCATGATCACGCTGACCGGCAGCGTCGGCGCGGGCCGCAAGGTGCTCGACTACTGCAAGACGAACATCGCCAAGCCGTCGCTCGAACTCGGCGGCAAGACGCCGGCGATCATCGAAGCCGACGCCGATCTGGAGAAGGCCGCGCGCGATCTGGTGGCGTCGAAGACCACGCATTGCGGCCAGCTGTGCACCGCGATCGAACGCGTGTACGTGCAGGAAAGCGTGCACGACCGCTTCGTCGCGCTGCTCAAGCAGCACATGAGCGCGGTGGAATACGGCGACCGTGCCGGACAGCCTTCGCTGATGGGACCGCTCGTCAACGAAGCGTCGCGCCAGTCGATTCACGCGATGGTCGAGCGCGCGGTCGCGGCGGGCGCCGCGCTGGAAACCGGCGGCACGCTGCCGCAAGGCGCGGGCTTCTTCTATCCGGCCACGCTGCTGACGAACTGCCGTCAGGACATGGAAATCATCCAGGAAGAGACCTTCGGTCCGATCATGCCGGTCGTCAAATACCGCACGCTCGACGAAGCGCTGGAGATGGCCAACGACCATCAGTTCGGTTTGTCGTCGGTGCTGTACACGGAGAACTATCGCGCGGCGATGAAGATCGCCAATGGCATCGAAGCCGGCGAACTGTACGTGAACCGCACGCCGGCCGATCCGTATCAAGGTTTTCATGCCGGCTGGAAACGCTCGGGCCTCGGCGGCGACGACGGCAAGCACGGCATGCTCGAATTCACCCAGACCCGTCTCGTGGTCATGAAGTACTGAAGCAGCCAGGCATCGAAGCATCGAAGTGAAGGCGAAGCGGTGCACACCGCTTTGCCGGTCGCAGTCCCACCCATGCAGTTCAACCCATAACAAAACATATTGGAGACCCGGCGGCGCAGGCCGCCACGGCGTCTCTAAGGAGCGCTCACGTGTCATCGCAACCCGTCCGTACCAATGCCTCGCTCGCCCTCGGCGACGCCGAGGCCGCGCTGCAAGCCAACAAGGCGCAGCGCTATATCCAGTTGATGCTGCTGGTGATCGCCGCCGGCGCGATCTATCCGATCCTGTATCTGCGGCAGGTGTATCAGCCGACCATGCTCGAGGTGTTCCACATCACCGACAGCCAGCTGGGCTATCTGTATTCGTCGCTGGGCACGATCTTCCTGCTGAGTTATCTGCCGAGCGGCTGGCTGGCCGACCGTATCGCGCCGCGTCTGCTGATCTGTTTTTCGCTGATCGCCACCGGCGTGCTCGGGCTGTGGTATTCGACCGCGCCGTCGTTCCCGATGCTGATGCTGATCTTCGGCGGCTGGGGTCTGTCGACCGGCTTGACGTTCTGGGCCGCCGTCATCAAACGCGTGACGATGATCGCCGGCACGCAGGAGCAGGGCCGTTTCTTCGGGCTGCTCGACGGTGGCCGCGGTCTGATCGAAGCGATGCTCGCGACCATCGCGATCTCGCTGTTCGCATGGGTCACGCAGACGAAGGGCGAACCGGTCGCGGCCGGCTTCAAGCTGGTGGTCTACCTGTACGCGTTCCTGTGCATCGCGCTCGGCGTGATTCTCGCGCTCGTCAAGGACCCGCGCGGCACCGAAGACGCCGAGGCGAATCGCGCGGCGCGCGGACGCAGCAACGTGCTGGTCGATCTGAAGACGCTCGCGACCATTCCCGAACTGTGGCTCGTCGCCGCGATCGTGTTCTGCGGCTATCAGGTGTTCTGGGCCACCTACAGTTTCTCCGCTTACCTGCATGAAGGCGAGATCGGTCTGACGGTGGTGATGGCCGGCACGATCACCACGCTCAAGCTGTGGATGCGGCCGATCGGCGGCATCGGCGGCGGCTTTCTCGGCGACCGTTATTCGAAGGTGTCGGTGCTGGTGATCGCGCTGTTTCTCGCCGCGCTGTCGCTGCTCGGCCTGATGGCGGCGCCGCGCATTTCGAGCCATGTGCTGCTGGTGTTCCTCGTGCTGTTCATCGGCATCCTGACGTACGCGATTCGCGGCCTCTACTGGTCGCTGCTGGACCGCTGCAATATCCCCGTCACCACGATGGGTCTGGCGATCGGCCTGATCTCCGTGATCGGCTACTCGCCGGACGTGTTCCTGCCGCTCATCAACGGCTATCTGACGCAGACGTTCCCCGGCGTCTTCGGCTACCAGCTGTATTTCGGCTACGTGGCCGCCATGGCGGCGCTCGGCGGATTCGCCGGGCTCGCGCTCAGAAACATGCTCAATCGAAAAGAAGGTGCGTAAATGAAAGTCGTCTCGCTCGAAACGCATATCGTCGCCGTCCCGCCGCCGCACATCGGCGGCATGTACTGGATCTTCGTCAAGCTCAAGACCGATTGCGGTATCGAGGGCGTCGGCGAAATCTATTCGGCGACGTTCCATCCGAAGGCGATGGGTCCCATCATCGACGATGTATTTGCCCGCTATCTGCTCGACCAGGACCCGCATCACGTCGAACGGCTGTGGCGCGAGGCGTATTCGAGCGGCTTCACGCAGCGTCCCGACCTGACGATGATGGGCGTGGTCAGCGGCCTCGAAATGGCGTGCTGGGACATCATCGGCAAGGCGGCCGGCAAGCCGGTGTACGAGTTGCTGGGCGGCATGGTGAACCGGCGTCTGCGTTCGTACACGTATCTGTATCCGAAGAACAGCCGCGGCGAGTACGACTACGACGATCCCGATCTCGCCGCCGAGTGCGCGCTGGAGAACGTGAAGCGCGGCTTCACCGCGGTCAAGTTCGATCCGGCGGGGCCGTACACCGCGTATTCGGGACATCAGTTGTCGCTGGAGGTGCTGGACCGGTGCGAGACGTTCTGCCGGCGCGTGCGCGAAGCGGTGGGCAGCAAGGCCGATCTGCTGTTCGGCACGCATGGGCAGATGGTGCCGTCGTCGGCGATCCGGCTCGCGAAGCGCCTCGAAAAATACGATCCGCTGTGGTTCGAGGAGCCGGTGCCGCCGGGCCAGGAAGGCGCGATGGCGCAGGTCGCGCGACACACCAGCATTCCCGTCGCGGCGGGCGAACGCCTGACCACCAAGTACGAATTCTTCAAGCTGCTCGAAGCGGGCGCCGCGTCGATCCTGCAACTGAACGTGGCGCGCGTGGGCGGCCTGCTCGAAGCGAAGAAAGTCGCGACGCTGGCCGAGGTGTACTACGCGCAGATCGCGCCGCATCTGTACAACGGGCCCATCGGCGCGGCGGCGAGCATTCAGCTCGCCACCTGCACGCCGAACTTCCTGATTCAGGAAAGCATCGGCACGTGGGACGGTTTTCACGCGGCGGTGCTGAAGAAGCCGATTCAATGGGAAGACGGCTACATCATTCCGTCGGACGAACCGGGCCTCGGCGTCGAGCTGAACATGGAGGTCGTCGCGCAGCACACGCCGTACACCGGCGAGCGTCTGCATCTGCAGATGGCCGCGCAACCCGCCGACGTGAAAGATCTCGCGCCGGCCAAGGGGTGAACGGGGCGGCCCGTGGCATCAGGTAGCTTACGCAGCATCACGTGGCATCAGTATTCAATGGATTGAGCGCCGTCTGGCGATATAGAGCATGAACTACGATTACATCATCGTCGGCGCGGGTTCGGCGGGCTGCATTCTCGCGAATCGCCTGTCGGCGTCGGGTCAATATTCGGTGCTGCTGCTGGAAGCGGGCGGCAAGGACAGTTCGTTCTGGTTCCGGATTCCGGTGGGCTTCACGAAGACCTACTACAACGAGACCTACAACTGGATGTACTACAGCGAGCCCGAGAAGGAACTCGACAACCGCCCGATCTACTGCCCGCGGGGCAAGGTGCAGGGCGGCTCGGGCTCGATCAACGCGATGATTTTCGTGCGGGGCCAGCCGCACGATTTCGACGACTGGGCCGCGCGCGGCAACCCGGGCTGGTCGTTTCGCGACGTGCTGCCGTACTTCCGCAAGCTCGAATCGCATCCGCTCGGCAACACCGAGTACCACGGCGCCGACGGCCCGATCCGGATTTCGCCGATGAAGGACGCGGTGCATCCGATCTGCCGCGTGTTCCTGAAGGGCTGCGAGCAGGCCGGCTACCAGCGCAGCGAGGACTTCAACGGCGCGCGCTTCGAGGGCGCGGGCATCTACGACGTCAATACGCGCAACGGCCAGCGTTCATCGAGCAGCTTCGAGTATCTGCATCCGGTGCTGACGCGCAGGAACCTGACGGTCGAGCGCGAGGTGCTGGTGCGCCGCGTGCTGTTCGACGGCAACGAGCGCGCGATCGGCGTGAGCGTGTCGCAGCACGGCGCCACGCGGCAGTTCATGGCGAACCGCGAGGTGATTCTCGCGGCCGGCGCGGTGGATTCGCCGAAGCTGCTGCAACTGTCGGGCGTGGGCGACGGCGCGCTGCTCGCCAGGCACCGCATCGCGACGGTGAAGGAACTGCCGGCCGTGGGTCAGAACCTGCAGGACCACCTGTGCGTGAGTTTCTACTATCGCGCGAACGTGAAGACGCTGAACGACGAGATGCGTCCGCTGCTCGGCAAGCTCAAGCTCGGTCTGCAATACCTGTTCACGCGCAAGGGTCCGCTCGCGATGAGCGTGAACCAGTCCGGCGGCTTCTTCAAGGGCAGCGAGGACGAAGCGCAGCCGAACCTGCAACTGTATTTCAATCCGTTGTCGTATCGCATTCCGAAGAGCAGCAAGGCGAGTCTCGAACCGGAGCCGTACTCGGGTTTTCTGCTGGCCTTCAATCCGTGCCGGCCGACCAGCCGCGGTTCGATCGAGATCGCGTCGAACCGCGCCGAGGACGCCGCGAAGATCCGCATCAACGCGTTGACCACGCAGAAGGACATCGACGAGGTGATCCAGGGATGTGAGCTGGTGCGCCGCGTGATGTCGGCGCCGGCCTTGCAGGCGATCACGGTCGAGGAAATTTCGCCGGGACCGCAGGTGACGACCCGCGAGGGTTTCCTGCACTATTTCCGCGAGCAGTCTGGATCGATCTATCACCTGTGCGGCTCGTGCGCGATGGGCGACGACCCGCGCAGCTCGGTGGTCGATGCGCGTTTGCGAGTGCATGGATTGAAGGGGCTGCGCGTCGTGGATGCGTCGATCTTCCCGAACATCACGTCCGGCAACATCAACGCACCGACGATGATGGTGGCGGAAAAGGGCGCCGAAATGATTCTGGAAGACGCGGCGAGCGAAGCGGCGTACCAGGAGAAAGCGCGGGAGCCGGCCGCCGTGGTGTGAAAGCGGAACGACAAAAGCGGCTGACGACGAAAGGGGCAGCGCAAAACGAAACCGCGCCGGTACAGACGTACCGGCGCGGTTTTTTCATGGAGAGAAAGGCCGGATCATCGACCGGAGCATCGCCCGGCTCGTCGCTCAGGGCGCGTCGCTCATCGGGGCCGACTCCGACGAACCGAGTGTTTTGCTGCTGAGCCAGATTTCCTGTTGCAGCCAGTCGCGGAACATGGCGACGTGGGGCAGTTCGTCCTGGGCGTTGCGGGTGACGAACCAGTAGGACTGGTGTCCATCGACGTGTACGTTGAGGACGGGGACGAGGAGACCTTCCGCGAGTTCGCGGCTGATCATATGACGATCGGCGATGGTGACGCCGAGCCCGTCGATGGCGGCGCGAATGGCGTGATCGAGCAGATCGAACTCGTATCCGCCGCTGGTATCCACGTTATCGATCCCGGCGGCCTTGAGCCAGTGTTGCCAGGTGAGGTACCGCTGATCGGCGCTGGCGAGCACATGGAGGAGGGTGAACTGATTGAGGTCGAGCGCGGCATGACCGCCTTGACGCGCGAGCAAGGCGGGCGCGCAGACGGCGACATGCCGTTCGTTCATGAGAAGCCGGTTATCGAAGCCTTCCCACTCGCCGTTCCCGAAGCGGATTGCGCAATCGAGCACACCGGATTCCGCGAGATTATCGTCGATACGTGTCGACAGACTGAGTTCGAGATGGGGAAAGGCGTCACGCAGCCGCCCCAGCCGCGGCATGAGCCAGCGCGCGGTAAAGGTGGGGGGTGCATTGATGCGCAGCCGATTGCGATGGGTTTTATCCTGAAGGCTGCGCACGGTCAGTTCGATACGATCGAACGAGTGCTGAAGTGCCTGGAGAAGCACGCGCCCCGCGGCCGACAACTCCAGATGATGATGATGCCGCTGCAGGAGGGTTTCACCGAGCTGCGTCTCAAGCTGCCGAACCTGCCGGCTGACGGCGCTCTGCGTGACATTGAGCAACTCAGCGGCGCGCGTAAAACTGCCGGTGCGCCCAGCCACCTCAAACGCTTTAAGCGCATTCAGCGCAGGCATTTTCCGTTTCAAGATAAAAAACCAGAAAGATAAAAAAGACGAGAGAAACGAAGAAAGGCGAGAAAGACGAGAAAGACCATAGAGACAAGTGTGCCGAGCAAGCCCACCGACACCAATGAAGCAGCGAGCCTCACGGGAGTGAACCGCCCGCCCGAGCGCAAAGCGCGAGGGTGGATGAATGACGGCTGTGTCACGGGGGTGGAGTGTGCGAGAACACGGATTCCAGATGATCCACGACGAGGGGTTACATGAGGGAGCCGCTTAAAAATTAGCGGTGTGAGCCGCTTTCTTTTGCCTACTTTTCTTTGCGGCGGCAACGAAAAGTAGGTGCTGCCCCGCACAGGGGCGACCCTAATAGACCAAAAGCCAGCCAAAAAAACCAAAGAAAAAAAACCGTCAATCAGCAACCCGCCGATCCGCGAGCGCACTCTGACAATCCCCCAAAACCTGCCTGAAAAGCCGCCCAGAAGGATCAAGTTCCTCGCTGCCAAGCAGCTCCTCCACCGCATCCCGAGCCCACTCGGCCTCGACAAACCCGGCATGCCGTCTGGCAATCTCCACTGCCATAGCAGACAACCTGGCAATACAAAGCCAATCCGCCTCCCGAGACCGCCGATCCAGCCACTTATGCGCGGTCTCGACATGAAACGTCGCATCCGGCCAGTCTTCGTTGAGATAAAACGCCCCGAGACTTCCGCAGGTGAGCCAGCACAGCAACTCAACGCGATCACGAGGGGACAACTGATGGCGTACATCACTCATGGCGACGCTCGCAGGGGTAATTGCAATCGATAGAGGGCAGCGGCGAACCGCCCTCAGCATTGATTAAACAATATCACGCGCAATTCCCGAGCGGCAACGTCTGACGTATGCTGGCGCACCTTCGCGAGCAACGCATGGAAAGCCACCCGCAACCCCCAATCCGGCGCGGCCGTACTTCCACCCTACCGCGTGGCAACGAAAAAAAGCCTCGGAAACGGCAACAACACCGTGCCGTCATCCAGCGCCGGATAAGCCCGCGCGATCTCATCCCGATACCGCTGCAAAAACCCCGGTTCCTCGCTGTCGTCAAGCTTCGCGAGAAAGGGCCGCAGCGCGCTGCCCTTGAACCATTCGACCACCGCGTCGGCGCCGCCCGCGAGCGGGTGGTGATAGACGGTGCGCCACACATCGACCCGCGCGCACAACGGCTTGAGCAGCGCGTAATACCACGCCGCGTCATACCGCATGGTGCGCTCGACCCCGGCGAGCTTCGCCGCCCACGGGCCATCGGCGGCGATGTCCCGCAACAGCCGATGCGCGGGCTCATCCAGATTGTCCGGCATCTGCACCGCGAGACTGCCGCCCGGCGCCAGCTTGTCCACCAGCGACGGCAACAGCCGCGGATGGTCCGGCACCCATTGCAGCACCGCATTGGCGAGGATCAGGTCGTACGGACCCGGCGCCGCCCACGTGCCGATGTCGGCCACGTCGAACTGGAATTGCGGCAGGCGTTGTCGGGCCGCCGCGATCATGTCGGGCGAACTGTCCAGCCCGCTGACCGCCGCGTCTGGCAGCCGCGCGGCGAGCGCCTCGGTCGAGTTGCCCGGCCCGCAGCCGATGTCCACCGCGACCCGCACGTCGGTGGCCGGCACCGCCGCCAGCAGATCCTTCACCGGCCGCGTGCGTTCGTTTTCGAACAGCACGTACTGCCTGGCATACCAGTCGGTCGTCGATGTCATGTCGCGCTCCTGTGGGGTTGATGTGGGGTGAATAGGGGGTTGGTGTGGTTTTGCATCTCATCCATCCGGCCATTTTCGGCGCCGGCGCACGCAGAGTAAAATGAATTTATCTTGCGGATTGCTTCATTTTTCTGATGAAAATCGACACCCTCGGCGTGCAGGCTTTCGTGGCGATCGCGGATCGCGGCAGCTTCCAGAGCGCGGCGGATTCGCTGCACGTCACGCAAACCGCGATCACGCAGCGGCTGCGCAAGCTCGAAGATTTTCTCGGCGTCACGCTGATCGAGCGCACCACGCGCTCCATGGCGTTGACCGAAATCGGCCGCGGTTTCCTGCCGCAGGCGCGGCGTCTGCTCGGCGAACTGGCGGACGCGCTGGTGGAAATCCGCGAGACCGGCGTCGCGCGGCGCGGCGACGTGTCGATCGCCTGCGTGCCGACGGTCGGCGTGCAGTATCTGCCGCGCATACTGCAGGCCTATGCCGCGCAGTATCCGCATAACCGCATCAAGATTCTCGATCACGCGTCGTCGGCGGTGGAGGCGGCGGTGTTGCGCCGCGAGGTCGAATTCGGCATCAATATCGCCGGCGAACATCATCCGGATCTGAACAGCGTGCCGGTGACCGAAGACCGGTATGTGCTGATCTGCCATCAGGATCATCCGCTCGCGAAACGACGGCGTCTGGCATGGCGGCAATTGCAGGCGTATCCGTTGATTTTTGCGGGCGAGGTGAGCGGCAACCGCGCGTTGCTCGATGTCGCGCTGGAGAGGAACGCGCTGACGCTGCGTTCGTTCTACGAGGTGCAGCGCAGCTCGACGGCGGTCGGGCTGGTGGCTCAGGGAGTGGGCGCCGCGGTGGTGCCGGCGCTGGCGTTGCAGAAGGGGGCGTATCCGACGGTCAGAACCGTCGAGCTGACCCAGCCGGTGGTGTCGCGCACGCTGGTGCTGGTCGCGCGCAAGACCGCGCAGTTGTCGCCGGCCGCGCAGGCGCTGTACGACATGATTCTGGCGCAGGCGACGCTCAAGCGCTGAAGCGTCACACGCACTGCGCCCGCAGCCGGATCGCCGCATGACTCAAATCCGCTTCGATCGCGCGCCGCACGCCGGCGGCGTCGCCTGCTTTCGCGGCATCGAGCAGATCGTCGTGCGCGTCGTTGAGCGTCGCGGCGAACTGCGCGTGGTCGAACAGCAGATTCGAAATCGGCCCGACCTGCAACCACACCGTCTCGATCAATTCGAGCAACAGCGGCGAAGCCGCGGCCCGATAGAGAATCAGGTGAAACGCCTCGTTGGCGTCGAGATAGCCTTTCGGATCGCCGCCGCGTAATGCGGCGATCATCTGCGCGTTCAGCGTGGTCAGCGCCGCCAGATCGTCCGGTGTGAGGTGCGGCACGCCGAGTTCCGCGGCCTCACCTTCGAGAATCAGGCGCACGCGCAGCACGTCGTCGAATTGCGCTTTCGACAGCAGCGGCACCGTGACGCCGCAATTGGGCACGTTGACCAGCGCCGATTCGGCGGCGAGGCGTTGCAGCGCGGCGCGCACCGGCATCTCGCCGACGCCGAGTTCGGCGGCGACGTGGCGGATCTTGATGCGTTCGCCGGGGACGAAGCGGCCGATGGTCAGCCACTGCCGCAGTGTGTCGTAAGTCTGATCCTGCAACGTGTGATGGCGTGAGGTTTTCATGACGCTGGCCGGTGTTCGCGCCCTTGCACGGGCTTGACGTTGAACATGAGGGAGAGCCTGCGCACGGGGGCGATGAAAGGCCGCCTCACGACTTCAACTCCCCGAGGCACGCGTCGAACGCCGCGATCAGTTTCTCCACGTCGTTCAGCGACGTCTCCGGACACACGAGAATCATGTTGTGAAACGGCGTGATCAGCACGCCGCGATTGAGCAGGTACAGATGCACGATCTGTTCGAGTTCGGCGTCGAGCTGGTGGCCGGCTTCGCTGCCGTTGCGCGGCGGCGTCGGCATGAACTGGAACTCGGTGCGCGCGCCCACGCGCGTCACGCACCACGCCAGGCCGTGGCGCGCGATCGCGTCGCGCAAGCCGTGTTCGATCCGCTCGGCCAGCGCGAACATGCGCGCGTAGGCGGCGTCGGTCATCACCTCGGCGAGCGTCGCGCGGATTGCGCTCAGCGCCAGCAGATTCGCGGTAAGCGTCGTGCCGATGCCCGAATGCCCCGGCGGCGCCTCGCGCTTGGCCCGCTGCGCGCGCTCGGCCAGCCCGGCGCTAAAGCCGTACACCGCGCACGGAAATCCGCCGCCGACCGGTTTGCCGAGCACAAACAGATCCGGTTCGAGGCCGTACGCCTTCGTATAGCCGCCGGGGCCGCAACTGATGGTGTGCGTTTCGTCGATGGCGAGCAGCGTGCCGTGACGGCGCAACAGCGCCTGCGCGTGCCGCCAGTAATCGGGATCGGGCAGCACCATGCCGATGTTGGTCATCGCCGGTTCGGCCAGCACGCAGGCCACATCGCCGTCTTTCACGGCGTCTTCGAGCGCGGCGAGGTCGTTGAACTCGATCACGCGGGTGGCGTCGAGCAGGTCGTGCACCTGCCCGATCAGGCTGTCGCGCTGCACCGCGCGGCCGTCGACGAGATCGACGAACACGTCGTCGACAGTGCCGTGATAGCAGCCGTTGAAAATCACGATCTTGCGCCGCCCGGTCGCCGCGCGCGCCCAGCGCAGCGCGAAGCGGTTGGCGTCGCTGGCGGTCATCGCGAACTGCCAGTAGGGCAGGCCGAAGCGCCGCGCGAGTTCTTCGCCGACCCACGCGGCGTCTTCGCCCGGCAGCATCGCCGTCATCCCGCGCTCGGCCTGGGCGGCTAGCGCGCGCGCCACCGGCGGCGGCGAATGGCCGAACATCGCGCCGGTGTCGCCGAGGCAGAAGTCCGCGTAACGATGACCGTCCACGTCGGTGAACGACGCGCCGCGCGCCGCATCCACGTACAGCGAAAACGGCGTGGACCAGTCGTTCATCCAGTGCAGCGGCACACCGAACAGCAGATGGCGCGCCGCGCGCGCCGACAACTCGCGCGACTTCGGCATGGCGTCGGCGAACGCCTGACGCTCGCGCGCGGCGAGCGCCTGCGCGCGCGTCCAGTCGATTCCTTCACGCGTATTCAAGGGCGGGTTCTCCGGTTTCATTCTGATTCGTATGGAAGGGTCGCTGGCGTGAGAACGTGCGGCCGTTCGCGTGATCGAGCGTGCGAACGCCTTGCATCAAACCAGCAGTTGCAGATGCTCGCGCTCCCACGCGGTAATTCCTTGCGAAAAGGTCTCGAACTCCTTTTCCTTCACCGAGCAGTACGCCTGCACGAATTTCTCGCCGAGCACGTCGGCGAGTTCGGGGCAGTTCAGCAGCGCCTTGAGCGCATCTTCCAGACCGCGCGGCAATTCGTATTCGAGGTCGTACGCGCTTTCGACCATCGGCGCCGACGCCTGCTGCGCTTCGACCATGCCCAGATAGCCGCAGGCGAGGGTGGCGGCCATGGCCAGATACGGGTTCACGTCCACGCCCGGCACGCGGTTTTCGAGCCGCCGGTCGGCCGGTTCGGAATTCGGCACACGGATGCCGCAGGTGCGGTTGTCGTAGCCCCAGCGCACGTTGATCGGCGCGGCGGTGAAGCGCGACAGGCGGCGATACGAATTCACGTAAGGCGCGAACATCGGCATGGCGCGCGGCATGTACTTCTGCAATCCGCCGATGTAGCTGAAAAACAGCGGGCTCGCCGAGCCGTCCGGCAACGAGAACACATTGCGGCCCGTTTCGCTGTCGACGATGCTCTGATGAATATGCATCGCGCTGCCCGGTTCATGCTCCATCGGCTTGGCCATGAAGGTCGCGAAAATGCCGTGACGGTAGGCGGTTTCGCGCACCGCGCGTTTGAACAGGAACACGCGGTCGGCGAGATCGAGCGCGTCGCCGTGCGAGAAGTTGATCTCCATCTGCCCGGCGCCGACCTCGTGCACGAGCGTTTCGACGCCGAGCCGCGTCATCTCGCAGAAGCGCGACAGGTCCTGGAAAAACGGATCGAACTCGTTGACCGCATCGATCGAGAACGACTGGCGGCCGGCTTCGTGGCGCCCCGCGCGGCCGAGCGGCGGACGCAGCGGCTCATGCGGATTCTTGTTCTGCGCGATCAGGTAGAACTCCATTTCCGGCGCCACCACGGGACGCCAGCCGCGCGCTTCGTAGAGCTTCAGCACGCGGCGCAGCACCGCGCGCGGCGAGATGCCGATTGGCTCGCCGTCGAGCCCGACGCAATCGTGGATCACCACCGCGACCTGTTCGATCGCCCACGGCACGAGCCGCACGGTGTCCGGATCGGGAATGCACAGCATGTCGGGATCGCTCGGCCCGACGAAGCGCTCGAAGTCCGCGAACTCGCCGTTGACGGTGATCATCAGCAGCGCGTTCGACATATGCATCTTGCCCTGCGCGAGGAACAGGTTCTTCGGCACGATCTTGCCGCGCGCGACGCCGGTCATGTCCGGAATCACACATTCCACTTCATGGATTCGGTGCTGCTCCAGGAATTCGCGCAGATCGTCGCGTAGGTCGCTTTGCAAGATGGACTCCAGTCGGTTGAGGAAGGCGGGCAGGGCTCGCCAGGTCGAAGAAGCTGGGTTTCTCTGTTTTGCATCGTGAGATTTGATCAAATGATTGCACGGATTTTAATTTTTGGGAAATTTGATCAAATAAGTGGTGCCGCTGGCCTGACGCCCGATCCGCGAACTGTGCCTGTCGGCTTTCGCGAATGGGCCCTATGCTTCGACACCATGCTGACGATCTTCGGAAAGACCTCATCCATCAATGTGCGCAAGGTGCTGTGGACTTGCGCCGAACTCGGCCTGCCGTTCGACCAGGAAGACTGGGGCAGCGGCTTTCGCGCCACCGACACGCCCGAATTCCTCGCGCTGAATCCCAACGCGCTCGTCCCCGTCATCAAGGACGGCGAGTTCGTGCTGTGGGAATCGAATTCGATCATTCGCTATCTGGCCGGGCGCTATGGCCGTGACGGGCAGGACGGCAGCGAGTCGCTGTACCCGCTCGACCCGTTCCAGCGCGCGCGCTGCGACCAGTGGATCGACTGGCAGGCGAGCGAGCTGAACCGTGCGTGGAGTTACGCGTTCATGGCGCTGGTACGCCAGTCGCCGGCCCATCGGGACACGCGGCAGATCGACCAGTCGGCTGCGGCGTGGGCGCAGCGAATGGACATCGTGAACCGGCAATTGATGCAGACCGGCGCCTTCATCGCGGGCGAGTCGTTTTCGCTGGCGGATATTCCCATCGCGCTGTCGATCAACCGCTGGCTGGACACGCCGCTGCGGCACGACGATCTGCCCGCGGTCGCCGCCTACATGGAGCGCCTCGCGGCACGCGAGGGCTACCGGCGGTATTGCCGCAACGGCACGCCGTGAGCGAGGCGCCGCTTACAGAAACCCAATGTAATCCTTGCGAATGTCCGCATCTGTCCGCGCGCCGCGCAGTGCGCGCGGACTCGCCTACAATGGCCGCTTTTGCGACATAGCTTGAAGGTTCGACGATGCGGGTTTCGACACTGGCGCTGGCACTGCTGACAGCGTGTTTCACCTTGAACGCGAATGCCGAGATGACGGCCGCGCAATACAAGCAATGGGCGCACACCGACAACAACTCGGTCTACGCGGCCTACATCACCGGGACGATCAACGCGCTCGGCTGGGCCAACGGCGATCTGGTGGCGAAGAAGCGGCCGCCGCTGTTCTGTCCGCCGCAGGATCTCGCGATCGGCAACCAGAACGTGTATCCGTTGCTGGATACGTTCTTCACGAATCACCCGACGATTTCCGAGGATTTCCCAATCGGCCTCGCGATTCTCCGCTCGTTGCAAGCGGCGTTTCCGTGCTGAGGCGACGATAACGCGGGGGGAACACGGAAAAAGCACGGCAAAAACAAGCGGGGAGGCCGCGCGATCCTCATGCATCGCGCGAGCGCTCCCCGCGTGCATTACATCTGCACCAGCTTCGGAATCTGCACGTCCGGATTCACGTCGGCTTCGTAATCGACGCCGGCGATCTCAAAGCCGAACAGACGCAAAAAGTCCGTCTTGTAGCCGCTGAAATCCGTCAGTTCGTAGATGTTGTCGTCGCGCACCTGACTCCACAACGCCTGCACGCGTGCCTGCACTTCCGGATCGAGTTCCTTGTAGTCGGCGCGCAGACGGCCTTCGTCGTCGAGGTGCGGCGCGGCGCCGTAGAGGCTGTCCTTGTACAGGCCATACACCTGTTCGATGCAGCCTTCGTGCGTGCCTTTCTCCTTCATCACCTTGAAGAGCAGCGACAGGTAGAGCGGCATCATCGGAATCGCGGAACTCGCCTGCGTGACGACCGCCTTCAGCACCGCGACGCGCGCGTCGCCGCCGCTGGCCGCGAGCTTGTCGCGAATGGCGAGCACCTTCTGGTCGAGGTCCTTCTTGGCCGCGCCGATCGAACCGTTCCAGTAGATGTCGTGCGTGATCTTCTCGCCGAGATAGGTGAACGCGGTGGTCTTCGCGCCGTCGGCGAGCACGCCCGCGTCGAGCAGCGCGTCGATCCACATCTGCCAGTCCTCGCCGCCCATCACCGCGACGGTGTTGTCGATTTCTTCCTGGGTGGCTGCTTCCAGCACCGATTCCTTGATCACTTCCTTGTCGGTGTCGAGGCCGCGGAACGCCACGGACTGGCCGACCGGCTTCAGCGTGGAGCTGAACACCTGGCCCGTCTTCGGATGCGTGCGCTTGGGCGCCGCGAGGCTGTAGACCACCAGATCGACCTGGCCGAGATCGCGCTTGATGATCTCGATGGTGCGTTGCTTGACTTCGTCGGAGAACGCGTCGCCGTTGATGCTGGTCGCGTAGAGGCCCTGTTCGCCGGCGAATTTCTCGAAGGCGGCGGTGTTGTACCAGCCCGCGGTGCCGGCCTTGGTTTCGCTGCCCGCGCGTTCGAAGAACACGCCGAGCGTGTCGGCCCCGGACCCGAATGCGGCGCTGATGCGCGCGGCGAGACCGTAACCGGTGGATGCGCCGATCACGAGCACCTTCTTCGGGCCGTTGGCGATGGGGCCGCGTGCCTTGACGTACTCGATCTGTTCCTTGACGTTGGCTTCGCAGCCGGTCGGATGGGTCGATACACAGATGAAGCCACGCACGCGCGGTTTGATGATCATGAAGCACCTCTTGTCGAAATTGCCGACATTATAGTGGGCTGCCACGAAGTCGCCTCCGTCTTGCCCCGACTCGCCGCTGTCCTACCGTCGACTCGCCTCGGCACCCGGCGTCGCCCGGCGGCATACACGCAAAAATCCGGCCGCGACGCGGCATCTTGGTAGGATTGCGCCTTTCCCAGCAGACGGTATGCAAGATTGAAGCGCCTGACCACCTCCTTCCTGGCCGCCCTCGATAAAGGGCTCACCCGCGCCAACGCGCCGCTCGCGCGCGCCTGGTGGCACCTGCGCCATCCGACCCGGCGCGGTATCGCGTGGGCCTGCGCGGCCAGTCCGCTGCTGCTGGTGCTGTATGTGCTGGTGCTGATTCCGTTCACGCCGAGCATCGGCGACATCCGCAAGGCGAAGATCGAGCAGCCCGCGCAGATCCTCTCCGCCGACGGCAAACTGCTGGCCGAATTCAAGCCGTCGAACCGCGAGTGGGTGAAGCTCGCGGACATCTCGCCGAACATGGTGAACGCGCTGATCGCCACCGAGGATCACCGCTTCTACCAGCACTGGGGGCTCGACTGGCGGCGCACGGCGTCGGCGGCACTGCACACGTTTTCGGGCGACCGTCAGGGCGGCTCGACGATCACCCAGCAGCTCGCGCGCAATCTGTACCCCGACGAGATCGGCCGCGCGCCGACGCTGAACCGCAAGGTCAAGGAAGCGATCACCGCGCTGAAGATCGAAGCGCTGTACACCAAGGACGAGATTCTCGAAACCTATCTGAACACCGTGCCGTTTCTCTACAACGCGTACGGCATCGAGATGGCGTCGCGCACGTACTTCGACAAATCGGCCTCGGACCTGACCGTGCTGGAAAGCGCGACGCTGACCGGCATGCTGAAGGGCAACAGCTACTACAACCCGGTGCTGAACCCGGAGCGCGCGCTGCAACGGCGCAACACGGTGCTCGGACAGATGGTCAAGTACGGCAAGCTGACGCCGGCCGCGTACCAAAGCCTGCAACGCAAGCCGCTGCGGATCGATTTCGAGCGTCAGACCGAGCCGCCGGGACCGGCGCCGCATTTCGCGCAGCAGTTGCGCAAGTGGCTCGCCGCATGGGCCGACCGCAACGACTACAACATGTACGCCGACGGTCTCGTGGTGCGCACCACGATCGATTCGCGCCTGCAGACCATGGCGACCCAGGCGGTCACGCTGCAGGGCAACCAGTTGCAGGGCATCGCGAATGCGGCGTGGGGCACGCGCTCGGCCTGCTCCAACGGCCGCGACCTGTTGCAGACTTTCCTGCGCGAGACGCCGGAGTTCCGTGCCGCGAAAGACAGCGGTCTGAGCGACGAGGATGCGCTCAAGCGCGTGTCGTCCGACCGTGCGTTCGTGCAGTCGCTGTGCGAAAGCAAGACCCGCGTGCAGGCCGATTTTCTGGCGATGGACCCGCGTAACGGCCAGATCCGTGCGTGGGTCGGCAGCCGCGACTTCACCCAGGACCCGTTCGACCACGTGCAGCAGGCGCGTCGTCAGCCGGGCTCGACCTTCAAGCCGTTCGTGTACGCGGCGGCCTTCGAGGGCGGCGCGAAACCGTCCGATACCTTCGTCGACAAGCCGGTCGAGATCGAGCTCACGGGCGGCGAAGTCTGGCGTCCGAGCGACGAGGACGAACCGAGCGACCGCGCGATCAGCCTGCGCGACGCGCTGGCGTTCTCGCGCAACCGCATCACCGCGCAGCTGATGGAGACGGTCGGCCCGAACAAGGTTGCCCGTCTCGCGCGTGCGATGGGCGTGCGCGACAGCGAACTGGACCCGGTGCCGTCGCTCGCGCTCGGCACGAGCCCGGTCACGCTGAAGGAAATGGTGTCGGCGTACGGCACGATCGCCAACCTGGGCGGCTACGTCGAACCGGTGATGGTCACGCGCATCGAGGACCGCAAGGGCGATGTGCTCGCCGAATTCGCGCCGGTGTCGCCGAAACAGGAACTACCCGCCGACGCCGACCGGATGCTGATCGACATCATGCGCGACGTGGTGAACCGCGGCACCGGGTCGAGCATCCGCAGCCGCTTCGGCGTGCGCGGCGATGTGGCGGGCAAGACCGGCACGACGCAGGGCAATGCGGACGGCTGGTTCATGCTGATTCATCCGCAGCTCGTGGCAGGCGCGTGGGTCGGCTTCAACGACAGCCGCGTGACCTTGAAGAGCGATTACTGGGGGCAGGGCGCTCACAGCGCGCTGCCGATCGTCGGCGATTTTTTCCAGCGCGCGCAGCGCTCGAAGCTGGTGGACAGCCGCGTGAAATTCGCGACCGAGCAGGAACCGGGGTGGTTCACCGAGCGCGCCGACAGGCTGCGCGGCTGGTTCCAGCAGGTGTTCGCGACGCCGCCGGAGAAGCCGGCGGCGCCAGTGGTGGCGAAGAACGGGGCGCGCAGAGCGGCGCCGAACGCGACGACGATGGCGTCTTCTGCGTCCTCTGCGTCGTCTGCGTCGTCGGCGGTGGCGTCGGGTTCGGGGGCATCGGCGGCGGCCAGCGCGTCGTCGCTGGCGGTGGCGTCCGCGGTGATGGGCGGACCGCGTGAGATGCCGCCGTTGCTGGGCGTGCCGGCGTCGTCGCCGGCCTCGACCGGTGGCGAGTCGGTGGACGGCGAAGCGCGCGGCCATGCCGAAGCCGCCTCGTCGCCGACGCCCACGCCGGACGACATCGGCGCGCCTGATGCGGGCGGCGCCTCGAATGCGCCGGCAGGCGGCAACGCTTCACCATGACAACGCGAGGTCCGGTTAGCACGACATGCTGACCGGACTGCCGCCACAGCGCAGCGTTTCTTCGTTGCACCCCTAAGGCCGCCCCCCTAAGGCCGCACCACCTCCGGCTCGCCCGCCGCGCCCGGCCCCGCGCGTCCCGACGCCGCCTCCAGCGACGCATCGTGATGCAACAGCAGCACCGCGGCGACGCCGACCAGCCCGGCGCCCGACAGACACAGCAACCCGGCGCCGAAGCCGCCGGTGCTGTCCTTGATCCAGCCCATCGCGTACGGCCCGAAAAAGCCCGCCAGATTCCCCAGCGAGTTGATCGCCGCAATCCCGCCGGCGGCCGCCGCGCCCGACAGGAACGACGCGGGCAGCGTCCAGATCACCGGCAGGCAGCCGAAGATGCCGAACCCGGCGATCGACAGCGCGATCATCTTCTGCACCGGATTGTCGAGCCCGGCCGCCGCCGCGATGCCGCCCGCCGCGACCAGCAGCGCGATCGCCACATGACGCTTGCGTTCGAGCTTGCGGTCCGAATGCCGTCCCCAGAACACCATGCTGATCACGCCGACCACATACGGCAGCGAGGTGACGAAACCGGTCTGCAGATTGGTCAGCCCGAACGCCTTGACGATCTGCGGCAGGAAAAAGCTCAATCCGTAATTGGTTGCATTCGCACCGAAGTAGATCAGCGCGACGGCCAGCACGCGCGGATTGAACAACGCCTGCCTGACGCTGAAGTGACGCACCGCCTCGCGGTGCGCGCGCTCCTGCTGCTGCCGCGCCATCAGCCAGTCGCGTTCGTCGGCGGGAAGCCAGGCAGCGTCGGCGGGCTTGTCGGTCAGATAGAACAGCACGGCGACCGACAGCAGCAGCGCGGGCAGCGCCTCGATCAGATAGAGCCACTGCCAGCCCGCCAGGCCGCCGCGGCCGTCGAGCGACAGCAGCGCGCCGGAGATCGGCCCGCCGATCACCGTGGACAGCGGAATCGCCGCCATGAAGTAGCCGACCACACGGCCCCGGTAGGCCGCCGGAAACCACAAGGTCAGCAGAAAGATGATGCCGGGGAAGAAGCCCGCCTCGGCCACGCCGAGCAGAATGCGCAGCCCGTAGAACACGTGCGCGGCCGACAGTCCGGTGAAGTGCGCGAGATTCGGAATGAACGCCATCGCGCCCGCCAGAATCCCCCACGTGAACATGATCCGCGCGATCCAGCGGCGCGCGCCGAACTTCTCCAGCAACAGATTCGACGGCACTTCGAAAAAGAAGTACGCGATGAAGAAGATCCCCGCGCCGAAGCCGAACGCGCTTGCGGAAAAACCGAGCGCCTTGTTCATCTGCAGCGCGGCAAAGCCGACGTTGACGCGGTCCAGGTACGCGACGAAATAGCAGAGCATCAGGAACGGCACGAGCCGAACCGTCACGCTTTTCATGGTGCGTGCTTCGATATCCATGGTCTGTCTCCTCCGGCGGCGCCGGTTGGTGCCTCGCAGCATGGCCTGCTGCCGGCCCGTTCCACTGATGTCGTTACAGACTAGTCGCTGATCCGCGATTGCGGTAGGGACGGCGGTGACGATCTGACGCGCGCCGCGTGCTCAGGTCCACGGCACATGCACCTTGTCCAGATTGCGGTCGAGCTGATACGCGGCGCTGATCAACGCGAGGTGCGTCAGCGCCTGCGGGAAATTGCCGAGCGCCTCGCCGCTGGTCGCGACTTCCTCGGAGAACAGACCGACGTGATTCGCGTACGCCAGCATCTTCTCGAACACGAGCCGGCCTTCGTCGACCCGTCCGGCGCGCGCCAGCGCCTCCGCATACCAGAACGAACAGGCGCTGAAACCGCCCTCGATGCCGGGCAGACCGTCGAGCGTCGCGCCGCGCGTATAGCGGAAAATCAGCGGATCGACCTTCAGCTCGTTGCCGATCGCGTCGAGCGTGCCGATCCAGCGCGGATCGGCCGGGCCGATGAAGCGCACCAGCGGCATCATCAACGCGGACGCGTCGAGCGTCGCGGAACCGGGCGTCTGCACGAACGCGTCGAGTTCGTCGTTCCAGAAGTTGTCGTGGATGTCGCGATGAATCGCGTCGCGGGTGTCGAACCAGCGCTTGAGCGGCGCGGGCAGCGAGCGCTTTTCCGCGAGACGCAGCGCACGGTCCAGCGTGACCCAGCACATCAGACGCGAATGCAGCAAGGGCCGCTGGCCGTTGCGGAATTCCCAGATGCCGTGATCCGCTTCGCGCCAGTGCTCGACCACGTAATCGACGGTGCGCGTGACATGACGCCAGCCTTGATAGGAAATCGCCGCGCCGTATTTGTTGTACAGATAGACCGCGTCGAGCAGCGCGCCGTACACGTCGAGCTGGGTCTGGTCGCGCGCGGCGTTGCCGGTGAGCGGCGCGCCGGTGGACCCGTCGGCGAGTGCGGCGGCCTCGGCTTCGACCGGCGGCATTTCGCCGTCGACGGTGTACATCACGCTCAGCGAACCGTCCGACTCGCAGTCGCGGTTGCGCTCGGCGATCCATTTCATGAAGTGCCGCGCCTCGCCGGTGTAGCCAAGGCGCAGCAGCGCGTACACGGAGAACGCGGCGTCGCGGATCCACGTGAAGCGATAGTCCCAGCGGCGCGAGCCATCCTGCGCCTCGGCGAGTCCGAAGGTCGGCGCGGCGACGATCGCGCCGTATTCGCGCGAGCTCAGCAGTTTCAGCGTCAACGCCGAACGCATCACCACTTCGCGATAGCGGCCGCGATAGGTGGATTGCGCGGACCAGTGCTGCCAGTAGCGGATCGTGTCGCGCAGCACGGTGTCGCAATCGAATGCGTTCTCGCGCAATGCATCGGCGTCGCCGAACACGAAGGCGGCGGACTCGCCGTCGTGCAGTTCGAACTCGGCGTGCGCGGCGTGCGGGTCGATGGAAAGCGGCAGCGTGCCGCTCAATCGCAAGGTCGGCGTGCCTGGCGGCGCGCCCGCGTTGGTGTTTGCTTCGGTGTTCGCCTTGGTGCCGGTTTGCGGGTGAAATTCCACCGCGTTTTCCCCAGCGCGCTTGAGCTTCGGCGCCACGCGACCGTAATCGAAGCGCGGAGCGCAATGCAGGCGCAGCGTCATGCGGCCGTGCACGAGCCGCACCACGCGGATCACGCAGTTCGGCAACGTCGCGTCGCGGTGGGGATCGGCCGAGGCGGTGACTTCGCCGCCGGTGTGATCGTCGGCCACGGGCATGAAGTCGAGCAGTTCACACACGCCGTCCCGCGTCATGAAGCGGGTGAGCAGCACGTTGGTGTCCGGCAGGTACATCTGCTTGACGTTGACGTTGACGTGGGCCGCGCCGTCGGCCGCATCATCGGCCATTTCGTGCGCGGGTTCGATCGAGAATGCGCCGCCCTGTTCGGGTTCGAGCAGCGCGGCGAAAATCGTCGGCGAATCGATGCGCGGGAAGCACATGAAATCGATCGCACCGCGTAGCGACACCAGCGCGGTGGTCGCCATGTTGCCGATCATGCCGCGAGCATCGGCGGGCAGGGTGGGGCGTGAGGACAGGGAGGTGGGACGCGGTTCGGCCATCGGGGCACGCGGCGGGCAGACACAATGCGGACATTCAGCAAACCGCGTGCCCCGGGGTGTCGATTGGCTTACGGTCGCGGCGCGCCGGTCGCGCGAGCGCGCCAGGCTTACATCCGGTCACATTGTTAAGCCCTTGGCAACAGTGTTTTCAGGCAGCGAGGCTGATCTCCGGCGTGCGATTGCGGATAATTTCACCCTCGATGAAACAGCCCGAAAAGTGCAGATCAATCATGTTCGACAGGATCCCGGAGCGCGAATTAACACGACGGACGGCGCGCGTGCCGCGCGCCGCTTTTGCTTCTTCCGCTGCTTCTTTCCAGCAGCGCTGGCGCGTGCTGCTGGCCGCGACGCTGGCATGCGCGAGCCTCGTGGGCTGCGCGACGTCGAGCGATGTGGTCGCCACCGACAAGCCCGGCACCTACACCATCGCGGCCAGCGCGACCGGCGGCCGGATGGCGTGGGCGCGTGCCCATACCCAGGCGATGAGCGAAGCGCGCGACTATTGCGAGCAGCGCGGCATGCAGGCCAGCGTGACGACGGAAACGGTCAGCGGCGTGCAGATGCTGACCGAGCATGGGTCGTCGGTCAATTTCGAGTGCCATCCGAAGTTCTGAGGTAACGGGCGCATTGATATGCGTCTCACGCGTTTCATGCTGAAACGCGTCGCGGCGGCGGAGTCGATCAGCCGGCGAGCGCTAATCCGATTCACTCGCCCGGCAAAACCGGCGGCACCCGCTTTTCGCTTTTATCGCTGTCCTGCTCCGGAATATTGCCGAAGTAAATCGACAGATCGCGGCGCGGATGAAAATCGTTCAAATGCCAGCTCAGCGTCAGCGGATCGGTGTATTGCCCTTTGCCCTCGAAACACGTCGAAATCAGACCTGCCGGCGTGGGCCGATGCAACCGTAACGTGAAATCGCGACTGCCGTCCTTCCACGTATTGGCTGTCTTCAGGATATAGCCGACGAACAGGCCATTGGTCTGCCGCGCATCGTCCGCGGTGGGCTGCGATACCTTTTTCCAGTCGCTCAGAAACGCGTTATCCGCGCAGGCCTGTTCGCGCAATTCGGACGGGTGCATGTCGATGGTCGGAATACCCACGGTCGGAAACGGCCGGTATTCGTGATGCACGCGCACCACCTTGCCCGCCGGAAAAGTCAGATACCAGACATACGCGACCGACACTTCCCAGGCCGGAATCGAATCGCTTTGCGCGCCCGCTTCGAGCCAGCCGCGCTGGCGCATCGCGTTCATCTGCGCGGGCGTGAACGGTTTGGCCGTCACGTCGAACGGCGCGCCCTCGCCGGGCAGGAGCGCGATCTGCCGGTCGGTCAAACCGAGCGCGTGCAGTTGCGCGGTAATGTCCTTGCCCTTGAATCGCGCGCTCACATGCGTCGAAAAACTTTTCGATTCACCGTCGACGAGAATCCGGAAACCGTGCGGCTGCCCCCAATAACCAGGTTCCTGACTCGCATCCGCGCCATACGGCGGCAAGGGGAATATCAGACTTTCGTGGACGTCGTTCGCGCTTTCGTTGAGAAACTCGTAATCGACCGAAATCCTGTCGGGCGCAATATCCAGTACTTCTTTCGCCATCGCGACCTTGTCGGTATGGCCGAGCGTGATATTGCCGGTATCGACGCCGCCAATGCCGTCATTAGCGAAAGCGGAAATACTGGCGGCGAATACGACAGATGCGAGCAGGGGGCGGATTTTCATTTGCGTTGAAATTATTTATATTCTGTGCCGAACGCGCCATTCTCCGGATTTGTATTGGCGATGCAAGTCCGTTTCGGTATTCTTTGCGTCGCGGCATGATGCATCGAGCGCGACGAATAAAACCATTTCAGCGAAGGCCCGAGAAAACTGAGCGAACCATGAATCTTCCATCGCATTCGCGTGCTGCAACGTCGCCCGACCCGGCAAACTCGTGGACCTCGCCGATGAGCGCGGACCAGCAGGCGCTGATGCGCCGCCTCGACGCCTATTCGCTCGACGCGCCGGACGTCGCGCTGCCGTACAGCGTGCGCCTTGCGCAGCGCGAAGGCTGGTCGCGCGAGCACACCGCCGAGGTGATCGCGCAATACAAGCGCTTCACGTTTCTCGCGGTATCGACGGGACACGTCGCGACCCCATCGAAAGCCGTGGATGCCGCATGGCATCTGCACCTCGAATACACGCGCGAGTACTGGGACGTGTTCTGCGCGCGGGTGCTGCTGACGCCGCTGCATCACACGCCGGGCAACGGCGCGCCGGGCGAGGACGCGCTCTATCTGCGCGCCTACCATCAGACGCTCGACGACTACCGGCGTCTGTTCGGCGAAGAAGCGCCGGCGTCGGTGTGGCCGCGTCCATGCGCAGTCGAAACCACTCAGGCCGACGACAGGCACGCCGCGTTACCACATCAGGCGGCAGCGCCGGTGACGCATCTCGAACGCTGGCGCGCATGGCTCGCGGCCGGCCGCTCGCCTGTGCTACGTGCGCGCCGCGTTCCGTTCGGTGGGCTTGCGTGGTTGACGGCGGCAGTTGCGACGTATGCGTACGCGGGCGACGTCACGCACATTGCGCACATCGATCTCGACGTGCTGAACTACGCGGGCCGGGACTTTCTACAGTTCTATCTCGCGCTGTGCTTCGGCGTGCTGCTGCTGATCTACTGCGCGCACCGGATCGAACATCGTCGCCGCACGTGGGGCGCGCACGGCGCACCCGCCGCGTTCCACACGATGACGCCCGACGAAGCCGCCTACCTCAGCGGCGGCGCGCAACGCATGGCGCGCGTCGCGACGCTCTCGCTGATCGATGCGGGCGCCGTCAAGTTCTCGCCGTATCCCACCCGCGCGCCGACGGTCACCGCGGTGGATGCCGCGAAGGCCGGCCGTTACGCGACGCAATGGCAATGGCTGAATGGGAAAAAGAACGGCACGGCCGCGTACGCGTCGTTCCGCACGGAACTGATGATGCAGCAGGACACCGCGTTTACCGACGAGTTGATCGCCTGCGGCTGGCTCTGGAAAAAACGCGGCATGCGTGGCTTGCTGCTGGTCGCGCGCGCGTTGGCGTTGTTCGCCGGGGCGCTCGGTTTCGCGAAGGTGTGCGTCGGCATGAGCCGCGACAAGCCGGTGATGCTGCTGGTGATCGGCATGATCGTATTCGCGCTGGCCTATGTGATCGTGATGCGTCGTCTGCCGGGGTTGGGGCGCAGCGGGCCGACGGCAGCGGGACAAACGGCGCTCGCCGAGTGCCACGAGCGTCGCGCGGCGCAATGGAGCGGGGACGGCCGGATGGCGGCGGAGGGCGCAACGAGCGCGTCGCATGCGACCAGCCGCGGCAACGCGAAAAGCACGCGCGGCGCGGGCGCCCGGCCACGCGTCGCGACCCGGGCGAGCCTCGCACGCGCGCAGGCCGCCGCCGGCGACGAAGGTTTGTCCGATGCGCTGCTGTGGCGCACGGCACTACTCGGCGTCGGCGCGTTATCGGGCACGGCGTGGGAGATGTACCGGCGCGGACTCGACGCCCCGGCGATCATCGCGAGCAGCGGCGGCGGCTCGGGATCGGGCGGCTGGACGGACAGCGGTTGCAGCTCCAGCAGCAGTTGCAGTTCGAGCAGCAGCTGTAGTTCGAGTAGCTGCAGTTCGAGCAGTTGCGGCGGTTGTTCGAATAGCTGAAGCGAGCCGGCGATGTGCCAACGAAGCACACTCGCCGCGCCCGACTCACTTCACGTACAGATACCGCACCAGGTGGAAAAACACCGGTGCGGCGAAACAGATCGAATCGACACGATCGAGCGCGCCGCCGTGTCCGGCGATCATCGACCCCCAGTCCTTCGCGCCGAGCGAGCGCTTGACCGCCGACAGCACCAGCCCGCCGACGAACCCCGCGAGCACGATGGCGAGCGACATCAGGAACGCCGCGCCGAAACTGAACGGCGTGATGCGATACAGCGCCGCGCCCGACAGCGTCGCCAGCAGACCACCGCCGATAAATCCCTCGACGGTCTTCGAAGGACTCAACTTAGGCGCGATCTTGCGTCTGCCGAACAGCTTGCCGACCACGTACTGGAACACGTCGCTGATCTGCACCACCAGCAGGAAGAAGAACAGCAGCAGCGCGTTTTCGCCCTGATAGCCGGGAATATCCAGAATCAGCAGCGCGGGCGCGTGACTCAGCCCGTACACGCAGACCATCAACGCCCAATGGATCTTCGAACTGCGGCTGAGGAATTCGTGCGTATCCTGCGTGAGCGCCGACACCAGCGACAGCGTGATGAACAGATGCACCGGCACGAAGATCGAGAACATGCCGTACCAGTTCACCCACAACAACAGGTACTGCACCGGAATCGCGATGAAGAAGCAGATGAACAGCGTGGTGTGATCGCTGGGCGAAGTCGGCGTCAGCGTGATGAACTCACGCAACGCCATATATGACACGAACGCGAACACGATGTACGTGGCCGCCGGCCCGAGACCGATCGCGATCGCCATGATCGCGATCATCCCCCACCATGCGCGAATGCGCTGATTCAGATTGGCGATGGTCGTGCTGCGGCCGCCGTCGCGCCATGCCAGCAGGCCGCCTGTCACCGAGGCGATCGCCAGAAAGCCGACTACGCCGGCCACCAGTTCCCAGAACGCGGTTCTCATTGTGTTGTGTGTGTCCGGTTTGTCGTTGTGTGTGATTCGGCTTGACCGAGCTCGCCCCAGCACGCGGCCGCTCAGTCCGCGTGACGGATCGGCGACAGTTCGACGACGCGCTCCCGCGCGCGCTGCAAAAAGTCCGCCTTCGCTTCGTTTCCGTCGAGTGTGAAGGTCGCGCCGAAGTGCACCTTGCAGATCAGCGGCACCGGCCAGATCGCGCCCTTCGGCATGATCCGCTGCAGGTTCTCCAGATAGACCGGGCACAACTCGACCGACGGAAATTCGGTGGCAAGCCGGTAGATCCCGCTCTTGAACGCCTGCGGCAACGCCTCGGCGCTGCGCGTGCCTTCCGGAAAAATGATGATCGAATAGCCGAGCCGCAACGCCTCGCGCACCGGTTCGAGCGGATCGCCTTCGCCTTCCTTCTTGCGGTCGATCAGCACCACGTTGAGCAGGTTGTTGGCGATATGCACCTTGACCTTGCCGCGCTCCCAGTAATCGCGCGCGGCGACCGGCCGCACCTGATCGCGCAACTCGCGCGGCAACGCGGCGAGAATCGCGAGCGTATCGACGTGGCTGGTGTGATTCGAGAAGTAGATTTTCTGCGTCGCGCTCGGTGTGCCCTGATGCCATACCGGGTAGGCGCCCGCGACGAGACGCACGACACCCAGAAGACAATCGCGTTGCCATGCATGCCAGATGCTCATTGAATCCGACTCATTGAATGCGCGTTAAAAAACGATGGGGGTGTTTCGGTCGCGGCATTATGACGATTTTTCCCGGCGTCCACCAGACCGATGTAATAGGCGTGTCTATTCTTGACCTTTTTCACCATTTAAATGACGATGTCGCTGTTTTCTAAAAGCGCCAAACAAAGCGGATGCAGGACAATTCGCCCATGAGCGGCTGAATCCGCTTCCGATCCGCCTGGAATCTAAATAAATATGAGCGTCTACGCACTCAAACCGAAGTTCCAGAATCTGCTGCGGCCGCTGGTGCGCCGCCTCGCGGGCGCGGGCGTCACGGCCAATCAGGTCACCGTCGCGGCGGCGCTCGGCTCGATCGTGGCCGGCGGCGTGGCGGCCGCGGGCTATTACCGGCTATTCCTGTTGTTGCCCGCATGGCTGTTCGTGCGCATGGCCTTAAATGCGATCGACGGAATGCTGGCGCGTGAATTCGGTCAGAAGAGCGCGCTCGGTGCGTATTTGAACGAATTGGGCGACGTTATTTCCGACATTGCACTGGTTTTACCGTTTCTGGTAATTCCCGCATTCAATCCGGCGGATATCTGGGCGTTCGCGCTGGCCGCCGCGGTCGTCGAATGCGCGGGTCTGATCGGGCCTCTCGCGGGCGCGACGCGCCGTTACGACGGTCCGCTCGGCAAGAGCGACCGCGCGGTGGCGGTCGGTGCATTCGGCCTGTGGATCGGGCTCGGTCTGACGGTCGCGCCGTGGGCCACCTGGATCTGGCGCGCGCTGATCGTGCTGGCGGTGCTGACACTGTGCAAGCGGGTGCGCAACGGCGTCGCCGAAGCGCGCTGAGATAACGTTCGAGGGAGTTGCCATGACGATCCGCACGGCCGGAGAACATACGTTTGTCACGCACGACGGCGAGGCGCTGTTCTACCGTCACTGGCCGGCGGCCGCCGCCGGCTCGTGCCGTGGCGCGGTGCTGCTGTTCCATCGCGGCCACGAGCATTCGGCACGGATCGCGCATCTGGTCGACGAACTCGACATGCCCGGCCACGCGTTCTTCGCGTGGGACGCGCGCGGCCACGGCCACTCGCCGGGCGAACGCGGCTACAGTCCCAGCGCGACCGCTTCGGTGCGCGACGTGCAGAGCTTCGCCGAACATATCCGCGACACCTATGGCATCGCGATCGAGGACATGACCGTGATCGGCCAGAGCGTCGGCGCGGTGCTGGCCGCCGCGTGGGTGCACGACTATGCGCCGCCGCTGCGCGCGCTGGTGCTCGCCGCGCCCGCGTTTCGCATCAAGCTGTACGTGCCGCTCGCGCTGCCGGGCCTGCGCTTGATGCACAAGCTGCGCGGGCGCTTCTTCGTCAATAGCTACGTGAAGCCCAGGCTGCTCACGCACGACCCCGAACGGATCGCGAGTTACACGACCGACCCGCTGATCGCGCGGGCGATCGCGGTCAACATGCTGCTCGATCTGCACGACATGGCCCGGCGCGTGGTCGCCGACGCCGCCGCGATCAAGGTGCCCACCCAGGTGCTGATTTCCGGCGCGGACTGGGTCGTGCATCGCCAGCCGCAGGATCAGTTCTACGAGCGGCTGAGTTCAGCGCGCAAGGAGCGCATCGTGCTCGACGGTTTTCATCACGACACGCTCGGCGAACTGGAGCGCGCCCGCGCGATCGCGCCGGTGCGTGCGTTCGTCATGCGGGAATACGACGCGCCGGGCGCGCCGGTGTCGCTGCTCGACGCGCATGAACGCGGCCCGTTCCATGACGAATTCGCCGCGCTCAAGAAAGCGCCGCAGCCGTTGAAGGGTGCGTACTGGGCGTTGGTGCGCGGTGGTCTGCGACTGTCGTCGTGGTTCTCGTCGGGGATCGCGCTTGGTTTCGAGCGCGGCTTCGATTCCGGCTCGTCGCTCGACTACGTCTATCGCAATCGCGCGGAAGGGCGCTCGCCGCTCGGCCGGCTGATCGACCGCAACTATCTGGATTCGATCGGCTGGCGCGGTATCCGCCAACGCAAGATTCATATCGAGGCGCTGATCGCCGACGCCATCGCGCGGCTGCGCAAGGAAGGCCAGCCGGTGCGGATCGTCGATATCGCCGCCGGGCACGGCCGCTACGTGCTCGACGCGATCGGCGCCGCCGCGTTGAGCCGCGCCGGCATCGAACATATTCTGCTGCGCGACTACAGCCCGCCGAACGTCGAGGCGGGGCGCGCGCTGATCATCCAGAAAGGCTTCGGCGCGAAGGCGCGTTTCGAACAGGGCGATGCGTTCGACGCCGAAGCGCTCGCCGCGCTCGACCCGCGTCCGAATCTGGCGATCGTCTCCGGGCTGTACGAACTCTTCAGCGACAACGCGATGATCCGCGCGTCGCTCGGCGGCCTCGCGCGTTCGGTCGCGCCGGGCGGCTATCTGGTGTACACCGGGCAGCCGTGGCACCCGCAGCTGGAATTCATCGCGCGGACCCTGAAGAACCATCGCGGCGAGGCCGCGTGGGTGATGCGGCGGCGCTCGCAGGCCGAGCTCGACGAACTGGTCGCGAGCGCGGGCTTTCGTAAGATCGCGCAGCGCATCGACGAGTGGGGCATCTTCACGGTCAGCGTCGCGCAACGGGTGACCGACGCATGAGCGGCGCGGGCGCGCGAACCGGTGCACCGTGGCGGCACGCGACAGCGGCGCGCGCTGCGCAACCGGCCACCTTCGCGCTGAAAATCGTGCTGCTCGCCGCGATGGGCGCGGTGTTTTTCTCGACCTACGGGTTCGCCAACTGGCTCGCGGGGCAGCATGCGCACGTGGGGTCGTTCGCGTTCGGCTGGGAGCACGCGATTCCGTTCTGGCCGTGGACGATCGTGCCGTACTGGTCGATCGATCTGCTGTACGCACTGTCGTTCTTTCTGTGGCGCCGGCGCGATGAGGTGTTCGATCACGTCAAGCGGCTACTGACGGTGCAGGCGATTTCGGTGTTGTGCTTCATCGCATGGCCGCTGCGTTTCAGTTTCGAGCGTCCCGCCGCCGATGGCATCAGCGGTGCGCTGTTCACGTTGCTCGCGGGTTTCGACAAGCCGTACAACCAGGCGCCGTCGCTGCATATCGGACTGCTGGTGGTGCTGTGGGCCGTGTACGCGGCGTACGCGCGCGGCGGGTGGCGCTGGCTGCTGCACGGCTGGTTCGCGCTGATCGGCCTGTCGGTGCTCACCACGTATCAGCATCACGCGATCGATGTGCCGACCGGTGCGGCGGTCGGCTGCTTCGCGCTGTTTCTGTTTCCGGTGCGGCGGGACCATGACAGGACGCGCGTGGCCGCCGAAGGCGACGAGCATGACGCGCTTGCCGAACCTCTCGCGCCTTTCGTACTCGCCCACGCGCGGCGCATCGCCCGACGCTACGCCGCGCTCGCGCTGGCCTTTCTGCTCGCGGCCTGCGCGGCGATTCCCCATGCGCCGGTCGCGGCCTTGCTGCTCGGCTGGATCGCGCTCGCGGTGCTGTGCGTCGCGATCGTCTACTGGCGCGCGGACCCGGCGCTCTATCAGAAGCGCGCCGACGGTCGCCTTGCATGGGCCACCGCCGCGCTGTTTCTGCCGACCGTGTTCGGCACCTTCGTCAACTCGCGCGCCTGGACGCGTCGTCATCCGGCGGCTTCGCCGGTCGGACATTCGGTGTTGATCGGCCGCACGCCGACGCGACGCGAAGTCAAGCAGGCGCACGCCACCGCGATCGTCGATCTGACCGCCGAAATGCCCGGCTGGGCGCGCCGCGATCCGGCGATCCACTACGTTTGCGTGCCGCAACTCGATCTGCTTCTGCCCACCTTCGCGCAGTTGCAACAGGCCGTCGCCGCGATCGAAACCTTGCGCGCGCAAGGGCATACGGTGCTGGTGTGCTGTGCGCTCGGGTATTCGCGCAGCGCATTGACGGTCGCCGCGTGGCTCGCCGTGCATCTGCAACTGGACGACGCGCAGGCGGCGCTCACGCTGTTGCGCGAGGCGCGCCCGCAAGTGCGCCTGCACGGCCCGGCCATCGCGCTGTTGCAGCGCTTTATCGACTGGCGCGCGACGACGCGGCGCGAACAGGCATGCCCATCATGAACGACGCTCCGGCCACCGTCGCTTTCAAGATCGCCGCGGCGCGCGGGCTGCTCGATGCCGGCTCGATCGTCGCGGTCTGCACGCATGTCGCGGCATGGGTCGGGCTCGCGCTCGCCTTGGGTTTGACGTCGTGGCTGTGCATCGGTCTTGCCTGCGTGAGCGGGGTGATCGCGCTGCTCGCGCTGTGGCTGCTGATCCGCATCGCGATCGACCGGCGGCTTTTCACGGCGCTCGCGCAGTCGTCCACGCTGACCGGCGAGGACGACGCGCTCGCCGCGCTCGACCACGCGCTGCAACGGCTCGGCTGGATCGACGAAGCGAAAGCGGGGCGCACGCTCGACGCGCGGGTGCGCGGCGTCGCCCGGCTGGTGCGGCTGACGATGGCGCTGGCCGTCGTGCAGGTGGCGGCGGTCGCCGTCGCGGTGCTCGGCGGCGCCTTCTGAACGGGTGTGCGGTGACGAGGGTGGCCTTCACGGCGCATCGCCGCCGCACCGCGCTTATTCCAACGCTGTGTCGTTCGGATTCGCGTACACCTTGCGCAGCGATTCGCTCATCGGGAAGTCGAACGTGAGGTTCTTCGGCGGGACCGGCTTCATGAACCATTTGTCGTAGATGGCGTCGATGTCCTTGCTTTTCATGACCTGCTGCATCGCGTCGTCGACCAGTTTCCTGAACTCGGGGTCGTCCTTGCGCAGCATGAAGCCGTAAGCCTCCGACGACTGCGGCGTGCCCACCAGCACCCAGTCCGACGGTTTCGCGGTCAACGAGCGGGCGCCGGCCAGCAGCACGTCGTCCATCATGTACGCGACGGCCCGGCCGGTTTCTAGCGTCAGACGCCCCTCGCCGTAGTCCTTGGCGCTGATGATCTGCATGTTCATCTTCTTCTCTTCGTTCATCTTTCTCAGGATGCGCTCGGACGTCGTCCCCTGATTGGTGACCACCGTCTTGCCCGCGAGGTCCGGAAAGTCCTTGATGCCCGAGTCCTTGCGCGTCAACAACCGGGTGGTGGCGACGAAGAACGTGTCGGAAAAGGCCACCTGGTTCTGCCGCGCGACGAGATTGGTGGTCACGCCGCATTCGAGATCCACGGTGCCGTTCTGCACCAGCGAAATGCGGTTCTGCGACGTCACCGGAATGAAGCGCACGCGCAGGTCGGCGCGTTTCGTTCTGAGCTTGACCGCGTCGATCACCTTGTTGCACAGGTCCTGAGAGAAGCCAATCACCTGATTATTGGCGTCCATGTACGAAAACGGCACCGACGTCTCGCGGTGACCGATCGAAATCAGGCCGGTGGTTTGAACCTTCGCCAAGGTCGGCGTCGCGTCCTGCGCGAACGCGCCGAAAGCGGTCGATGCCAGCACGGCCAGCAGCAGCAATTTTTCCCGGACCATCACATTCCCCAGTGTTGTCGAACGATCGTTAGCGGCACGCGACTGTGCGTGCCCAGAACCATATGTTGCCGTAAACAAAATAATGACAACATATGTTAACTACTGACACGCGAAAAGGAATCGACCCCGGTGGGGCGGTCGCACCGTCCGGCGGGCCAGAACGGAATTCGGCAATGCGTTGGGGCTATGGGATTACGGGGAGTTACGGGGAGTTAGGCGTGCCGCGAGCGCGATCCGGTGTGCGCCGGGGGCTGCGGCGGACAGCGGTCGTCGGGCGCGGCGCCGCGTAAGAAGCGGAAACACGCCTGTAGCCAAACTGTAGCGTGGCTTGCCTAGTATCTGTCCATCGCCATGCATCGACGAACGGAGGTGCCGGATGCTCAGCCATCATGAACTCGCCACACTCATGCTGCTTCGCGACACGGAGAAGCGTATCGAACCGCTGGACCCGGATGTACTCGCGCTGCGGCGCTACGCGCTCGTCGAAGTGCAACAGCGTCAGCCGCATGAAATGACGCTGCAATTGACGCGTCAGGGACGCGAGTTGCTGGCGCGCCTGCAGACCGGCGCCCGCTCGTGACGGGAAGAAAGAAAGCGAAGTGAGATGAAAGCGCAGCGAGCCGCGCGGATGTACGCGGCTCGTGCGGCTCGCGCTTATCGTGCCGACGCAGGCCTCGACGCGAGGTCCGCTGTGGCAGCCGCTGTGGTAGCCGACGCCGTAGCCGGCTTCGATGCCGAAGCCGTGCTCGACGCTGCCGCGACACCCGGCGCCGGCTGGCTGCCATTTTCCTGCCAGCCGCCGCCCAGATTCTTGATCAACGCCACGCTGCCTTGCGCGAGCAGCGACTGGCTGTCCTTCAGCGACTGCGCGGCCTGCAACAGCGTGAGTTGCTGCGTCAGCACGCTTTGCTCGCTCGCGGTGCCGGCCAGCAATTGCGCTTTCTGGCTCGCGAACAGCTGCTGATTGCGCTGATAGATCTCGCCATACGCCTGGGTCTGCCGTTGCAGATGATTGATCGACGACAGGCTGTCCTCGACGCCCTGGAACGCCGTCAGCACCGCGCCGCGATAATTCGCCACGTCCTGATCGTAGGTCGCGCGAGCTTCGTGTACCGCGGCGGTGCGTGCGCCGCCGTCGAAGATCGTCGCGGCCAGATCCGGACCGAGCGTCCACACGCGGCTCGGCAACGAGAACAGGTGCGCGAACGTGTTGTGTTCGAAGCCGCCTTGCGCGGACAGATCCAGCACCGGGAAAAACGCCGCCTCGGCCGCGCCGATCTTCGCGTTGGCGGCGGCGGCGGTGCGCTCCGCGCTGACCACGTCGTAACGCCGTTCGAGCAGTTGCGACGGCAACGCGAGCGGCACCGCCGGATTGGCGAACGTGTAGTCCGTTTTCGCCGGCAGCGAGAAACTGGAAGGCGGCACGCCGATCAGCACCGCGATCGCATGCTCGTCCTGTTCGCGCGTGGTCTCCGTGCTTTGCAGTTGCGCGATGACGATCTCCAGCGTGTCCTGCGCAACCAGCACGTCGTCGTTCGACGCCGTGCCTTGCAGATACGCGGTGCGGGTGATGTCGAGAATGCGCGCGTCGATGGTTTGCTGCTGTTTCAGCGAATCGATATCCAGATCGGCCTGGCGCAGCGCGAAGTAATCGGTGGCGAGCGTCGCCGCGATCGACAGGCGTTCGCCGGCCAGTTGCGCGTCGCTGGCTTGCGCGCTGGCTTTCGCCGATTCGACTTCGCGCCGCACTTCGCCCCACAGATCCGGCTCCCAGCTCGCGGCGGCCGTGACGCTCACCGAATTGCGGATGCCGGCGGTGGTGCTGCCGGTCGTGCTGCTGATGCCGGAACTCGCCGCGCCGTTGCCGGTGCCGCTGCGCGTGGCCGACAGCCCGGCGGTGATGACCGGGAAAAAGCTCGCGCGGTTCGCATCGACGGTGGCCTGCGCGAGCCGGTACGCGGCCTCGGCCGCGGCGATCGACTGGTTCGCCTTCAGCGAGCGGCCGATCAGACCGGTCAGCGTGTCGTCCTGATAGACCTCCCACCACGTGCTCGACAGCGATGCCTGCGGATCGGCCTGCGCACGCTGCCAGTCGACGCCTTCCTTGAAGGTGGCCGGAATCGCGACAGTCGGCTTGCTGTAGTCCGGCCCGATCGCGCAGCCGCTCAGGCACAGCGCGGCGAGCGCGGCCGTGGCGGACGAGACGGCGAGGGTGAGCCTCGTTACCTTGCTCTTCATGATGAAGCTTCCTTGCGATGACGGCGCAGACGCTGATACGCGCGGTCGAGCCACAGATAGATGACCGGCGTCGTATAAAGCGTGAGCATCTGGCTAAAAATCAATCCACCGATAATCGAAATGCCGAGCGGCTTGCGGAATTCGGAGCCGTAGCCCGAGCCGAACACGAGCGGCATCGCGCCGAGAATCGCGGCGCTGGTGGTCATCATGATCGGCCGGAAACGGATCAGGCACGCACGCGTGATGGCCTGCTCGGGCTTCAGGTTCTTCTGGCGTTCCTCGGTGATCGCGAAGTCGATCATCATGATCGCGTTCTTCTTGACGATGCCGATCAGCAGAATCACGCCGACCAGCGCGATGATCGACAACTCCGTGTCGGTCACCAGCAGCGCGATCAGCGCGCCGACGCCGGCGGACGGCAGCGTCGAGAGGATCGTCAGCGGATGCATCAGGTTTTCGTAGAGCATGCCGAGCACGATGTACACCGTCAGCAGCGCGGCGATGATCAGGATCGGCTCGCTCGCCACCGACTGCTGAAACACCTGCGCGGTCCCCGCGAAACTACCGACGATGCTGGCCGGCATGCGCAACTGCGCGACCGCCTCGTCGACCTGCTGGGTCGCCTGACCGATCGACGCGCCGGGTCCGAGATTGAACGACGCCGTCACGGCCGGGAACGTGCCCTGATGGTTGATCGAGATCGCGGTCTTGGCGATCGAGAATTGCGCCATCGCCGAGAGCGGCACCAGCGCGTTGCCGCTCGACAGCACGGCGGTGGAGGGCGTCACCGTGGCGCTGCCCGGGCCGGCGGCCGCCGCCGCGCTGGCGGCTGCCGCCGCGGCCGACGCCGCACGCGCCGAGGTCGCGACGCTCGGCGCGCTGGTGGTGCCGCCGCCGGTCGCGCCGCTGCCCGAGGTGGAGGCCGCGCCGGCCGGCACGTAGATCGCCTTCAGCGCGGCGGGATCGGTCCAGTACTCCGGCGCGAGTTCCATCACGACGTGATACTGGTTCGCGGCCTTGTAGATGGTCGACACCTGGCGCTGGCCGAACGCGTCGTACAGCCCTTGATCGATCGACGCGAAATTGACGCCCAGCCGCGCGGCCGTGTCGCGATTCACCGCGACGTTCGCCTGCATGCTGTTGTCCTGCTGGTCGGTGTTGATGTCCTGCAGCATCGGCAGCTTGTGCATCGCGGCGACGACCTTGGGCACCCATTTGTCGAGATCGGTCTGCTCGTCGGCGGTCATCGTGAACTGGTATTGCGCGCCGCTTTGCCGGCCGCCCACCGTGATGTCCTGCGCCGATTGCAGGAACAGGCGCGCGCCGGGAATATCGCCGAGCGTGCGGCGCAACTGCGCGATCACCTGGTCGGCGCTCGCCTTGCGCGGGCCGAGCGGTTTGAGCGTGACGAACAGCAGCGCGGTATTCACCGAGTTCGAACCGCCGACGAAACCGCCCACCGCCTGCACGTTCGGGTTCTTCAGGACCAGTTGATTGATCTTGAGGAATTTCTGCTGCATCGCGTGGTACGAAATGCTCTGCGACGCCTGTACCTGGCCGATCAGCCGGCCGGTGTCCTCCTGCGGAAAGAAGCCCTTCGGGATCACGATGTACAGCAGCACGTTGAGCGCCAGCACGAGAATCGTCACGATGCCCATCAGCACCGGATGGCGGATCACCCAGCCGAGCGTGCGCGCATAGAAGCGGTGAAAGCGCGAGTCGGGGTATTCGTTTTCGTCGTCGGCGTGGCCGGTGCTGCGCAGCGCGATGCTGGAGAGCATCGGCGTGACGGTCAGCGAAATCACCATCGACATCACGATCGCCACCGACAGCGATACCGAAAATTCGCGGAACAGCCGCCCGACGATGCCGCCCATCAGCAGCAGTGGAATGAACACCGCGATCAGCGACACGCTGATGGTCAGCACCGTGAAGCCGACCTCGCGGGCGCCGGTCAGCGCCGCCTGCATCGGCGGCTCGCCGCGCTCCATGTGGCGCATGATGTTCTCGACCACCACGATCGCGTCGTCCACCACGAAGCCGGTGGAGATGGTCAGCGCCATCAGCGACAGGTTGTTCAGGCTGAAGCCGAGAAAGTACATCACGCCGAAGGTGCCGAGCAGCGACAGCGGCACGACGATCGCCGGTACCAGCGTGGTGCGCCAGTTGCGGAAGAACGCGAAGGTCACCGCGGTGACGAGCAGCACCGAGATCGCCAGCGTGATCTCGACGTCCAGCAGCGACGCGCGGATCGTCGAGGTGCGGTCCATCAGGATGTTGAGCTTGATGGTCGGCAGGATCGACGCTTCGAGAAACGGCAGCGCCGCCTTCACGTTGTTGACCGTGTCGATCACGTTCGCGCCGGGCTGCTTGTAGACGATCAGCAGCACCGCCGGCTTGCCGTTCGACAGCCCGTAGTTCTCCAGATTCTCCACGTCCTGGCGCACGTAGCCGAGATCGGAAATGTGCACGACGTCGTTGCCGGTCTGCTTGACGATCAGCGGCGCGTAGTCCTGCGCGTTGTAGAGCTGGTCGTTCGCGCCGATGTTGTACTTCAGCGGCCCGACGCCCGCCGAGCCTTTCGGCAGATCGACGTTGGCGGTCGCGATCGCGCTGCGGATCTGTTCGAGACTGATGCCGTAGTGATTCACGCGGTCAGGATTCAGTTCGATCCGCACCGCCGGCAACGCGCCGCCGCCCACCGTGACGTCGCCCACGCCCGGCGTTTGCAGCAGCTTCTGCTGCAGCACCGTGGAGGCCGCGTCGTACAACTGGCCACGGGTCGCCGAATCGGACGTGAGACTGACGATCAGGATCGGCGCATCGGCCGGATTGACCTTGCGGTAGGTCGGATTGCCGTCGAGGTTGGCGGGCAGGTTGGTGCGCGCCGCGCTGATCGCGGCCTGCACGTCGCGCGCCGCGCCGTTGATGTCGCGGTTCAGATCGAACTGCATTGTGATGCGGGTCGCGCCGAGCGAGCTGACCGAGGTCATCTGCGTGACGCCGGAAATCTGCCCGAACTGGCGTTCGAGCGGCGTGGCGACCGAGGTCGCGACGGTGTTCGGATCGGCGCCCGGCAGGGTGGCCTGCACGCTGATGGTCGGGAAATCCACCTCGGGCAGCGGCGCGACCGGCAACAGCTTGAACGCCAGCGCGCCGAACAGCGCGATGCCGACCGCGAACAGCGTGGTGGCGACCGGGCGCTTGATGAACGGTTCGGACAGGTTCATCGCGCGTTACTCCACCGGCGCGGGTTCGCCGCCGTGGCCCGGCGCGTCATCCTGGCCGCGTTTGCCGTCACCTTCGCCGTCACCTTTGCCATCACCCTTGCCGCGCTTGCTGAAGCGGTCCTCGACGCGATGCATCGCGAGATACATGACCGGCGTGGAGAACAGCGTGAGCAACTGGCTGATCACGAGGCCGCCGATAATCGCGATCCCCAGCGGATGCCGCAGCTCCGAGCCCATGCCGGTGCCGAACGCGAGCGGCACCGCGCCGAACAGCGACGCCATGGTGGTCATCAGGATCGGCCGGAAGCGCAGTTCGGCGGCGCGGCGGATCGCCTCGACGGCGGGCAGGTTTTCGTTGCGCTCCAGCTCCAGCGCGAAGTCGATCATCATGATCGCGTTCTTCATCACGATGCCGATCAGCAGCACGATGCCGATCAACCCGATGATGTCGAACTGCGTGCCCGTGATCACCAGCGCGAGCAGCGCGCCGAGCGCCGCCGAGGGCAGCGTCGAGAGAATCGTCACCGGGTGGATGAAGCTTTCGTACAGCACGCCGAGCATCAGGTACACGACGATGATCGCCGCGCCCACCAGGAACGCCTCGTTCGACAGCGACGACTGGAAGGTCGCCGCCGTGCCTTCCAGCGACGCCTGCACGGTCAGCGGCAGCCCGATCTGCTTCTCGATGTCGGCGAGGCGCGTCACGGCGGTGCCGAGCGTATAGCCCGGCTGCAGATTGAACGACACGTCCGCGTACGGGAACTGGCCCTGGCGGTTGATCGTGACCGGCGCGTGGATCAGCTTCATGGTCGCCATGCTGGCGAGCGGCGCGACGCCGCCCGCGGCCGTATCCACGTAGAGCCCGGAGAGCAGATCGGACAGGTTGCCGGAGGTCTTGTCGGCGACCAGCACCACGTGATACTGATTCAGCTGCGTGTAGATGGTCGATACCTGGCGCTGGCCGAACGCGTCGTACAGCACGTCGTCGATCGCCTGCGGCGTGATGCCCAGGCGCGACGCGGTCGCGCGGTCGAAGCTCAGCTGGATCTGGTTGCCTTGCTGCAACGCCTGGCTCTGCACGTCGGCGAAGGCCGGGTCGTCCCTGAGCGCGGCGATCAGCTTGCCGGTCCATTCGTTCAGCGTGTCCGGGTCGGTGGCTTGCAGGCCGACGCGGTAGCTGGTGGTCGAGATCGTGTCGTCGAGCGTCAGGTCCTGCACCGGATGCAGGAACAAACGCATGCCGGCGAGACTGCCGGTCGCATCCGAGAGCCGGCGGATCACCGCCGCGCTGCTGTCGCGATCGCCCTTGTCCTTCAGATTGATCAGCACGGTGCCCTGGTTGAGCGTCGGGCTCGTCTGGTTGATGCCGACGAACGAGGACAGGCTCGCGACCGCCGGGTCCTTGAGCAGATCGCCGACCAGTTGCTGCTGCTTCTGCACCATGTACGGAAACGAAATGCCCGGCGCCGCCTGCGAAATCCCCTCGATCAGCCCGGTGTCCTGTTCGGGGAAGAAGCCCTTGGGCATCAACAGCAGGATCGCGAACGTCAGCGCGGCGGTCAGCGCGACCGACAGCAGCGTCAGCGCGCGATGCTCCAGCACCCAGCCGAGACCCTGCACATAGCGGCGGTTCACCTTGTCGAAGAAATCGACGCGGTGTTCTTCCTCGTGCTCCTTGAACATGCGCGAGCACATCATCGGCGTGAGCGTCAGCGACACGAACGCGGAGATCACGATCGCGATGGCCAGCGTCAGCGCGAATTCGCGGAACAGCCGGCCGACCACGTCGCCCATGAACAGCAGCGGAATCATCACCGCGATCAGCGAGACCGACAGCGACACGATCGTGAAGCCGATCTGCTTCGAGCCTTTCAGCGCGGCTTCCAGCGGCTTGTCGCCGGCCTCGATGTAGCGCGTGATGTTCTCGATCATCACGATCGCATCGTCGACCACGAAGCCGGTCGCGATGGTCAGCGACATCAGCGTCAGGTTGTTCAGCGAGAAGCCGAGTCCGTACGCGACCGCGAGCGTGCCGATCAGCGACAGCGGCACGGTGACCGCCGGAATCACGGTCGCGGCCACCTTGCGCAGGAAGATGAAGATCACCATCACCACCAGCGCGACGGCCACCGCGAGCTCGTATTCGACGTCGGTGACCGACGCGCGGATGGTCTGCGTACGGTCGGTCAGCACATCGACCTTCAGCGTGGCCGGCAGGCTCGCGCGCAGTTGCGGCAGCAGCTTCTGCACGCGGTCCACCACCTCGATCACGTTGGCGCCCGGCTGCCGCTGGATGTTCAGCACGATCGACGGCCGCGTGCCGGTCCACGCGGCCTGCTGCACGTCCTCGGCGGCCTGCACCGAGGTCGCGATCTGCGCGAGCCGGATCGGCGCGCCGTTTTTGTACGCGAGCACCACGTCCGGGTACTGGTCGGCGGATTGCAACTGGTCGTTCGCGCCGATCGAATACGCCTGGTACTTGCCGTCCAGATTGCCCTTCGCCTGATTGACGTTGGCGTTGCCAAGCGCGGTGCGCACGTCGTCGAGCGACAGGCCGAGCGAATTCAGCGCGCCGGAGTTCGCCTCGATACGCACCGCCGGACGCTGGCCGCCGCTGATCGTCACGAGACCCACGCCGGAGATCTGCGAGATCTTCTGCGCGAGGCGGGTGTCGGCGAGGTCTTCGATCTTCGTGAGCGGCAGCACGTCCGAGGTCAGCGACAGCGTGAGCACCGGCGCGTCGGCCGGATTGACCTTGCTGTAGACCGGCGGGTAGGGCAGGTTGGCCGGCAGATAGCTGGCCGACGCGTTGATCGCCGCCTGCACTTCCTGTTCGGCGACGTCGAGCGAGAGCGACAGATCGAACTCCAGCGTGATCACCGAGACGCCGTTCGAACTGGTCGAGTTCATCGTCTTCAGGCCGGCCATTTCGCCGAGCTGCACTTCGAGCGGCGCGGTGATCGACGAGCTGACCACGTCGGGACTCGCACCCGGATACTGGGTGTAGACCTGGATGGTCGGGTAGTCCACCTCGGGCAGCGCCGAAACCGGCAGCAGGTGATAGCCGAGCAGGCCGGCGAGCAGCACGGCGATCATCAGCAACGAGGTGGCGATCGGCCGCTCGATGAAGGGGCGCGAAATATTCATGGAGACCGGCCGTTAGTTGGACGCGGGAGCGGCGGACGCGGCCGGCGAGGCCGAAGCGCCGGATGCCGCGGACGTACCCGATGCCCCCGACGCGCCCGATGCCCCGGCCGGCGTCGCCGCCACCACCCGCACGGTCGAACCGTTGTCGAGCTTGTCGGCGCCGTCAGTCACCACGCGCTCGCCGGCCTTCACGCCGCCGTCGAGAATCGCGGTGTTGTCGCCGCTCACCGGGCCGGACTTCACGTTGCGCAGCGCCACCTTGTTGCCCGCGCCGACCACGAACACGAAATCGCCGTTGGTGCCGTGCTGGATCGCGGCGGTCGGAATCACCGGAATCTGGTTCAGCGTGTCGGCCTGCATGCGCGCGTTGACGAACTGGTTGGGGAACAGCGTGTCGCCGGATTGCGGGAATTCGGCCTTCACCTTGATCGTGCCGGTGGTGGTGTCCACCTGGTTGTCGACCGCGAGCAGCGTGCCGTGCGACAGCAGGGTCTTCTTGTCGCGGTCGTAGGCGAGCACGGCGACCGCGCCGCGCGACATCGCGCGGCGGATCTGGCCGAGATAGTCCTCCGGCACCGCGTACACGATGGTGGCCGGCTGCAGTTGCGTGATGACGGCGAGACCGGTGGTGCTGGTCGTCGTCACGTAGTTGCCCGGGTCGACGAGGCGCAGGCCGACCACGCCGTCCACCGGCGAGACGATCGTGCAGTAGCTGACCTGGACCTGCAGGTTCTTCACGTTGCCGGTGTCGGAGACGACCGTGCCCTGGTCTTCGTTGACGGTCGCGACCTGCGTGTCGAGCGTTTGCTGGGTGATCGAGCCGACCTTGATCAGTTGACGGTAGCGCTGCAGATCGAGCTGGGCGTTCGCGAGCGCGGCCTTGTCATGCGTCAGCGTGCCTTGCGCCTGCACCAGTTGCGCTTCCAGCGCGCGCGAGTCGATGCGCGCGATCACCTGGCCGCGGCGCACGAACTGGCCTTCCTTGAAGTCGACCGAATCGAGAATCCCGTTGACCTGGGTGATCACGGTCACGGTGCGCGTCGGCGTGACCGTGCCGAGCGAATCGATATAGACGGGTACGTCGGCCAGTTTCGCCGCGACCGCCGACACCGGCGTGCCGGGTGGCGCCGCCGGCGCCTTGCGCGCGGGATGGCGGAACACGAGCAACCAGACGGCCACCACGATCAGCAGCACGAGGACGGCGAGGGCCGGCCATTTCAGGTTGGTTCTTTTCACGAGTGCCTCGGCGAGTCGAGCGGGTTCAATGCGGAGTAACGGAGTAACGGCGTCAGGGCGCCGCCCGTGTGGACGCGATGGCCATGACAACGACAATGGCAATGGCGATCGTGACGGGGCGGCTGGCGCGTCATCCTCTGCAACCACCATGCCAGGCGTGAAATGCCGATGCGTCGTGACTTGCGCCGCACTCTCGCGCGCGGCGTTGTCGCGATTCACGACGCGAGGTGTCGCAAATCAGGACAATGGCGGTGTCGTCGCACGCGACATGGCGGCGAGCGCTCGCGTGACACGGCGGTCATGACGGCCTGGCGCAACCCTTCCGGCGCGGCGGCTCGCGCGGCTGCAACGCACGCCGCAGGACCGCCGCGCCATCCATCGCGGTACGATGGATTCGCGCTGGCATACCATTCGCATCAGGGAGCGCGGCGGACGGAGACCGCCACGAACATCACAGGACAACAACATGCTTCGATCGTTACGCGGCCGGCTGATCGTGCTGCTTGCACTGCTGGTCGTCGCGGCGGGCGCGACCGCCTGGCTGATGGTGGGGCTGTTCCATCAATCGGCGGCGGCGCAGGTCGGCCAGGCCGCCGCCGAAAACGCGCGCGCGTGCGACGCGATCGTGTCCGCCTACCGTCTGCATAGCGCCGACTGGGCCGGCGCGTCGCCCACGCTGAACGACGCCGCCGCGCGCGGCCGTCTGACCGCGCTGGTGCAGAGCGTCCTGAGCAACCGGCAGGGCATCCAGGGCGGCATCTGGCATGCGGATACCGGTTCGCTCGCCTACGCCTTTCCGACCTACGACGGCGCCGCGCCGCGCACCGATCCACCCGGCGGCGAACTGCCACGCATCCGCGAGATCAACGCGGCGGCGCTCAGCAGCGATCACGCGGCGAGCCACCGCTACGGCGCGCGCTCGCAAACCCTGCTGATGGCCGCCTGTCCGTTGCCCGGACCGGTGCCGCATCTGACCGCGTGGACCATGACGTGGACCTTCACGTTCGCCGGCCGCAGCTACTACCAGTTGATGGCGGGGCAGGCGGTGCTGCTGGTGACGGTGCTGATCGCCGCCGCGCTGCTCACGCAATTGACGATGACGTGGTCGCGCCACGTCGCGCAGATCGAGACCGCGCTCAATTCGTACGACGTCGCCGACCTGCCGGTCTTGCCGCCGACCCGCGAACGCGAACTCGACCGCATCGTGCTCGCGTTGAACGAAGCGGGCCGGCGGCTCTCGGCCGCCCGGCAGCGCGGCGATACGCTCGCGCGGCAGATGGCGACCGCCGAGCGGCTCGCGGCGATCGGCCGGGTCGCGGCGGGTGTCGCGCACGAGATCCGCAACCCGATCGCGGCGATGCGGCTGAAGGCCGAGAGCGCGGTGGCGGGCGGCGCCGAGCGGCAGCCGCAGGCGTTGCGCGTGATTCTCGGCGAGATCGAACGGCTCGACGCGCTGGTGCGGCGCCTCTTGAGCATCACCGAACACGACGAACCGAAACGCGAGCTGATCGAAGTCGGCGCGTTTCTCGACGCGTGCGTGGCCCAGCATGCGGAGCGCGCGGCGGCGAAAAATCTGAGCATCGCCAGTTCGGCCGAACGGCAGGAGGCGCGCTTCGATCCGGATCAGTTGCAACGCGCGCTCGACAATCTGATTCTGAACGCGATCAACGCGGCGCCGCCCGGCAGCCACATCGACGTCGCCGCGCAGCGCCGTGCCGGTGCCCTCGTGCTGTCGGTGCACGATCGAGGCTCGGGACCGCCCGCCGATATCCAGGACCACCTGTTCGAGCCGTTCGTCACCGGACGGCCGGACGGCACGGGTCTGGGGCTGTCCATCGTGCGGGAAGTCGCGGTCGCGCACGGCGGCGGCGCCCGTTTCACGTCGACCGAATACGGCACTACTTTCGAGATCACCTTGCCATGCCCCACATCCTGATCGTCGACGACGACGCCACCATGCGCGACGCGCTCGCCGAAGTCGTGATCGACCTCGGCCACACCGCCTGTCTCGCCGCCGACGGCTTGCGGGCGCTCGAACTGCTCGATACCGAGCCAGTGAGCGCGATGATTCTCGATCTGCGCATGCCGGGCATCGACGGACTGGAAGTGCTGCGCCGCATGCGCGGGCGGCCGGGCGCGCCGGCCGTCACGGTGCTGACCGCGCACGCCACCGCGTCGAACACGATCGAGGCGATGCGGCTCGGCGCGTTCGATCACCTGACCAAGCCGATCGGCCGGGCCGATCTCGCGCAGGTGCTACAACGCATGCTGTCGAGCGTGGCCGGGCCGGGCGCGAGTTCGCCGGTCGCGCAGGCCGACGCGATCATCGGTTCGAGCGAGGCGATGCGCACCGTGCAGAAGACCATCGGCGTGCTCGCCGACAGCGACGCGACCGTGCTGATCACCGGCGAAACCGGCACCGGCAAGGAGGTGGTGGCACGTGCGATTCACGAGCACGGCCTGCGTCACGAGCGGCCGTTCGTCGCGGTGAATTGCGCGGCGATTCCCGGCGATCTGCTGGAGAGCGAGCTGTTCGGTCACGTGCGCGGCGCGTTCACCGGCGCGAACGCGGAGCGCGACGGCGCGTTCCGCCAGGCCGCGCACGGCACGCTGTTTCTCGACGAGATCGGCGACATGAACATCGCGATGCAGGCCAAGATATTGCGCGCGTTGCAGGAGCGGGTAGTGGTCCCGGTCGGCGGCAAACCGGTGCCGGTCGACGTGCGCGTGATCGCCGCGACGCACCGCGATCTGCTGCGCTGCGTGCGCGAAGGCACGTTCCGCGAGGATCTGTTCTACCGGCTGCACGTGGTGCCGATTCATCTGCCGCCGCTGTCCGCGCGGATCGCCGACATCGTGCCGCTGGCCGAATATTTTCTGACGCGCGCGGCCACGGGCAAGCGGCTCTCGGCGGATGCGGCGGCGTTGCTGATCCGCTTCGGCTGGCCCGGCAACGTGCGCGAACTGAAGAACGCGATGGAGCGCGCGGCGGTGATGGTGCGCGGCGAGTACATCCACGCGACCGACCTCGCGTTTCTACGCGACGCACGCTCGCCGCAAGACCCGGCGCTGGAATTCGACTGGCCCGACGAAGACCTGCCGTCGGCGCTCGCGCGTCTGGAGGAGATGCTGATCCGCCGCGCGCTGCGGCACAGCGGCAACAACCGCACCGATGCCGCGCGCCGGCTGAACGTAAACCGCCAGTTGCTTTACGCGAAGCTCAAGCGTTATGGCATCGACGAGGTGGAGCCGGGGCGCGAGGGCGAGGCCGGCTCCAGCAACGCGTAGGTCGTGCCGATCGATGCGCTCGCCACGACCTGCAGCGCGACCTTGCGCTCGGCGACTTCCGTGCCGTTCACGTACAGCGTCGATTTGACCGGATACGCACCCTGCGGCACGCCTTGCGGCATCGGGATGGTGAAGCTGCTGGAGAACGCGCCCGCCGACGCCGTCTTCGCGACCGGCTTGCGCACGGACTTGGCGACGCTGCCGTCCGGCTTGTAGATGGTCGCTTCTTCCTCGATCACGGGATCGGTCGCATCCTGCCGGCCCTTGACGACTTCGATATACGAATTCAGCGTGGCCTTGTCGCCGGCGGAGATCGACGACGGCGTGAACGACGTCGTGTATTTCACCAGCGAAGCCTGGTCCGGCAGGCGGCCGTTGTGCGCGCTCCGGTAGTCGGCCTGGGCCTGTTGCGCGGTCTTGATCTGTTTCGCCTCGTAATCGACGGCGGCGCAGAGCAGCGCCGCGACGCCCGCGCCGATCGCCGCGCCCGCCACCTTGTTGCCGCCGGTGACGACCGCGCCGAGCACGCCGCCCGCCACCGCGGCGATCGCCGGGTTGCAGGAGAGGTTGGCGAGCGGCGAAGGGCCGCCTTCGGTCGCGCAACCCGCCAGCATCGCGGTGAGGGTGACGCTCGCGAAGAGACGCGTCGAAATCTGGGTAACGTGCATGGTTTCCTCTTGTTTTTGTCGATGCGCTGACGTGGCCGCGTCAGCCTTAGTCTTGATCAATCTCAGTCCTGCACCTGCACCCTGCATCAGCCGACGGCCGTGCCGCAGTGGGCGCAAAAGCGCGAACCGGGCTCCAGCGTCTCGCCGCAGGCCTTGCATTGCGGCTTGGACGGTGCCGGCGTCTGCGTGTGTGCTGGCGTCTGCGTGCCGTGCTCCGCGGCGGCATTGCCGCCCAGCGCGTCACGCAGTTTTTCCGGTAGCAGACCGGCGCCGCCTGAATCGCTGACCTTGTTCAGCGAACCCGACAGCGCGATCTTCTCGATGTCGCGCTGCGAGGTCGGCGCCACCACCACGGTCTGCTGCTGCGCGCATTGTTCGAGCAGCGTGCGCAACTCGCGCGCTTCGTCGGGCAGGCCGCGCATGCCGACGATCATCCGGCGGTGATCGCGTCCGAAGGTCACGGAATCGATTTCCGCGACCCATACGCGCACCGACATGTCGTGCACCGCGACCACATCGCTTTCGGTCCGCACGCGATCGGTGAACTGCGAGCCGAGGTTCATTTTCGAGCGCTGGAAATTGCCGTCGAACTGTACCCACACGAGTTTCGACAGAAAGTCGAAGCGGGCCCACAACATATGGCCGGCGCGCAGGCAGAAGGCGCCGACCGCGAGCATCGCGCTGCCGAAGGTCGCCCAGCCGAGGACCGCGGAACGATCGTCGCCATAGGCCGAGGAAAACTCCGCGGCGAACCACAGCAGACAGATCACGGCGAGCGCGACCAGCGCGACGCCGAACGCGTTCAGACTGACCAGCCAGCGATAGCGCGGCTCGGTGAACGCGCGCTTGAGATCGACGCGACGCATGTCCTCGCGCGGCAACGGCTGGGTCTCTTCGAACAGCTGGCCGGTGAATTGCCCCGATTGACCGGTGACATCCGGCGTCTGGCGCGCATAGCGCCGGTTCGGAATCTGTTCGACCCAGCGGCGCTGCATGTGACGCTCGAGTTCGTCGAGCAGTTGCTTGGGCTGGCCGTTCAGCGACACCGTCGCCAGTTCGCTGCCCATGCTGGTCTTGGGCGCCACCACGGTCTGACGGATCAGCGCGACGAAGAACAGCAGCACCGCTACGATTGCGCACAGCAGCAGCGCGAAGGTCTGCGTGGTGAGCGGCAGCCAGCTCAGATCGGGCAGATGCGCGGACATGAGCGGCACGACGATCGGCGCGAACACGGCGATCAGCAGCAGGCCGATCAAGCCGGCCGGGCCGAGCGGGGTCGTCTGATGGCCTTGCTGCTCCATCGGCTTGAGCAGCAGGAAGAACGCGAAGCCGAAGAACAGCAGCGCGACCCAGGTGCGGTCCGAACTGCTGTCGAAGCCGATCGTCGCGATCAGGAAGCTCAGCAGCGTCGCCACCAGCGCGAGACCCGATTCGAATTGCGACTGCGCGAGCCGGCGGATCGGCACCGGCGCGTAGATCAGCGCGGGGATCAGCGAATACAGCAGGCCGTTGAGCGCGCCTTTCGGCTCCTCGAACCACAAGGCGCCGGAACGCATGCGTTCCTGCAGATTGGCGGCGCCGTTCATCACGCCGTCCTGATTGCTGGCGGGAATTTCGCCGGCGAGACCGAGCGGCTGACCGCGGCCGAAGTAGAAGCGCAGTTGCATCATGCCGATGCGCGCGTAGTTGATGCCGCTGCCGAGCAGGAAGACGCCCATGGCAAGCGGCAGGAATGCCAGAGCGCCGCGATGCGCCGCGAGGTTATGGCGGCTCAGCAGCAGCGCCGCGAGACCGCCGACGAACAGCAGCAGCGCGGCGGCAAAGCGGAACCAGTTTTCGACCCGGAACGGATTGGGCAGATTGAGGCGGTCGCCTTCGGAACTGAACTCATACGACATGGCGGACTCCGGACGGGATCATTGCGGGATCATTCGATCGACATGCTGTTCAGCGCGCTTTCCTGCGCCGACTTCGAACGACGGCGCAGCGAGAGCGCCGCGCTGTTGTGAGGGTCGAGTCGCAGGACGGCATCGGCATTCGAGATCGCACAATCGTACTTCTTGCTGCCGAAGCAGCCGTTGCCGTCGGCGAGACTGCCGGCGATCGCCGCGCGGATCGTGGCGTTCTGGCCGGCGTCGGGCGAGCCGGTCGATCCGACAGGCTGCGTGGCCGGTTTGCGCGGCGGTTTCGCGTGTGCCGGTGGTGCGTTCAGCGCGGCCGCGACATCGTGCGGGGTGTTGCTTGCCGATGCGCTGGTGGAAGCAACCGGTGTGCCGTCGACAGGCGTTTGAGGCGGCGTTTGCGCGGCGGTTTGCGTGGGCGCCTGGGTGAGCGCTTGCGTGGGCGAGGGCGGCATCGACGGTTGTGTGGACGGCGTGGCGGCGATAGGCGTCGCATCGACCGCCGGCAAGGATGCCGCGGCCGAGTCGACCACGTTCGCGGGGCCGCCGGCGTTCGATTGAAGCGTCGTGCCGGACGCGCCATTGACATCCTGCGTGGCGGAAACGACCGGCGTACCGGATGCGCCGCCGCTACCGGTTGTCGCGACAGGGGAGGAAGCGCCGGTGTCGAGCGCTTCGGCGGTGGCATGCGCCACGTGTTGCGAGCGGATGAACAGGCCCGCGCCGATCGCAACAGCCAGAACGGCCACCGCCGACACGCCGATCACCAGCGCCTTGCTGGACTTCCTGTCGGGGGCGCTCGCGGAGTTCGCCCGCGTCTCGGGTAAGGAACCCGACGCGGACGAGGTGGACTGCGATTCGCTCGATGCCGGCGATGCAATCGTCGCGGATTCGCTTGGCGTGGGTTCCCCGGACGATGCGGCTGCCGGAACCGGCTCCCGAGTCTCGTCCGTCTCGACGATGGGCGCCAGGGGCGCGGTCTCATATGCCTTGTGTTCGACAAAATCGAAACGGCACGAATGGCAAAAGCGCTTATCGGCAACGCGCACGGTCGCGCACTGCGGGCAGGTCTCGACAGGGCGAGCTTCCTGCGAAAGCTGTTGCGCGTCCGCAGCGGGCGTTTCCGAAACGTTCTGCCTGGCCGCGTGCTCCGCTTCTGCCTGCGCAGCGGCACGTGCTTCAGCCTCGCGTTGTTCCACCGCACGCGCTTCTTCCGACTGCGCTGCCGCACGTGCTTCAGATGCACGTCGCGCGGCGTCTGCCTTGGCCTCGACTTCCGCCTTTGCTTCAGCCTCCGCACGCGCCTGTTCGTCGGCCGGCGTCACCGTGACGCCAGGCGTGGCCGTGCCAGGCGCATCCAGCGTCGAAAAATCGAACCGGCATTGCCGGCAGAAGCGCTTGCCGCCCACGCGCGGCGTCGCGCATTGCGGGCAGGGCGCTGCCGCGGGTTCGCTGAATGCCTGTTGCTCCAGCGGCTGCGCCCGCGGTTGCTCCGGCGCGGGAACGGATGTTTCCTCACCGCGCGGCAACGGCGTGCCGCACTGTTTGCAAAACCGGGCGGACGGACTATTCGTCGATTCGCATTTCTGACAACGCATGCTAGGTCTCAATGATCGTGATCGGGCATTCGGGGATGAAGCTCGGGGTGCGCCGCGTCATCCGACGCGATGAAAACGCGCCTTGCCGAAAAAACCGAAGGAGAGGTACAGGTGATCGTCGTCGATCAGCTGGATGGTCGCGAGCGTCGAGCCGTCCGCGATCTTCACGCGGATGCGCTTGCTGTCGGCGCGGTCTTTTTCATAGCTGACGGGCACGGGTGCGCCTTGCAGCAACGCGCTGTCGGGCTTGAATTCCAGCATGCCCAATTTGTCGTTGTCGTCGCGCCATTTCCCCATCAGCGAGGGATTCGAACCGAACAGGCCGGACACCATCGAGCGAAGCCGGGCGAACAGGCCGATGTCGCCGGCGGCTTCGTCGTCGGTTTGGGCATTGGCGTTCGCCTGCTGGAGCGCACGGCGTGCGAGGGTGCCGGCCGGCGAGTCCGTCGCGTCCGCTGGGTCCGCTGCGTCCGCTGCGTCCGGTTTATCGCCGTTCGCGGCATAGCCGTAGCCGGTGGCGTTGTCGACTTCCCAGCCGTGCTCACCCTTGACGAGCGCGATGCTACGGGTCCTGGGCAGATCCGCGAAGCGCTCGGGCACCGCGCCTTGCGCCGCGGGCGTCTGGATCCATGCGTCGGCGTGACGATAGGCGTACCAGTAGACGCCTCGCGTGTGCCATTGCTTGCCGAGCTTGACCGGCTTGGCGAATTCCACCGACGCGACCGACAGGCCCTCCGCGAAACACAGCTTGCCGTCGTGGATTTTTCGTTCGCCTTCGGCCGTGTGCGCGTACTGCAGACTACCGCCGAAGATCGCGTTGTCGTTGACCCGTTGCGGCGGCGTGTAGAGACCCGCCTGCGTCAGCACGGCCATCCACCGCTGC